>NZ_JAEMUX010000140.1 GCF_016598475.1 Streptomyces adelaidensis
CGGGGCCTCGGTCTCGTGGAGTCGGCCCTTGAACTCCTCCAGCTGGGCGCGCTCCTCGGGAGGAAGCTGGCCGAGGTAGGTGGCCGCGGCTTCCTTGCGGGCGGCGATCTGGGCGGTGTCTTCGCGGGGCAGGTCGTGGGCGTCGCGTGCTGCACGGCGGCGGGCGGCGTGGGGGACGGTGCGGGGGTGGCCGTTGGTCCGGCAGTGCCGTCCGAGGGGCGCTTTGCAGGCGGGGCATTCGACGGTGAGCGGGCCGACGCGTACGGGCCGGCGGCTGCCGGTCGGGTCGTCGCCGGGTACGTCACGGCCGATGGCGGCGAGTTCCCGCATGAGTCGCGGGTCGGGGGTGCCGGGGTTGAGGGCGCGGAGTCCGGTGTCCGGGCCGATGCGTCCGTCGGCGAGGGCGGCGGTGCGTGCGCGAAGCCGGGTGAGGTACTGCTCCGGGGTCTCGTCCGGGTCGCCGTCGTAGCGGAGGTTCGCGACGCGTTCGCGGCGGGCCCGCTTGGCGATGTCGATGAGGTCGACCGCGGTGACCCGGAACCGGTCCTGGGGCTGGCGGTTGGCCATCTCCTGGTAGAAGACGGTGAGTGCGGCCTCGGCGTCGGCGCGGGTGAGTGCGGCAGCGGCGAGGTCGGCGTGCCAGGCGAGGATGTCGGCGCGGCCGACGGTGCGCTGATCGCGGGCGGCGGCGAGGCCGAGGAGGGTCGAGGCATCTTCGAAGGTGATCACTGGGCTTCCTTGCGGGCGGCGTCGTACTCGGCCTGCATCTGCCGGCCGAGATCGAGAGCGGCCTGGACGCGGGCGTCGGTGGTGGAGGGGCGCGGCTGGGTGAAGGGCACGACGTTGGTGCTGGGCCGGGTGGCGCGCTCGGACGCGTACTTCGCGGAGCGGCGCACCCACTTCTGCCACTCGGTCGGCCAGTTGGAGCGGCGCACGTTCTGGGCGCGGAAGTGGTCGAGGAACTGGGCGGTCTCGTAGTCGAGGTCGAGGCCGGGGCCGAAGGTGCGGAGGGCCCAGCCGCGCATCGCGTCGGTGAGTTCGAACCCGTCGATGTCGATCGGGGAGAGCGCGTGAGCGTCGCTCCCTAGCCCCTCACTTCGTGCAGTTTCCTCACCGGCATCAGCCATAGAAATAGGTCGGGTCGGGTCGGGTCGGGTCGGGGCGTCGTTAGTCACGCCGTTACGAACTTCGCTGACCTGCGGTTCTTCGCTCAGAACGGCGCGGCTTCCGGTCGCCGTCGTGTCGCCGTCGTGTCGCCGTCGTGCTGCGTTCGTGTCGCCGTCGTGCGTTTTTCCGATCCGCGTAACGCCGTTAGTAACGCCGTTACTTGACGGGGTCGGGGCGTCGTCCGGCGGGACCGGTTTGCCGTTCTTCCGCTGCCGGAACTTCTCCTGCCGCTCGGCGTTCTTCTTCCGCTCGGCGATCACCTGCTCGCGGGACGGGTTGTAGTCGAGGTAGTCGTGGATCTCCCACCCGTCCTCGGTCCGGTCCCACACGCCCGCGTCGGCGAGCTGCTGGGCGGTGGCCTTGACGCCCCGGATCTTCGCCACGAGGGCGAGTTCGCGGTCGCTGATGCGTCCGTCGGTGAGGTTCTCGGCGCACCAGCAGATCGCGGAGATGTGCAGCCGGAACGCCCGGTCGGACAGCAAGGCGATCTTGCGGTGCGACGGGAACCGGTCGTCCAACTTGACCCAGGGCATCAGACCTTGGCCCCCTTCGAACTGTTGCAGGAGCGGCAGAGGGTGCGAAGGTTTGCGTCCGTATCGGGGCCGTAGAGGGACCACGGGTGAATGTGATCGAGGGTCAAGTCGTCGGTGGCGCCGCACATCAGGCAGGCGTTTCCATCGCGGTCGTAGATGCGCTGCCGCTGCTCGGCGGGAATCGCCGCCCGACTGTCGTTGCGCTCCCAGCCGAGTAGCTCGTCGTCGAGCAGGTAATCAGGGCCGACGGGAGCGGCGAGCCCTGCCGTGATCATGCGGCGGACCTGTGCGGGCGTGCCGTAGCTGCGGACGAGTTCGCCGGGTACACACCAGTCTCCGGGGTGGTACCGCACGGCCCAGGTGGAGAGGCGGACCCATAGGCCGGTTGCAGCGTTCCCCGCCATGACGATCTTGGGGTGGGTGAACGTTCGGCTATGGATCTTCAGGTTGGCCATCTGGGCTTCTTTCGATCGCGCTGATCCGACTTGGGCAGGAGGAACCGGTGCTCTCGGGCCTGCCCGTGAACGCACCCCAATTGTATCTCTACTGTCTAGACAGTGCATAGCGTTGCGAGGGTCGGACGCGGTGGGGTGTATCGCCGATGTGCAGACAGCCGCTACTCTGTGGACATGGCCAGCAACCCGACCCCGCAGCGAGTGATCCGCGTCGACGACGAGACGTGGGCTGCGTACGGGCAACTGTGCGAGGAGAAGGGCGTCGCCCGTTCCGCCGACCTGCGCATGTACATCAAGCGCGAGGTCGCGGCGTGGCGCCGGCAGCAGACCGACCCGGCCGCAGCGCACAGCCGCCTGCCGCAGAACCCTTCCCGCACGATCGCCGAGTCCTGAGGTCATCGCTCCGCCTTTCGGTACGCCGGGATGCCCGGACCAGGCGGGAACTCCGGGAGGCCCTGGAGCGCGCGCGGCGTGTGCGCGGGGCAGCGGTAACCCGGCAGATATCGGCGCACGCCGTCGGCGGTGTTGCAGTACCGGGCCTCGGCACCTATCCAGTGCGAGCACACGCCCGACGGGCGCCGCTGGACGGAGGGCGCTACGGGACGATTCAGAGAAGGCGTGGCGAGCGTCGACAGGTCGATTGCCCGCGCCTGCATCGCCGCCAGCTCCGCTTCCTTCCGGCCGGAGTGCCCGTTGCGGGCGCCCTTGCGGGTCTTCTCTCGGGCCGCCGGAGCGCCGTCAAGAGGCGTTGCCCCGCGGCCGTTCAGCGCCGACAGATAGCGGCCGTACGACTCCCGTGTCGTCCAGAAGCTGTAGGGGGCCTCGGTCACCTGAGCGTTGAACACGGGCACGTACTCGCCCATCGGGGCGCCCCTCAGGACGTCGTCGAGAGTGACGCCGCCGAGCAGCTCGGTGCGGGCGTGAGGCCTGCCGCAGCCGGATATCTTGCCGCGCGGACACCAGACGCCGTTCCGTACGTCGCAGGTGAACACGATGATTTCGCGGAGCCCGGACCTGAACGTCAGCGGCCGGTTCAGGTCTTCGATCCACTCGAACGGCACGTCGCCGTCGGTGCGCAGGATCGGGCCCTTCTGGGCTCTGGCCACGCTCACTTGGTCGGTGTGGAACATGGCGACGCGCCCGACGGCTGCGGCGCGGTCCATGCGCTCCGTCAGCCCATGTCCCTTCTTGAAGGGCGAGTGCTGGTGCTCGTAAGCGGTCTTGATGATTCCTTCGGCGGCGAGGACGTCGGCGATGCTGCTGCCGTCCTCGGCCCGCGCCTCTTTCCTCGGGCCGAAGCCTTCCCTGTCCCAGACGTGGAACGTGCGGTTGTTGTAGGCCTTGTGCTCGGGTGTCTCGACGGACTGGTACGGGTGGTCCAGTGCTTCGCCGGCTTGGTGACTGACGACGCGGGTCCCCATGCGGTTGAACGTCTTCATCCACTGGGTCTCGCCGTGGTCGACCCAGCAGAAGCCGCACCGCACGATCTGGGCTCGGGTGGAGTTGATGTTCCGGGTACATAGCCCTGCCCACTCGCTCTCGGTGAGCTGGACGGCGTCGACGATGCCGCGTTGATTCCTGCGGGCGTAGGCGCGCAGCGTGTCGTCGGCGATGATGATCTGGTTGTTCAACACGCCACGCTCCTCCTTTCTCCTGGCCTCGTACCGTGCTGATACGGGGCCTCGTCGTGCGGTCAGCTGTTCCGGTTGGCGCGGCGGGCGTCCCAGACGGTCGTGTCGCGGTACTCCCTGTTGGCCAGGGACGGCGAGGGCGTCCGGTAGCCGTGGCGGGCGAGCCGCGCCTTGACCGAGCTGAGGCGGGCGCCGAGGACTTTCGCGAGCCGGTAGGCGGTGACGCCCTGCTCGACGAGGACGAACAGCGCCTCGGTGAACTCGCGGCTTGTCTGCCGTCGGGGGTCGTCGAGTGGGGTGGTGCCGTTCACGGTGCGGGCGATGGCGTACATGGCGCGGAGTTCGTCGGCGACTTCGGGTGTGACGGCGTCGGCGCTGGCCGGGGTGTCGTCGGCGTCCATCAGGCCGCCTTCCCGGTGTTGCCGCCGCGGGGCCGGAACTTCACTCCGGCTTCGGCGAGGAGTTCGTACGTGGTGGTGTAGGGGCGGCCGATCTGGCGGGCGACGGAGCGGATGGTGCAGCCGTCGAGGTACAGGTCGGCGGCTTTGCGGCGGAGGGTGATCCGGTCGTTGCCGGACGGGAGCCGGCGGGTGGTTCGTGCCACGGGGTGGGTCCTCTCGGGTGGTTGGGTCCGGGCCCGCTCCTCGTTGGGGGGGGTGAGGAACGGGCCCGGTGGCGGCCGTGGGGGTGGCCGCCGCGGTGGGTGGCTCAGAGGTGGGCGTCGATGGCCTGCCCGATGCCCTGCACGAGCGCGGTCCGCGTCTCCTCGGGCATGCCGGGCTCGAACGCGAAGTGGATGCGGCAGATGGGCTTGTCGTCGCCGCTGAGGGTGATGACGTGCTCGTCGGACGGCTCCAGGCCGTCGGCGCCGAGCCTGATTGCCCATGCGCCCACGGGCGCCGCCGGAATCATCCGCTCGTGGATCTGTCGTGCCGCCTCGGTCAGTCCGTCCTCGTCGAGAAGACCGCCCCAGGTGACGAGGTCGCCGTCGGCGTGAAGGTGCGGGATGTAGGACTGGCGCAGCGAGGTGGCGATCTCCTCGACGGTCGGCAGGTGAACGAGCGCATCGAGGGCAAGCCCGGCTTCGGCACGCAGGTCGTCGTCGGTGTACGGGCGGTCAGTCATGGGGTGGTGTCCTTGTCGTTGGCCGGGCATTGGTCCCGGTGCTGCTGGATCGGATCGGAGGCGAGGAAGTCGGTGACGAGGGCCCGGCCCGTGACCCGGCGGTGGAACAGGCAGGCGGCGCACAGCTGGTCGGCCACAGCGACCTGACCGCGCTCCATCCGCCGCACCTGCACACCACCGAGCCACGAGCCGGACATCAGGCGACGGCCTTCGCACCCGCTGCGGCCCGCTGGAGGCGTTCCTGTACGTCCGCCAGATGCAGCGGCTGCACACACCCCCGCACCTCGCACAGCCGGTGAATCGGGCCGTCCCACTCGTGACCGCGGTCCACGAGGAACGACAACTGGTTCGGGGTGAGTTGCCGCTGCCGGAACTCCGGGGTTTTCGCGCCCTCCCACACCAGATGCCCGCCGGTGGTGTGGGAGGCGTGCCGGTCGAAGAACTCGCGGAGGGTGGCCGGCGGCGGCTGTTTGGGGCCGCGCGGTTTGCGGACGGCCTGTCGTGTGTTGCGGGCTTGGCGTCGGCGGAGGTTCCCGCGTTCGTCTTCGGTGAGGCCGCCGTAGATGCCGTGGTCTTCGTGGTTGTCGAGGGCCCATTCGAGGCAGCGATCCCGGACGGGGCAGCGCCCGCAGATGGCTTTGGCGTCGGCGATGACCTGCACCCACTTGCCGAGAGTGCCGTCCGGGGAGAACAGTTCGGGGTCCTCGCCGAGGCAGGCGCCCGCATCGCTCCATATGGCGGGGCGGGGGCTGGTGAGGCCGTGAGCGGAACCGGTGTACGCCATCACGCCACCGCCGGGAGTTCGATGCCGTCGCCGGTGAGCGCTTCCACCGCCATGGCGACCAGGTCGCGGGCAGCGTTCGGGGTGACCGCGTTGCCGAGCATCTTCACCCGCGTCCGCTTGTCGGCCGGGGTGAGGATGTACTCCTTCGGGAAGTGCATCGCCGCCTGGTACTCGTGCGGCTCCAACATCCGGTAGCGGCAGTCCTCCACCGACCGGACCCGCCCGCCGTAGATCGCCGCGTGACCCTCAACCGTCGTAACGGTCCCGAGAGGATCCGAAGCTGGCTGGGCGATGCTGCTGCTGTAGTACGGCAGCACCATGTCCGGGGCGCTCACCAGGAAGTGGTGGTTGCCGCCCGCGGTGACGGTGGACAGCGGCTCGGTGATGGCCCGGTGGGAGGAGCCGCCGCCGCGGAGCTCCACCATGTACGGAGGCAACGCCACCCCGGTCTCGTTGCGGGTGGTGACCGTGCGCAGCGGGTCGAGGATGTCCATCGGGGGCTTCTCGCGGCCCTCGTTCGGGACGAGGAACGGGCGGGAGAACTTCTCGTACCCGGCGTTGATGCGGCGCAGGGTGTTGGCCGCGAGTTCGTCCTTGGTGCCCTTGCGGTCGCCGATGGTGCGGGCCGGGAGAGTCCAGTCGATGATCTCGGATGCGGTGCGGACAGGCGGGGTGACGACCGCGTTGCGGCAGGTGACCTGCGGGCAGCGCCACACGTACTGGCCCGTCTTGCCGTACCGGCCCCACGGCCTCATGGGCGTGCACATCTTGGTGGTCTTCCATGCCTGGATCGCTCGGATCGGCCCGTGCATCGGGCACACGGCGGTGGGCCGCAGCCACTTGTCGAAGTCCGGCGCCTGCTCGACCTGGTCGGGGAGCCAGAACACGTCGTACTTCCGGTCGCGTGACTGGGCTGCGCCGTCGCCGAGCATCGCGGCGAACATGCTGTTGAGGTAGACGGCTTTGTGGGAGTAGCCGAGCCCGAACTTCATGGTGTACAGCCACGACTCGTAGATCGCGCCGGGCCGCGATTTGGGTCCCCACCAGCGGGAGTCGACGACGTTTTCGACGATGACGATGCGGTAGGCGTGCTCCTCGCAGAAGCGGGGCACGTCCCACATGGTGGCGCGGGATCGGATCTCGGCTTCGCTGACGCCGTCGGGTGCGAACAGGCCGTCGTCCCATTCGCCGTGGTCGCGCTTCTTGCCCTTGGCGACGGAGTGGTTGGTGCACTCCGGGGAGGCCCACAGGATGTCGGTCTTCGGGTAGCGGCCGGGGACGACTTGGCTGATGTCGGCGCAGTCGTGGGCGGTGTCGGGGTGGTTGGCCTGATGGGTGTCGATGGCGTGCCGGGAGTGGTTGGCGGCCATGACGACACGGAAGCTGGGGATGTGGCGGGCAGCAGTGGCCATGATGGCTCCGGTGGTGGAGCCGCCGGCCCCACAAAACAGATCGGTCATCGTGATGGTCATCAGGCGGCCTCGCCGTCGTCGTCGATCGCGATGGCGGTCTGGATGTCGAGGGCGCGGGCGAGGAGCTGCGTGAACTGGGTGCCGGTCATGGTGACGTAGCCGTCCGCCGCCGAGCTCTTGCCGGTCCGCTTGTGCCAGACGACCCCGAGCCACGCGTTGTCGTTGACGCGCTCCAGCTCGGTCTCCTCGATCCAGCCGGCGAGATTCCGGGAGGCGGTGTTCTTCGCCTCGATCACGACGCCGACCACGCCGGCGATGTCCCCGCGGTCCTTGACGGCTCCGGCGATGCGGCGTTCGGCGTACGGCCAGCCCGCGGCACGGAGGTGTTCGACGATGGCGCGCTCCCAAGCGGAGCCTTTGGCCTTGTTGCGGCTGGTCACTTCGGGTCCCCCGTCGGGTTGGTGGTGTGGTCGTCGGTGCCGTACGTGGGCAGCGAGAGGATGAGCGCGCATTCGTCGATGTCGGCGGCGTTGACGCCGGGCACGTTGTCGGGTGCGGCAGGCGGCAGGCCGACCCGGGCGCGCGCGTCGGCCATGCGGTCGCGGGTGATCGCGCGGCGGCGGGCGCGGTCGATCAGCCGGTAAGCGGTGTAGAGCAGGGAGCCGATCAGGACGACGACGAGGGCGCCGATGGCCAGGTTTTCCTTCATGCCGCCACCGCCAGGCTTTCTGTGCCGCACGTCCAGCAGCGGGCGGATCCGTCGCGGCGGACCGCGTGGAAGCGGGGGCGCTGCTCGGTCGGGCACCATAGGTCGTCGTTCGCCTCGACCTCGCCGCCGTCCAGCAGGTCGTCCAGGGAGACGAGGTCGACGCCCTGGGCCTCCGGCTTCGGGAACGGGGTGCGCTCCCACACCGGCCAGTTCCGGGCGATCAGGGTGGCGCCGGTCAGCATGAACGCGGTCCAGGAGCCGACCGCCACGGTGAGTTCGTCGTTCACGACGCCACCTCCTGCGGCGGGCGCCCCTCTTTCACGGCGAGGCGCTCGTCCAGCTCCGCGCACCGGTCCAGTGCCCGCCGGAGCTCGACCGACGGCTCGTCCCGCCGTACCCGCGCCGCGCCATCGACCGGCCGGGACTCCCACTCGTCCGGCCGCAGCCCCTGCACAGCCAGTCGGGCCCGTTCCTCCGACGCCTTCAGGCGCTCCGCCAGCCGCTCTTGGTCGGCGCGGGCCCGGACGGCGACCGCAGCGACCGCACGTTCCTCGCGGCGCGCCGTCCAGAAGGCGTTCAGGTAGCGGCCTGCCGCCTTCGTGAGACGGTCGACGCGGGCTTCCAAGCGGGCCGTGTACTCGGCGTCCGTGCCGTCGTCGAGGCGGCGGGTGAGCTCGGCGTTCCGGCCGGCGAGCCGCCGGTTGGTGGCGTCCGCCTCGACGAACTGGCGGATTGCCTGGCCGCAGTTGCGCTTCGCGGTCTCCGCCGCCTGCTCGGCTTTCTCCGCGCGGTCGCGGAGTCGGTCACGGTCGGCGTTGAGGGCGGCCACTTCAGCGTTGTGGCGGCGACGGGAGACGAACCCGAACATCACGCCTCACCCCCGCGCTGAGCCGGGACCAGCGGCCACTCCGGCGCGCAGTACGCAGCCGGGTCGGTCTTCCGGAGGTGGGCCTGAAGCCCTTTCTGCTGCTCCTCGCGCCATGCCTGCTGAGCCAGATACAGGCGCTGCGGGTCGTAGCCGTCAAGCCGCGGGTTCCGCTCGTACAGCGCGTCCACGATCCCCAGTGCAGCGACCGCGTCAGCCTTCGCCTCGTGCCAGTTCTCCAGGTGCACGCCGTAATGCGCGGAGACCGCCTGCAACTTGCGCGAACCCCGGCGGTACTTGTCGGCCTGCTTGTCGAGAACGAGGGCGTCCATCAGCGAGTACGGCGGCCCGTCGAGTCGGTCGGCCATCGTCGGCAGCCCGTACCGCACCAGCTCGTAGTGCAGGACTGACCAGTCGTACGCCGTGTTGAAGGCGACGAGCGGCATCCCGTAGCGGAGGATGCGGGCCAGAGTGCCGGCGATCTCGTCGAGCGCCACCTTCGGGTCCCGGCCTTCGGCCTGCGCCTTGGCGTCGTCAATACCGTGGATCGCGGTGGTCTCCGGGGGAATGGGCACCCCGGGGTTGATGAGCCACGTCTGCGAATGCTTCTGCGAGGCGCCGCCACGGCCGACGACGGCGGCGGTGACGATGCGGGCCTCGGTCGGCTCCTTGGACGTGGTCTCCGTGTCCCAACCGCAGCGGCGGCCGTCGAGGTACTTCACTCCGCACCTCCAGCAGTGAGCTGCGGCAGCACCAGGTGCGAGAGCGCACCCGACTGCCACGCCTGCCCGATCGCCTGCTTGCCCGCAACCGGCACCGTGAGCCGCGTGTACGCCGCCCGGCCCTGCATCTCCACACCCGGCACGTCGTGCAGCTCGCCCGTCTCCGGGTCCGCCCACTGCGCAACCCCGGCCGCGGTCATCTCCTTCAACAGGCGGGCGGTGAACGCGGCGCGGACCTCGGTGACGAACTTCCGCTCGATCTCGCTCGCATAGTGGTCCATCACCCACGCCTTGAACTTCTCGACGTCGGCGACGACCGCGGCGGCGGCCGGCTGGACGAGGCTGGCGGTGCCGATGTCCTGCTGCTCGTCGAGGCTGATGGTGACCTTCTGGGTGCCGGTCTCGGCCTTCGCGGCGCGCAGCCCGTCTTCCAGGTCGCGCTTGGCGGCCTTCAGTTCGTCGCCGATGGCCTTGTGGAGGGTGTCGAGGACAGCGGCTCGGGCCGCTGCTTCCTTCACGTTCATGTGGTCTCCTGGTGGGCGGGGCGCCCCGATAGCCGCGGGGCGCCCCTTGGTGTGCGGCAGGGGTCAGGCGGCGGCTGGGGTGCGCATGAGCGACGTGGCCTGCCGGAACTCGCTGGCTGTGCCCTGCTCGATGGGGTGGCCGAAGGCGGAGGCGAACTGTGCAGGCAGGCCCTCGACGAAGTTCGTGTCGCGGGCGGCCGCCCACATCGCGTCGAGGGCGGCCTGCTGCTCGGCCTCACCAGCGGGCGGCATCGCGCCGGGACGGGAGTCCGTCGCGGCGGCGTCCGGGTCGGCAGCGGGCTTCGGACGGGACCGCTTCGCGCCGGCCGGCGCGGGCGTCGACTGACGCTCGGGCCCCTGCTCGCTGCCCGGCTTCGGCTCCGCACCGACCGGCGCGTCCTTCGGTCCGTTCTCCGCAATCTCCAGATCCGACGACGTCCACAGATCCAGCGCCATACCGAACCGCATGCCGGCGTTCCGGATCGCGTCCCCGATGATCTCCTTCACCGCGTCTCCGCCACGCTTGCCCTCGGCGTTGCCGTAGCCGAGTCGCGTCACACCGCACACCGTCAGGCGAATCCACAGGCCGCCGTTCTGGTCGTGCTGCGGCAGGCCCTTTTCGTCGAGCGCGACGGGCTCCCATCCCCATGCGGGGTCGATGTTGAGGAGTCGGTTCGTTGCCTCTGCGTGCCCGACGTAGGCGAGGTCGATGTGCGCTGAGCTGATGTTGTTGCGGCACTTCTGGCACTTCGCGCGCTGGTGGATCTTGCACGCGCCCTTCATGTCGCGGCAGTTTCCGCACCACACGCGCGGCAGGTATCGGATCTCGGCTGCGGGAAACGGTTCGCGGAGCTTGGCGAGCGAGGTGATCTGTTGCTCGGTCAGGTCGGTCATCAGGCGGTGTCCTTCCGGTGTGGTGTGGCGGCGAGTCCGATGAGTCCGACTCCGAGGGCGGTGATCGCGTCGGTGGCGGTGGCGTACACGCCGGTGAACGGGCTCAGTTGGGTGAGTGCGAGGGCGGTGAGGGTGACGGCCGTCCAGTGGAGGCCGGTCCGGGCCGCGTGACGGGCGCTCACCGGGCGACCGTGTACGCGCGGTTGTCGGTAGACCCGCGTTGGACGAGAACGCCGCGCCTGGTCCACCACTGGAGGTCTTTCCGGGCGGTGCTACGGCACGGCCCCCAGCCGGTGGCCCGGTAGAAGGCGTGCGCCTGGCCGGAGGTGATACGGCCGCCGATACGGCGGATCTCGGCGAGGAGCGCGCGGCGCCGGTCGCGGTCAGCCACGGCCATCACCGCCGTCGATGCGGTCCTGACAGTCCGGGCACAAGCCGGTGATCCGCCACTCGTCCTGATAGGCGGCGGTCTCGTCGGGGCTGAGGAACATGCGGCCGGTACCGGCTGCGGTCAGAGCCTGACCGCAGCCGATCGGCTCCCGCAGACACCGCTCCTCGCGGACGGCGTCGGCAGGCAGGTCCCCGCCGGACAGGGCGGCCAGGAAAGCGGGGAAGCTCATGCCGTCGCCCCCGCAGTCTCTTCGACAACGCCGTACACCGGCGTGGACTTGAACTCGCGGCGCCACCGGTAGCTGGGGTTCGTCGACCGGGTCTCGCGCCACTCGATCGGGCCGTGGCACTTCCGCATCGGGTTGTGCATCCACTCGCGGCGGAACGCCTGCGCGCCGCACCCCGGGCAGATCGCCAGCGGGCCGATCTTCGACTCGGAACGGTTCGCCCTGAACGCTGCCTGCCGCTGCCATAGGGCGGGCCGCTCGAATTCCACGGACCCGTCCAGGACCTCGCCGTCTGAGGGCAGATCGGTGGGGTCGTCGCCCCAGTACGCGAGCGCCTGATCTTCGGTCTCGGCCTCGACCCAGATCACCCGGGTGACGGTCTCCGTGACGATGATCGGGAAGCTGCGCTCCTCGACGCCCCAGACTCCAGCCTCACGGGCCGCGCGGGACAGGAGCACGTCGATGTCCAGGTCCGGCTCGTTCGGCTGGAGGCGCGGCCACCGTTGGCCCAGGTAGCTGTGGTCACCGTGGTGCTTCAGCTCCAGGTCGCAGTCTGCGTAGGTCTTGCCGGGGTTCGGCTCGCCGCACTTCACGCGGACCGCCTCCCGTCCTGCTTCGGGAACGGGTGTGCTTTGAGGTGGGCGCGGGTCTTGGCGTGCGTCGGGTGCTTGATCAGCGACGCGCCCCGGTTGAAGCGGGACGTGACCCGCTCCACCGCCTCCAGCTCGCCGAGGAGCCTGCACACGTTCGGGATGTCCACCTCGACGTGCGCGGTGTCCATGCCCGCCACGTCCTCCACCTGCTCCACAGCGGCGTCCAACTCGCCCTCGCGGGCCACGGAGCCGACGACGGCGGCGAGTTCGTCGAGGGCGTCGATGACGTCATCGCGGGACTGCTCGTCGGACGCCCAGTGCTGCACGAGTTGGACGAGGGCGTCGGTGCGGATCTGGTCCACCCTCAGGACGCCGTGGAGGTGGTTCGCGCCGAGCGTCACACTCAGCGGCGGGTTCGTGGAGTGGTTCATCGGAGTGCCTCCGAGGCGGTCGCGGGGAGAAGGAGAGCGGCGTTCTTCCGGGCCCAGGTGATCGCGGCGAAAACAGCGCTGACGAGAACGTCCAGCGCCTTGTCCAGCGGCGCGGGCATCGGGGCCTCAGTGCCGATCAGCCAGACCAGGCACCAGCCCAAGCGGAGGAATCCGCCGATACCGAGGGCGAGGAAGAACCACTCGCCGAGAGACAGGTCCGGCATCAGGCACCGCCCGTCTCGGGCAGGTCGTGCCCCACGAGGTACGAGTGGTGGACGGCGGGGTAGTGCTCCCCCTCCGACTCACGCAACGACGCCACCGGCACGAACACCGCCGTCAACGCATTCACCGGACGCTCCGACGGACCCGGCACCC
>NZ_JAEMUX010000141.1 GCF_016598475.1 Streptomyces adelaidensis
GGGGCAAGACGGCAACGCGATCATGAAGAGCGCGCTGCCACCAACAGGACGCTGCCCCGATCCGTCTTGTTCCGTCCCGGGCGTCCTCGCCGTATCGCCGCAGGTCACAGCGCGTGCGGCCGGGACGGCAAGACGGATGCGATCCGTCCACGGCCACCGAACCGCAGCCCCGCCGCCCGTGTGCCCCCAGGACGCGCCGGCGCCGCCAGGACGGAACACCAGCCCTCCTGCCGTACCGGCCCTGACCTGCGCTTGCAACGGCCAAGACGGCAAAGACGGACCACGCCACCACCCCAGGAGAACCCCGCTTGACCACCCTCTCCACGCCCACCCACCGGGGCCATCGCCCTGTCGAAGGGAGGCCGATGACGACCAAGCAGGCGGCCGAGCGGTACGCGCTCATCGCGGCGGGAGTCGTCATCGTGGCGCTCACCGCCGGCGGGTTCTGGCTGTCCTACGCGCATCTCGCAGAGGTCGCCGGACAGCACGGCCTCAGGAGCTCCCCGGTCCGCCAGTGGGCCTGGCCGGCGACCCTGGACGCGTTCATCGTCGCGGGCGAACTGCTTATGCTCCGCGCGGGCCTGCGCCGGGTGACCGACTGGTGGGCGATCGCCCTCACGGCCACCGGATCGGTCGGCTCCATCGCGCTCAACGTGGCCGGGGTCAGCGGCACGGGCAACGCCAGCGCCGTGCCCCTGCTCGACTACGTGGTCGCCGCGGTTCCCCCGACCGCCGCGCTGCTGGCCTTCGGCGTCCTGATGCGGCAGATCCACCAACTGGTCGACCAACCCGCCGACCACTTCGACGCCGCGCCCGTCCAGTTGCCGGAACCACCGGTCACCGCGCCCGCCAAGCTCGCCGAGCCATGGGCCGAGTCGGTCGGCCTCGCTGAGCGTCCGGCCGCCGGTTCCGTCCAGCCGACGGAACCACCGCCCGAGGTTTCGGAGAGCACGCCGCGCGGTGGCCGTCCGCCCAAGGCCACGCTCGCTGAGCTGGTGGAGATCGGCCGGGTCGCCCTCGCTGAGCACGGCACGCTCAGCCGGTCCCTTCTCCGGAAGGCCGTCAAGGACAGGGACCTGACGATCGGCAGTCAGCGGCAGACCGAGGTGATGGAGATCCTCCGGCCCGAAATAGAAGCCGCCGCCAAGACCCGTCCGAGCAGCGGCTGACCGGAATCCCTGCGGGGTGACCGGAACCCCTTCCGGTCACCCCGGCCAGCCGACCATAGGCGCCGCTCGCCGCCCGCCTATCCACACCTGTGGACAGCGTGCCGGCCACCAGCACTCCGCCAGTCCTTCCCCACCGACCCACCTGCCCCCGCCCCTTCCGGAGAACCGCCCGTGACACACGCCCCGCAACGCCCCGACCACACTCCCGACGAGCCGCTGCCGCCGACGAAGTCCCTTACGCTGATGGGGCGTTTGCGCCGCGCGTTCGGACGGGCTGCCCCGGGCGGAGCCAGTAGTACCCCGAGTCCGACTCAAGGCCGGACTTCGGGGGGCTCCGCCCCGGGGGTGGCGGAGACGGCCCAGCGCCAGGGGGCGCCGGACCAGGGGGTCGGAGCCGAGGGCGGCTCCGACCCGGACACGCTTCACTCCGTCCAGCAAGCCGTCCTGCGCCCCGCCGCCAGCGCAGCCATCGCCGCCGGCGAGCCTGCCGTGCAGAGCGTGCAGCCCACGATCCGCTGCTTCACCGGCACCAAGCGCAACGACCGTGTCGGCCCGCTGCGCTTCACCGGCGACCAGCGAGCCCATCTCCAGCAGGCCGCTGCCGAGCACGGCTACAAGGGCGACTCCGGCTTCGCCGCCGACATCGTCCTCGCCTTCCTCACCGGCCGGTTCACCGCCAACCTGCCCCTGTCCGAGGACCGCCGCCGCACCCACATCTTCCGCGCCCAGGTTCTGCGCCAGCTCAACCGCATCGGCGTCAACGTCAACCAGATCGCCCGCGCCCTCAACAGCGACCACACCCCACCCGACATACGCCAACGCCTCAGCGAACTCCACCACCTGCTGGAGCTGATCGCCGAGGCCCTGCGCCAGCCCACCGACCCGGAGGAGGCTGGGACAGCGTGATCGCCGCCATCAAGCCCGCCGGGACCAACACCCGTGGCCTGCTCGCCTACCTCTACGGCCGCGGAACCCATGACGAGCACTTCGACCCGCACATCGTGGCCGGCTTCGCGATGCTCGGCATGCCAGACCCCGGCCGTGACGAGAACGCCACCCTCACCCAACTTGGCCGCTACCTCGACGAGCCCGTGCGGCTGCGCAACAGCGAGTTCGGCAAGCCGGTCACCGACCACGTCTGGCACTGCCCGGTCCGCGCCGCACCCGAGGACCGCTACCTCTCCGACGCCGAGTGGGGAGAGATCGCCCGCCGCATCGTCCAGGCCGCCGGCATCGCTCCGGCCGGTGACGACCTGGGCTGCCGCTGGATCGCCGTACGCCACGCCGACGACCACATCCACCTCCTCGCCACCACCGTCCGCGAAGACGGCCGCCGCCCCAAGCTCCACGACAGCGGCCTGCGCGTCGGCGACGCCTGCCGCGAGATCGAGAAGGACTACGGGCTGCGCCGCCTGAAGAAGGGCGACCGCACCGGCGCCCGCCGCCCCACACAGGCCGAGATGCACAAAGCCGAACGCCTCGGCTGGGAACAGCCCAGCCCCGCCTGGCTCCAGGACCGCATCCGCGCCGCCATCCCCCACGTGAGCAGCGCCGAGGAATTCATCGTCTACCTCGAAGCCAGCGGCATCGAGGTCCAGGTCCGGCGCGGCCCCTCAGGAGACCTCCTCGGCTACGCAGTCGGCCGCCCCGGCGACGTCAACGAGGCCGGCGAGCAGATCTACCACCCCGGAAGCAAGATCTCCCCCGACCTCTCCCTGCCCAAAATCAAGGCCCGCCTCGAATCCAGCCAACCCGAAGAACACCCCACCGCCCGCCGCAACCACCCCAGCACCCCCTGGCACCAAGCCACCGACGCCCTCGACACCCTCCACACCGACCTCGCCGACGACACCCACGCCCAAGCCCACATCACCGCCCTCGGCGAACTCCTGGAAGCCACCGCCCAGAAGGCACCCACCCATCTGCGCGCCGAACTCCAAGCCGCTTCAAAGGCGTTCGCCCGCGCCCAGCGGTCCCAGATCCGGGCGGAAGACCGAGCCGCCCACGCCCTGCGCAGCGCGGCACGCGACATCGTCCACACCGCCACCGGCCCCGACGGCAGCGCCTTGGCCGCCCTGGTCGCAGCCCTGGTCTGGGCCGCCATCGTCGCCGGGCGCTGGCACGAAGCGAAGAACCACGCCCACCAGGCCGACGCCGCCCGCCATGCCGTCCACCACCTCCAGACAGCCGCCGACCCCGCCCTCACCCCGACGCTCGCCGAACTCACAGCCCGTCCACCCAAGGAGGAAGCCCGCCGCGTCCTGGCCAGCGACGTACGAGCAGCCGTCCCCGACGACGCCGAGCGCATCCTCGCCGACCCGGCGTGGCCCGCACTCGCCACCGTCCTCGCCGACGCCGAAGCCCGCGGCCACCAACCCCACCAACTCCTCAAGGAAGCCGCCGCCCAGCGCGAACTGACCACCGCCCGCCAACCCGCCCGCGTGCTCATCACCCGCATCCAGCACACCGGCCGAAACCCAGCACCCAACCGCCGAGCCGAAGCCGCCCGCCTGCAGACGACCACGGCAGGCTCGATCCCCACTCAGCAGACCGGAAACGGTCGGATCCCGGCGGTGACTCCATCGCCCACCGAACAGCAGCACCGACAGCGCCGGTAGGCACCAAGCGCAGTGTGCCCATCCGGCATGGCCAAATCAGGCTTGGAAGCGGAAAGTGGCTGGCCCGCTGTCTTGACACCACGGCGCCCGCGAGGCGCTGGAGGATTGGGTCGAACCCCTCATTGACGTGGTGGACGTGCTACTTGGGCGGGCCGGTGGCCGGTTCTGAGCCGGGTACAAGCGCTCCGACTGAGAGTCCATGAACGGGCCCGGTTACCGGTGGCCGACCCGTAGGCATGACGGCGCACGGAGCAGCCCTGATCACGACCGCGCGGACAGCCTGGGGGCGAGCAGCTCCAGTACTTCCTCCCAGCGGTAGCGGTCGGCCCCGCCGCCGGCCTTCGGCCGGTGTGGTTCGTACGAGCCGATCAGGATGCCCATCTCGCGCAGCTGCTCCAGGCTCCTGCGGTAGGCGGGGTGGGCGGCCTGGGCGGAGTTCAGATACGGCAGTACGGCGATGGGGACGTCCGTGGCGGGTGCTTCGCACAGGATGCCGAGGGCGAGGTTGTCGGCGATTCCGGCGGCCCATTTGTTGACGGTGTTGAAGCTGGCCGGGGCGACAGCGATGGCATCGGCGGGCCGGGTCGGGCGCGGTTCGCCCGCCGAGCGCCAGGCGGAGCGGATGGGGCGCCCGATCTGGTTCTCCACCGCCTCCACGTTGAGGAAGCCGAGCCCTTGTGGTGTGGCGACGACGCCGACGTCCCACTGCCGCTCGTGCGCTGCGGTGATCAGCTTGCCGACGTCCCCGGCGACTCCGGCCGCGCAGACCACGATCTGGAGGAACGGCTTGTCGGACTGGTCACTCACGCAGGCACTCCCAGTTGGCGGCTGAAATGGTGCAGCTCGGGCAGGGCCCGGCGGCGGTCGCGGGCTGCCATGTCGGCGACCAGTTCGCGTACGGCCGGGCGGCGGATGTCCTGTGCCGCGCAGCTCTCGGCGATGCGCAGGGCCTGGTAGCCGTCGGCGAGTCTGCCCTGCTGACTGTAGGCGCGGGCGGTCTCCACCCACAGGGCGGCTCGGCGCTCGGGGACGGGAATGTGGCGGCGCATGAGGGGGCGTGCGGTCCGCAGGGCGATGCCGGCGTCGCCGAAGGAGACGGCCGCGCTGACCTCGTGCAGGGCGACGTTGGTGGGGCTGAAGTTCGCCCAGGCGTCCGGTTGGTCGAAAGCGACGTAGCGGGCCACTTCCTTGGCCTTGGTGAGGAAGTCCTGGGTGGTGTCGCGGTCGCCGTTTCTGCTGGCGGCGGTCGCCCCGCGCAGCAGGAGCAGTCCGACCGCCGCCAGGTAGCGGGGGGAGCGCTGGTCGTAGGAGCCGGTGAGCTGGTCGGCGGTGTGGCGGACCATGTTCACGGCTTGGGCGGTGTGCTTGTCCCGTACGAGGACGTGGGCGTGCACGCGGACGCTGGCGGCGAGGACGACCGGGTCTCCGGACCGTTCAGCCTCGGCCATGGCCCGACCGGCCGCGAGCCAGGCGTTGCCCTGGTCGGCTCGTTTCAGCAGCAGGCTTACCGATGTCTGGTACGCGGTCGCGAGCAGCCCGGATGCCTCCGCCGAGCCGGAGGAGCCACCGCCAGCGTCTTGGCGCAGGTCGGCGATCAGCCCCGGCAGGGCCTGCTCCAGTTCCGCGTAGTCGCACACGTAGAACATCCGGCGTACTGCCCGCAGCCGGTCCCGCAGCTCGTCGATGCCCAGGGCTTGCCCGGTGGCGGCGGGGCTCGTACCCGGCAGCAGGACGCGGATCAGGTCGTGATGCGCGGTGGTCGACGACGACGATGAAGGCGACGGCGGAGCCGCGAGCGCGGCCACGCTCGCGGCAAGGAAGGTACGGCGGTGCATGTCCTCTGCTCCGGGCTCGGCGGCGGGGCCGGTGTCAGCAGCGGTGGCGAGGCCGAGACGGTGCGGCGGAATGTCCAGCACCTGCGCGATCTCGCGCAGCGTGCGCACGTCCTCCGTGCCCCTGCCGCTTTCCAGACGGCTCACCTTCGACTGGTGATACCCCAGTGCGGCGGCCACGTCCTTCTGCGAGCGCCGCTGTAAAACACGTGCCTGACGGATCACTTCGCCGATCCGTCTCGCCTCGCTCTGTTCTTCGGCCATCTGTGCCACGGCCCCTCCTGCCGTCGCCGATCCTGCCTGCTCAACCGAGCGTAACCGAGCGGCGATTCACCGCGATGCGGCTCCTGCATAAGTGATGCAGCCCCAGCACACGGCGTAGTCCCGCTTGCCTCCGGAGCGGTTGCTTGGAGCAGCCGCACCGGTCCAGGAGGCAGCTCATGGAAGCGCACCAGATCCGATTCTCCGTTCACGGCACACCTGCCGCCGCCCGCTCCGCGCGGCAGCGGCTCGCGAACGGGATACGGCGCTGGGACGCCTCCCTCGACCAGGACCTGCTGAGCACGGCAGAGCTGGTCGCCGCCGAGCTGCTGACGAACGCGGTATGGCACGCGGGCCACGGCCCGATCTCGGCCGGCGCCCGCCTTGACGGCGAGCGTCTGCTGATTGAGGTGACCGATGCCGACCGAAAGGTCCCGCGAGCCGGACTGCCGGACATGGAGGCAGAGGGCGGGCGCGGCCTGTTCCTCGTCGCCGCCCTGGCCGATCGCCACGGAGTCGATCCGCTGCCGTCCGGTAAACGCTGCTGGGCCGAGTTCAAGGTCGGCGCCCCAGCCCAGTCCTCACGACACGTTCCTCTGCAAAGGAGTTGACGGTTGACAGCCGTACGGATCCCTCCAGTCGCCGCCGAAGTGGTGGCCATCCGACCCGGGAGCCCTCTCACCGGCTCCGTCACGGTCGACGGGTCCAAGAACGCATCCCTGCCGCTCCTGGCCGCCGCGGCGGCACTGCACCGCCCGGTGCACCTGGGCAACGTCCCCGCGAACGCAGACGTCGAGACGATGCTCGCCCTGCTCCAGCAGGCCGGCTGGCAAACGGCCCGACCCGTCAGCGACCCGCAGACCGCGGTGATCCTGCCGGGCGGCAAGCCCGAGGCCGGGCTCGACCTCGACATCGCCGCCCGCATCCGGGCCTCGTACTACCTCGTCCCCGCCCTGCTGTGCGCGTACGGGCGGGCCCGGCTCCCCTGGCCGGGCGGCTGCCGGATCGGGGAACGCGGCATGGAGCAGCACTTCAAGGTCTACGAACACTTCGGCGACCGCACGACCGTCGACGACCACGGCTACGTCGTGGAAGCAGCCGGCACTCCCCGGGCCGGAACCGTCGCGATCACACTGCCCTTCCGCTCCCGAGGCGCGACCATCGCCGCTCTCCTGCGCGCTGTCGTGGCCGGACGGCCACTGCGGCTGGGGATGCCCAACCTCTCGCCGGAAGTGCTCGCTGTCGTAGAAGCGCTGCGGGCGGCTGGCTGGCACTGCCGAGTGAGCGAGGCGCTTCTCGCCCTCGCGCCGCCCTTGGCCGCTCCGGCGGAGAGCATCGTCTGGCGGGTACCCGGCGACAAGATCGAGGCCGGGACTCTGGCGTGCGCGGTCGCGGTCACAGGCGGCGACGCGCGCATCTGCGGCGTACGCGCTGACGATGTTGTCCCCTTGGTTCGGTCCCTGCGATGGCTCGGGGTTCCCGCCGATGCGGAGGACGACGTGCTTACGGTCCGAGCGACAGACGTCCGTCCAACCAGCCGGTCACTGCGAGCCATCGCTTCCCTCGCCCCCAGCGGCCTGGACGCCGACTTCGAGCCCTCCCTGATGGCCTTGGCCCTCACCCGCCCCGGCACCCACCTCTTCTCCGACACCATCAACCCCGGCCGTCACGGCAACCTGCTGCCGCAGCTGGCCCGTCTCGGTGCCGCGATCCAGGAGCTGTCCTCCACCAAGTGCCGTCTCACCGGTCCGCAGCAGTTGACCGGGGCCGGAGTTGAGGCCACCGACATCCGGACCGGCTCCGCCCTGCTCATCGCCGGCCTGACCGCGCACGGCGTCACCACCCTGGGCGGCCTCGACCAGCTCCGACGCGGCCACGCCGACCTCCCCACCAAGCTGTACACCCTCGGCGCCGACATCTGCGAGGTCACGCCATGAACCGACAGTTACGGCGGATCATCGCCACGACCGACGTCCACTCCGCCTTCGCCTCCCCCGCACCGATGCTCGCCCACCTCCACGCCGCCAGGGCCGAGAGCCTGATCGTGGACTGCGGCGACTTCTTCGAAGGCAGCGGCTTCTACCGCCTCGGCCAGGGCCAGATCGAGCGCGAGATCCTGACCAGCCTCTACGACCTGCTGGCTCCCGGAAACCATGGCTGGCGCCACCACTTCGAGCCAGAGCTCCGCGAGATGACCGTGTGCGCCAACACGACTGACGACGCTGGCCTGCCCCTCTTCGACCGCGTACGCATCGAGCGGATCGACGGCCGACGCGTCGCCGTCACCGCAGTGATCGGGGCCCAGGCGTTCGACGCGATTCCCGCCGGCGATCGCGTCGGGCACCACGTCACCGATCCTGCCCAGGCCCTGCGCGAGGTGATGCTCGAACACCACCACCGCGCCGACACCTGGATCGTGCTGTCCCACTCCGGATTCGACGTGGACCTGAAGCTGGCCGCCGCCTGCCCCTTGGCGGACGTCATCTTCTCCGGGCACTGCCACAGCGACACGTACGGTCCCGTAGCCGTCGGCGACACCCTCGTGGTCAAGGGACGCGAACTCGGCATCGGGTACGCCGCCGCAGAGCCCGTCGGAACCGGCTGGGCCGCCCGCACGGGCACCTTCCCCCGCTCGCACGAGTTCCCCATGGGCCTTGCCACGGTGCAAGACAAGATCGCACTTGTCGACCGGACACTCGCGAGCCTGCTCGGCATCGTGAACGAGCCTTATCGGAATACCCGGTTGGACCGGCACCAGCTGCTGACAGAGATCGCCGGCCGACTGCACTCGGGCCTCGGCGCGGACGCAGTCGTCCTCAACGAGACCGCCCTGCGCTCCATGCCGCTCGGCGAACTGCTCACCCTCGGCGACCTGTTGACCATCGAGCCCTTCGACAACCAACTCGTCCACGCCTGCCTCTCCGACGACCAGGCCCAGGACCACGAGAAGCTGCTCAGCGACCTCACCGCACGCGTCGGCCCCCTGGTCACTGCTCCCACTCCTCTGCCCCCAGCCACGAGCAGCGTGTTGACGACTGACTACCTCGCCGACAGCCACCTCGGCGGGCGAACCCATCAAGCTGAACTGCGGCTCGGCCAAGCAGTACGAAGCGTTCTGGCCACACCCCTGGCGAGCACTGCCCCCACCGTCGCAGGAGGCGAGCAATGATCCTCACCGGACCCGAGATCACCGCCGCTGCCCACGACGGACGTCTGACCATCGCCCCCTTCGAACCGGAGCAGGTCAACCCCAACAGCTACAACGTCCGCCTCGGCCCCACCCTGCTGACCTACACCGACACCGTGATCGACGCCCACCGCCCCAACCCCACCCACAAGGTCACGATTGGAAAGAGCGGATACGTTCTCCGGCCCGGCGAGCTGTACCTCGGACACACCGTCGAACAGGTCGGCTCCGACATCTACGTACCGCTGCTCTTCGGCCGCTCCTCCGTCGGCAGGCTCGGGCTGTTCGTCGAGATCACCGCACCGATCGGCGACATCGGCTTCCACGGTCAGTGGACGCTGATGCTCTCCCCGATCCGCCCGCTACGGGTGTACGCGGGCATGCGCATCGGGCAGATCATGTTCTTCGTCTCCACCGGCTCCATCGCCCCCTATCAGGGCAAGTACCAGGACGCCGTCGGCCCGCAGCCGTCCGCCTACTGGCGAGACACTGCCCGGCAGGCGGTCGCCTCGTGATCCTCACCGGCCCCGCGATTAACGCCGCCCGCCAGGCAGGCGAGATCACGATCGACCCGTACGACCCCGCCCGACTCTCCCCGAACGCCTACGACTGGCGACTCGGCGACACCATCCGTATCTGCGACGGAGACCTGGACGCAGCCGTCCCCACTGAGTGCGCCGAGCAGACGATCCCCGCCGCGGGCCTGGTGCTGAAGCCGGGTGTTCTCTACCTCGGCGTCACGCTGGAGAGAACGGGCTCCGAGACGTACGCGCAGATGCTCAACGGCGATCGGAGCATCGGTGCGCTCGGCATCTGGGTCCACGTCTCCGCCCCACTGGGCCACCAAGGCCACGCCATCCGCTGGACCCTGGAGATCCGTGCCGCCCGGCCGGTGCGCCTCTACGCGGGCATGACCTTCGGCAAGCTCGTCTTCCTCACCGCCTTCGGCACGCCGGCCAGCTACCAGCAGCAGGGCGCCAAGTACGCGGCGACGGACGGCATCGACATCTCCCGCCTCTACGAAGAGAACCCCGGAGGAGTCCGGTGACTCCGCAACCGACCGTTGGGCCGCTGGCCGCCACCCTGCTGGATCTGCCCGTCGGAAGCCCGGGAGGCAGCGTCGAACTCTTCCTCGACCTCTACACGGGCGAGCAACCGCTCATCCCGGCACGGGCGTTCATGCTCGCTCCCACCGGCCCGCGCCCTCACCTCCCGGCCGGGCTCGATCTCCTCCAAGTCCCCGGGAAGTGTCTGGAGGGCCTAGCCTTCGGCCGATACGTCGCAGCCCTGCGCTCGGCACTGGCGGCCGCGATCGACCCGACCCGGATCGACGTCCTGCACCTGCAGCACCTCACCTTCGGCGCCACCCCCGCCCTGATCCGCGCGCTCCCCGCACACCCCCGCATCGCCCTGGTCCACGGCACCGACCTGCTCTATGCCGAGGCCCACCGCGACCAGCTCCAGGTACTGGACGAGACGACGAAGTCCGCCGACGCCATCGTCGTCCCCACCAACGCGATGGCCGACCAACTCCGCAAGCTCGTCCCGCTGGTCAACCGTCGCAAGATCACCCACATCCCCTGGGGCATCCCCGACCACCTGATCACCGACCCACCGGCCCGGCCAGTCCGCTCTCCGACAAGCCACCTGCGGCTGCTGTACGCGGGTCGACTCACGGCCGAGAAGGGCGTCGAGGCCCTGGTGAAGGGCCTGGCCTCGGTTCCGGGCGTCGAACTGAGCGTCGCCGCACCCCAAGCTCAGTTCCAATCTCTGATGCCACTCCTGCAACGAGCCGGCATACGAGCCCGCTACCTCGGCTGGCTCCGCCGCCCACAGCTGTGGAAGACCTTCACCGAGCACGACCTACTGGTCATGCCCTCCACAACCTTGGAGGCCATGGGCCTGGTCGCACTGGAGGCCCAAGCCTGCGGCCTCGCCGTCCTCTACCAACCCGTACCCGGCCTCAGCGAAACCCTCGCCGCCTCCGGCGTGGCAACCAACTTCACCAACCCCGCAGCCCTCGCCCGCGACCTGGACCGGCTACGCACGACACCCGGCCTGCTCCCGGCCCTCCGCCAGACGGGCCACGCGAACGCCGCCCGCTACCCGCTCTCCACCACGGCCCAGGCCCTGACCGACCTGGGCTGCCAGCTCACCTAGAACCACCCTGGCCAGCCGACGTCCGACACGCCATTGCCACATCCCACCCACCCCCGTCACTACGCTGACCGGCGGGACGCCCACGGCGAAGAGGGAGACCATGACGTACCGCACCGACCGCATCGAAGCCCTGCTCGACGAAGGTGTCCGCAACAAGGTCTACCCCGGCGCCGTCTGGGCCGTCGGCGACGCCTCCGGCATCCATGCCCACGGCACCACCGGCGTCCTCGACCCCGACAAACCGAACGCTCCGATGCGCCCCGACACCGTCTTCGACGCCGCAAGCCTCACCAAGATTCTCGCCGTCTGGTCCTCCGTCGGAGCCCTGTGGGAGGAAGGCAAACTCGACCTCGACTCCCCACTGGGCGAGTTTTGGATGGAGGTCGACGGCCACCCGCTCGCGGCCGTGACAGCCCGCCAGCTCCTCACCCACACTGCGGGCGTCCCGCTACGGGCCCAACTGAAGAACCTGTACGGCACCGACCCACAGGACATCCGCGACGGTGTGCTCCACGAAGCCCTGCACCGCCCGCCCGGCGAGGCTGTCGAGTACACCGACCGAGCCGCACTCATCCTCGGCTACCTCGCCGAACACCTCTCCGGCCAGCCCCTCGACCAACTCGCCACGGAACGCACCTGGCTGCCCCTGTGCATGAACTCCACCCGCTTCGGCCCCCTACCCGCCGAGGCGGTCCCCCGGTGCGCTCCCACCGAACTCGACCCGGACACCAACACCCACCTCAAGGGCACCGCCCACGACTTCTCCGCCCGCCTCCTCGGCGGCGTATGCGGCATCGCCGGCACCTTTACCGTCCTCGACGACCTCGCCCGCTTCCTGCGCTACATGCTGGACGGCAGTGCTTTCCCCGAACGAGCAGGCTTCGGGCCAGCCTGGGCCGCAGCATCGCTCACGGTCCAGACCGGCTCCCTTGCCCCCACTCGTGGCCTGTTCTGGCATCCTGCCCCCGGTACCGATCCGGCCGACGACATCTGGGTTCACTACGGCTTCACCGGCACCGGCATGTGGATCTCGCCCAGGCTCCAGCGGTGGGCAGTACTGCTGACCAACAAGCTCTACTACACCCGCGACCGTCAGCCTCTGACCGAAGTCCGCAACGCCTTCCGTTCCTTCGTCTTCGACTGACCGCCTTCCTTCGTCAGTGCTGTGCCGGGA
>NZ_JAEMUX010000142.1 GCF_016598475.1 Streptomyces adelaidensis
AGTGAGCCCACGATTGCTTCCGGGGCGCAGAAATTAATTGATCTTTGTCATGTGGCAACGGTGGTACTGTCGATGATTTTGTAATCCGGACGTTCCAGGCTCACTGTGTGAGTAGGACGCGTTTGCGAAGGGGATCGAGAGTGGCCCTGCCGAACACCAGGCGTTTCAGCGTCTTAAAAGCCGGTTGACGTTGCCCTCGATGGCGCCGGAACTGTTCGGGAGACAGCCCGTTGCGGACTGCGTCAAAGTTGCGGCTGAGGTTGCGGGTAAAGCCCGCGAGCCGATCTCTGCCCGGGCAGAGGAGGAGAACGTGGTCGTGAAGCGCTTATCAGATCCGGCTCGCGGGACAACCGCGCCCGCTGCGGCTTGCCGGGTCTTCGACGTGGGTGCCGATGGTCGGCCAGACGCGGTCGGCGTGACACGACCCACATCGGACGTTGCGAGGCCACTTCGGGGGCAACCCTCCGTAAAGGCTGACGGATACTCAGGTATCGCTGACGTATCGTCAACCATTCAAGATCATCTTGCACGTGCGTTGCACAAGATGCTGAAAAACAACAGTGATCAGTGAAGGGTCGTGAAGGTGTATTAGCAGGTCAGCTGGCATGTTGAGGCGTCGTGCCCCTTGCCCTCTAGGGGCACGACACCGCGCCGATCAGATGTCCCGGAAGATCTCGATCTGGGCCCCCACCGTGTTCAGTCGTTCCGCCAGATCCTCGTAACCGCGGTTGATGACGTACACGTTGCGCAGTACGGACGTGCCGTCCGCGGCCATCATCGCGAGGAGGACGACGACGGCGGGGCGGAGGGCGGGCGGGCACATCATCTCGGCGGCGCGCCAGCGGGTGGGCCCCTCGACGAGGACGCGGTGGGGGTCGAGGAGCTGGAGGCGGCCGCCGAGACGGTTGAGGTCGGTCAGGTAGATCGCGCGGTTGTCGTAGACCCAGTCGTGGATGAGGGTCTGGCCCTGCGCGGCGGCGGCGATGGCCGCGAAGAACGGGACGTTGTCGATGTTCAGGCCGGGGAACGGCATGGGGTGGATCTTGTCGATCGGCGCCTGGAGCTTGGAGGGCCGGACGGTGAGGTCCACCAGGCGCGTACGGCCGTTGTCGGCGAAGTACTCCGGAGTGCGGTCGTGGTCGAGGCCCATCTCCTCAAGGACCGCCAGCTCGATCTCCAGGAACTCGATCGGCACCCGGCGCACGGTGAGTTCGGACTCGGTGACGACCGCGGCGGCGAGCAGGCTCATCGCCTCGACCGGGTCCTCCGAGGGGGAGTAGTCGACGTCCACGTCGAGGTGCGGCACGCCGTGCACGGTGAGCGTGGTGGTGCCGATGCCCTCCACGCGTACGCCGAGCGCCTCCAGGAAGAAGCACAGGTCCTGGACCATGTAGTTGGAGGAGGCGTTGCGGATGACGGTCACGCCGCTGTGGCGGGCGGCGGCGAGCAGCGCGTTCTCGGTCACCGTGTCGCCGCGCTCGGTCAGGACGATCGGGCGGCCGGGGGTGACGGACCGGTCGACCTCGGCGTGGTACAGCCCCTCGGTGGCCGTGATGTCGAGGCCGAACCGGCGCAGCGCGATCATGTGCGGCTCGATCGTGCGCGTGCCGAGGTCGCAACCGCCCGCGTACGGCAGCTTGAAGTGGTCCATGCGGTGCAGCAGCGGGCCGAGGAACATGATGATCGAGCGGGTGCGGCGGGCCGCCTCCGCGTCGATGGCCGCCAGGTCCAGTTCGGCCGGCGGCACGATCTCCAGGTCGACACCGCCGTTGATCCACCGGGTGCGTACGCCGATGGAGCCGAGTACCTCCAGAAGGCGGTACACCTCCTCGATCCGGGCCACCCTGCGCAGCACCGTGCGCCCCTTGTTCAACAAGGAGGCGCACAGCAGCGCGACACACGCGTTCTTGCTGGTCTTCACGTCGATCGAGCCGGACAGCCGACGCCCGCCGACCACCCGCAGATGCATCGGGCCCGCGTACCCCAGCGAGACGATCTCACTGTCCAGGGCTTCACCGATTCGAGCGATCATCTCAAGGCTGATGTTTTGATTGCCGCGCTCGATGCGATTGACCGCGCTCTGACTCGTGCCGAGCGCCTCCGCCAACTGCGACTGTGTCCAGCCCCGGTGCTGCCTGGCGTCACGGATGAGCTTGCCGATGCGTACGAGGTAGTCGTCTGCCATGGGGTCGAGGTTATCTCAGATATGAGATTGCGCCTCATGGAGGGTCCTGGTGGCCCCGGTGCGGGGACCCGCTCGAGTGACCGGCTGTCGGTCTGAGTGACGGGTCGTCAGCGAGACCCGGTGGCACGGGACTTGTCAGTGGCGCCCGGCGTTGCGCGTGCGGCGCCAGCCGAAGGGGCCGGGCAGATCCATCGATGTCGTGCGGCGTCCCGTGCTGCTGCGTGTGTGCCGCGGGCCGTTGTGGCCGCCGGTGGTGATGGACCATGAGCGCTTGTTGATGTTCAGGCGAACGCCGGGCAGGATGCGGAAGCTCTTGCGGAACGTGAGCGGCATGGATGTCTCCTTCCGATGCGCGGCGGGTACCCCCCTCGCCTGTTCGCATGCGGGGTGGAGGCCCGCTCGCTCTTCGAGCCTCCGCCTCCCCGGTTCCGCACCCCTATTCCTGCTCGGATTCCCGCGCGGGCTCCCGCTCGGACTCCCGGTCGGGCTGCCGATCGGGTTCCTGCTCGGGCGGCGGGTCCATCAGGGCCGTGGCGACATGGGCCTGGGCGCGTTCCACGTACGCGCGGCTGGCTTCCTGGAAGGTGTCCGTGCGCACCCGCTCGCGTATGTAGTGGTCCATGCCCTCGCGGATCACGGCGTTGGCCGTGGTCTCCTCGACGCTGGCCACCGCGTGGATGCGCTGCAGCAGTTGGGCCGGGAACCTGATGGAAACGACGACTTGGCGCTCCTTGGCTTCGGTGTGGCTGCTCTTCCGTTCATTCGACACGTGTATCCCTTCGTCGGGGCGTTGGGCGCGCCGGATCTCAGGAGCCGAGAGGGTGGCGACGTCTCCCCGGTATGTACTGAGTTGCAATACGGCCATGAGGCACAGTTCGCTCAACTCGGCCAGGCTACATGGCACTTCATGGCATCCAGAAGTGCTGTAGCTCAGAAGTTCCTTACAGCTGCACGTGCAGATGCATGACGCACTTCCAATTGGCCCTAGATACTTCAAACTTCACGAAGTGTTGACGTATGCGTCATGTGTGCGACACGACACCCACACGGGGTACGCTGCGGCGGGAGGGCGCACAAGCGCGGGGGACCTCGGTAACCACCCTTGATCACAGAGGGAGTTGGACCTCGGATGATTCGGCCCGGCACCAGCGGCCACCAGCAGCCCCCCGGCTCCGTGCACGTGGCGACCGTCGTCGCCGAAGCGCTCCTCACCGAACTGCGGAGCGGCCTCTACGGGGTCCGGCGTCCCGTGAACGTCGATCACTCCCACACGCACCTGCCGGGGTACGACGCTCCGGAAGCCGTGCGCGCTCTGCAGGTTCCGTACGAGTTCGACCCGGGGGCGCATCAGCCCGCAGGCGTACCGGCGCGGGAACTCTCCTGGGAGGAGCGGGTCACCGACGTACGCGAGGGACTCTTCCGTGTCGCCGAGACGGTCCTGGGCGAACTGGGCGAGGAGATGGGGACTTCGCTCTTTCTGATCGGGGCCGAGGGCAGCCGCGCGGAACGGCGGGAGCTCTTCCGCGACCGTATCCGTGCGGGGCGGCCCACCGTCTCCCTGGCGGAGACCGGCTCCCTGGAGACGCTCCTGGTCGGGGGTGACGCCCGCGCGGCCTCCCTCTCGATACTGGTGTGGCTGCCGAACTGGCCGCTGGCCGCCGCGACGGTGACCCTGGAGTCCGCCCTCACCGCCGACTGCACGTCCGCGTACCGTCTGTCGGTCGCGGGGGAGTGGGAGCTGCTGACCGAGGACACGCCCGCCGCCACTCCCGGGCCGGGGTACCTCGTCGTGCCCTGGTCCCTTGTCTCCCGTGTCGACCGGTTGACGGCGGCGTACCCCCGCATCGAATTCCACGACGAGACGACCTCCGTGATCATCCAGGCCGTCCTCAACCACAGCGTCCCGGCCGCCATCCATCCGTCGGGCGACGTCCTGGACAGTGCCGTCCTGCTGATCGCCGCCGCCCACGGGCTGGCGGTCCGGCTGTACGACGCCAAGGGTGCGCCGATGGTCCCGTGGGAGGCGAGCAAGCTGCTCTTCCGGGCCGTCAAGGAAGGGGAGCCGACGCTCCCCGGTGTCGTCATCGCCCGCGACGAGTTCACCGCACAGCGGGTCTCCGCACTCCTCGGCGACCCCGTCCGGGACGGCGACGACAACGCCGGGTCGGGGCGCAGGCGGTAGCGGAGACACGGAGAACGGGACAGAGCGGGACAGAGCGGAACGCAGGGGAACGGAGCGGAATGGAACGGAAGGGCGATTCGGTGAACGAACCATCTCAGGACCCGCATCTGGCCGCCGTCGGTGCGGACATGGCGGGACCGGCGCGGCAGGAACCCGACTGGAGTCTGTTTCCTCCGGCGCAGGTCCGCAGCCGGTGGCGGGCGCGCATCGCCGCCGTACGCCGCCCGGTCGGCTCCCTCGCACTGCCCGCCGTGGCCGCCACGGCGGGCACCTACTTCGCCGACCTCCTGCCGCGCGAGGACACCGGCATGGCGCTCGGTCTGACCGCCCTGGTCGTCGTCTACGACACGGTGATCGCCGTCTGCCGCGCCTGGGAGAAGGTCCGGGGTGGCCCCGAGCGGCTCGCGGCGGTCGACGAGCGGGCGAACGATCCCGCGCGGCACGGTCCGGGCCCGCGTCGCGCGGTCTGACCCCGGATCGGGGTGGCCCCGGCCGGCGAGCCCGAGTGAACATGGGCCCCAGTCCGGGCCCGGCCATTCGCCGACATTGGCGCACGCCACGTCGGCCCGGGCATGACCTGTCCGCGCCCATGTACTAGAGTTATCTCGACATCGAGATATCTGCCGAAGGCGCACTGCGGCCGCCGCCCCGGTAAGGGGTGCCTAACTTAGCCTTACCTTAGCGGATCGGCCAAGGGGGCGTGGCGGCAGGATGCGGTGGTACGCGCACATGGAATGAAGGAGACTGTCGTGTCGGCGAACAGCTTCGACGCCCGCAGCACGCTGCAGGTGGGCGACGAGTCGTACGAGATCTTCCGGCTGGACAAGGTGGAGGGCTCGGCTCGCCTGCCCTACAGCCTCAAGGTCCTGCTGGAGAACCTGCTCCGCACGGAGGACGGCGCGAACATCACCGCCGACCACATCCGTGCTCTCGGCGGCTGGGACTCGCAGGCCCAGCCCAGCCAGGAGATCCAGTTCACGCCGGCGCGCGTGATCATGCAGGACTTCACGGGTGTGCCCTGTGTCGTGGACCTCGCCACCATGCGTGAGGCCGTGAAGGAGCTCGGCGGCGACCCGGCGAAGATCAACCCGCTGGCCCCGGCCGAGCTGGTCATCGACCACTCCGTCATCGCCGACAAGTTCGGCACGCACGACGCCTTCGCGCAGAACGTCGAGCTGGAGTACGGCCGCAACAAGGAGCGCTACCAGTTCCTGCGCTGGGGCCAGACCGCGTTCGACGAGTTCAAGGTCGTCCCCCCGGGCACCGGCATCGTCCACCAGGTGAACATCGAGCACCTCGCCCGTACCGTCATGGTGCGTAACGGCCAGGCGTACCCCGACACCCTCGTCGGCACCGACTCGCACACCACCATGGTCAACGGCCTCGGTGTGCTCGGCTGGGGCGTCGGCGGCATCGAGGCCGAGGCAGCGATGCTCGGCCAGCCGGTCTCCATGCTCATCCCGCGCGTCGTCGGCTTCAAGCTGACCGGTGAGCTCCCCGCCGGCACCACCGCCACCGACCTCGTGCTGACCATCACCGAGATGCTCCGCAAGCACGGCGTCGTCGGCAAGTTCGTCGAGTTCTACGGTGAGGGCGTCGCCGCCACCTCCCTCGCGAACCGCGCCACCATCGGCAACATGTCGCCGGAGTTCGGCTCCACCGCGGCGACCTTCCCGATCGACGGCGAGACGCTCAAGTACCTGAAGCTGACCGGCCGCAGCGAGCAGCAGGTCGCGCTCGTCGAGGCGTACGCCAAGGAGCAGGGCCTCTGGCTCGACCCGGCCGCCGAGCCCGACTTCTCCGAGAAGCTGGAGCTCGACCTCTCCACGGTCGTCCCCTCCATCGCCGGCCCGAAGCGCCCGCAGGACCGCATCGTCCTCGCGAACGCCGCCGAGCAGTTCAAGACGGACGTCCGCAACTACGTCGACTCCGTGGACGAGGCCGGCCAGGAGTCCTTCCCGGCCTCCGACGCCCCGGCCGTCACCCCGAACGGCGCCCCGTCCAACCCGGTCACCGTGACCGCCCCCGACGGCTCGACGTACGAGATCGACCACGGTGCGGTGACGGTCGCCGCCATCACCTCCTGCACCAACACCTCCAACCCGTACGTCATGGTCGCCGCCGCGCTGGTCGCGAAGAAGGCCGTGGAGAAGGGCCTGACCCGCAAGCCCTGGGTCAAGACCACCCTCGCGCCCGGCTCCAAGGTCGTCACCGACTACTTCGACAAGGCGGGGCTCACCCCCTACCTCGACAAGGTCGGCTTCAATCTCGTCGGCTACGGCTGCACCACCTGCATCGGCAACTCCGGCCCGCTGCCGGAGGAGGTCTCCAAGGCCGTCAACGACCATGACCTGGCCGTGACTTCGGTGCTCTCCGGCAACCGTAACTTCGAGGGCCGGATCAACCCCGACGTCAAGATGAACTACCTGGCCTCCCCGCCGCTGGTCGTCGCGTACGCCCTCGCGGGTTCCATGAAGGTGGACATCACCAAGGACGCCCTCGGCACCGACCAGGACGGCAAGCCGGTCTACCTCGAAGACATCTGGCCGACCGAGGCCGAGGTCAACGACGTCGTGGCGAACGCCATCGGCGAGGACATGTTCAACAAGTCCTACCAGGACGTCTTCGCGGGCGACGCCCAGTGGCAGGCGCTGCCGATCCCCAGCGGCAACACCTTCGAGTGGGACCCGCAGTCGACGTACGTCCGCAAGCCCCCGTACTTCGAGGGCATGACGATGGAGACCACCCCGGTCTCGGACATCGCCGGCGCCCGCGTCCTCGCCAAGCTGGGCGACTCGGTCACCACCGACCACATCTCCCCGGCCGGCGCGATCAAGGCCGACACCCCCGGAGGCAAGTACCTCACGGAGCACGGTGTCGAGCGTCGTGACTTCAACAGCTACGGCTCGCGCCGCGGCAACCACGAGGTCATGATCCGCGGCACCTTCGCCAACATCCGCCTGCGCAACCAGATCGCGCCGGGCACCGAGGGCGGCTACACCCGCGACTTCACCGTCGAGGGCGCGCCGGTCGCGTTCATCTACGACGCCTCGCGCAACTACATCGAGCAGGGCATCCCGCTGGTCATCCTGGCCGGCAAGGAGTACGGCTCCGGCTCGTCCCGCGACTGGGCCGCCAAGGGCACCGCGCTCCTCGGCGTCAAGGCCGTCATCGCCGAGTCGTACGAGCGCATCCACCGCTCGAACCTCATCGGCATGGGTGTCCTCCCGCTCCAGTACCCGGAGGGCGCCTCGGCTCAGTCCCTCGGCCTCACCGGCGAGGAGACCTTCTCCTTCACCGGCGTCGAGGAGCTCAACAACGGCACCACCCCGCGCACGGTGAAGGTCACCACCGACTCCGGCGTCGAGTTCGACGCGGTCGTCCGCATCGACACCCCCGGCGAGGCGGACTACTACCGCAACGGCGGCATCATGCAGTACGTGCTGCGCAGCCTGATCCGCAAGTAGGGGATCCGGTACGGCGGTCGGGCCGCACCTCTCGTCGACTGATCAGTTGATCGACTCATCGACGAGGGGTGCGGCCCTTCGCGTACCCGTGCACCCGCACATCCCCCGTCCCACGGCTTCGGCCCAGTCGGAACACAGGGTTCTCTCAGGAAACCGCTGCAGGATCAGGACATGGCAGGCACCTCCGCGACCCGAAACGGCCGAGTCCGTGTCCTCATCGTCGACGACGAACCCGGGCTCACCGAGCTGCTGTCCGTGGCCGTCTCGGAAGCGGGCTGGCGCCCCTACCCGGCGGCCGACGGATACAGCGCGCTGCGGGTCGCCCGCGGCTGCGCCCCGCACGCCGTCGTGCTCGACGGGATGCTGCCCGACCTCGACGGCCTCCAGGTACTGCGGCGGCTGCGCTACGAGAACCCGAAGCTGCCCGTCCTGATGCTCACCGCCCGGGACACCCTGGAGCACCGTATCGACGGACTCTCGGCGGGCGCGGACGACTACGTGACCAAGCCCTTCTCCCTGGAGGAGGTCGTGCTGCGGCTGCGCGGCCTGCTGCGCAGGTCCGGCATCGAGGAGAGCAGGTCCTCGGACGACGGCGCCCTGGTCCTCGGCGACCTCGTCTTCCGCGAGGAGACCCGTGAGGTGCACCGCGACGGTACGTCGGTCCAGCTGACCGCCAAGGAGTTCGAACTGCTCGCCCTGCTGCTCGGCCACCCGCGCCAGGTGCTGAGCAAGGCCCAGATCCTGGACCACGTGTGGAGCAGTTCCTTCGACGGTGGGGGCAATCTGGTGGAGGTCTACATCTCCAGCCTCCGCCGCAAGATCGACAAGGGCAGGGCGCCGATGATCCATACGGTGCGCGGACTCGGATACGCGATCCGGGCGGGGGAGGACGGACGATGACGACGCGTTCGACGGCGCGAGCGGGGGAGCCAGGGGGCGCGGCGGCTTCGGCGACTTCGGGGGACTCGGGGGCTCCCGGGGACCTGGGGGATTCGGGGGCTCCCGGGGACCTGGGAGATTCGGAGTTCTCGGGGGACCGCTCGCGGAGCCCCTGGCAGGCGGTGCTGAGCGGCGCCCGGCGTCCCCTGCGGACCCTGCGGAGCCGCTCCCTGCGCACCCGGCTGCTCTTCTTCATCTCCGCCACGCTGGTGGCGGTGTGCGTGTCGATGGCGCTGGTCACGGTCTTCGCACAGCGCACCTCGCTGCTCGGCGCCCTCGACGAGCGGGTCACCAACGCCGCCGAGCGCAGCCTGGGCGGGGTGAGCGTCGGACCGCGCAACCACACCGACCTGGCGTTCCTCAGGGAGCAGGGCCAGGCCGTCGGCACGCTCGCCGCGCGGCTCGACGACGAGGGGAACATCACCGCCGCCGAGGTCATCGCCGCGAGCGGCGCTCCGCAGGCCCTCAGCGCCGAGCAGCGGACCGCCCTCGACGGCATCGGGGCCGACGGCTCGACACAGACCAGGACCGTGCCGGGCCTCGGCACCTACCGGATCACCGCCCTGAGCGACGACGGCCTGCACGTCCTGACGGGACTGCCGATGGACGACGTCCAGGACATGATCAGCGGGCTGGTGGTCGTCGAGGCGGTCGTCGCCGGCGCCGGCCTCACCGTCGCGGCCTGCGTCTGCGCGGTCGTCATCCGGCGCCAGCTGCGCCCCCTCGGCCGGGTCGCCGCGACCGCCGTCGAGGTCTCCCGCTCCCCGCTGGACCGGGGGGAGGTCATCGGCCTGACCCGGGTGCCCGACCGCGACACGGACCCCGGCAGCGAGGCCGGCCAGGTCGGCGCCGCCCTCAACCGCATGATCGACCACGTCGAGGCATCCCTCGCCCAGCGGCAGCGCAGCGAGGAACGCATGCGCCGCTTCCTCGCCGACGCCAGCCATGAACTCCGTACGCCACTGGCGTCCATCGCCGGCTACGCGGAACTGATGAACCGGGGCACCGACCGGATCGAGCCGACGCTGGCGTGGCGGCGCGTCTCCGCCGAGTCGGCCCGGATGACGGGCCTGGTCGAGGATCTGCTGCTGCTCGCGCGGCTCGACGAGGGCCGTCCCCTGGAGTCCGCCGAGGTGGACCTCGCGGCCCTGGTCGCCGAGGCGGTGTGGGACGCGCGGGCGGCGGGCGAGGACCACAACTGGCAGCTGGCGCTGCTGCTGGACGCCCCGGCGCTGGTCACCGGCGACGAGGCCCGCCTCCACCAGGTGGTGGTCAACCTGTTGGCCAACGCGCGTGTGCACACAGCTGTTGGCACGACGGTCACCGCCTCGGTCGAGGCCACCGCCCACCGGTGCGTCGTCCGGGTGCGCGACGACGGTCCCGGCATCCCGCCGGCCCTTCTCCCCTCCGTCTTCGAGCGTTTCACCCGCGCCGACAGCTCCCGCGCCCGCACCGACGCCCACGAGGGCGGCTCCGGCCTCGGCCTCGCCATCGTCGCCGCCATCGTCTCCGCCCACGGCGGCCGCCTCGACGTCAACAGCGAGCCAGGCCACACCGAGTTCACCATCGAACTCCCGCCGATCGGCACGACCGAACTCCCCACCATCGACACGATCTCGGCCCCGTCGGCCCCGACGGCCCCCTCCGTACCGCTGGTGCCGCCCGTGCCGTCGGTTCGGGTGTGACCGCGGGGAGCACAATGGCGGGATGGTGGGGGGAAGAGGATCGTGGCCCGCTGTTGAAGCGGCTGCTGGATCGCAGAGGCCTGGATCCGGCCGTCCTGTCCCGGACGGCTTCCGTCCCCGAGTCCGAACTGCTGACCGTTCTCGACGCCGAGCCGCCGAGCCGCCGAGCCGCCGAGCCCGTCGCTCCTTCGCCGGCTCGCCCCGCGCTCGGCCTGCACACGGCGGACCTCTTCGCCATCGCGGGCGACGGCATACCCGACGACCTCGCCCCGCTGGCCCCGACGGCCCAACGCCTCGTTCCCCGCCTCGCCCAGGACGCCGTCGCTCTGCCGCGGGAGAAGAGGGACGAACCGCGCCGCCTCGTGGCGTCCCTGCCGCAGGAGGAGCGTGCCGGGCCCGTCCCCGAACCGCCGCCGCACCAGCGGTACCCTCCCGGTCCCGGCGCCCTCCTCATGCGCATGGCCCGGAACCGAAACCTCGATCGGTCGGCCACGGCCCACCTGTTCCTGGTGCTCACCGGCCGCTACTGGGCAGCCGCCACCTACGGTCAGGTGGGCGGTGGCCGCAAACCGCTGACCCCCGACCTCGTAGCCGACTTCGCCGCCCTGCTCGCCGTGCCCGCCACCGACCTCGCGGCCCTGACCGGCGTCCCCCTCCCCGCCCGGCCCACGCCTGTCGACCCGGCCGTCACCGCCGTCGCCCAACTCATCCGGGACGTCCGCCGTGGTCACCGCGAGCCAACTCCAGCAGGTCGGCGACATCGCGAAGGCCATGCGGAGACAACTGCCGAGCGGGTGAGACCCAGAGGGGCCCCGGCCCTCTGGCGGTGGTGCGGCCGAACGCCGAAGACTGGCACCCATGGAAGCACCGATGCGCCGTGCCCCCCTGCCGTTCGTCGACGAACACACGATCCTCGTCGAGGCGCCCCCGGACGAGGTCTGGCGCGCACTCTCCGAAGCCCTCGACCGGGCCTTCTCCCGCCCCGCCGCAGCGCGTTACGCGAGCGTCGTAGGCTGCGCCGACCGTACGGCGTCCGGGCCGCGCCCTCCTGTCGAGGGCTCGACGTTCCCCGCCTTCCGGGCGGTGACGGCGACGCCTGGCCGCGAACTGGCCCTCCACGGCCGCCACCGCTTCTCGTCGTACGCCTGGATCTTCCGCCTCGACCCGGCCGGCCCCGGGCACACCCGTCTGCGCGCCGAGACCCGCGCCACCTTCCCCGGCCCGGCCGGCGGCCTGTACCGGCTGCTCGTCCTCGGCACCGGCAGCCACGTGAGACTCTCCCGCCGCCTGCTCGCCTCCGTCCGCCACCGCGCTGAGCACCCCTGACCACGCGGGTGCGCCTGCCCGGCCTCGACAGCCACGTACACAGCCGCGCCCGTATCCGGCCGCGCCCGCACCAGGCTTCAGCGGGATCTTGCGAGGAACCCTGGGGCAGCCCCAGGAGGAATCGCATCCTGAGGTGA
>NZ_JAEMUX010000143.1 GCF_016598475.1 Streptomyces adelaidensis
TGCCCCGACGGCCACGACCTCGTCCGGGTTCACGCCCTTGTGCGGGTCCTTGCCGGTCAGCTCCCGCACCAGATCCGTCACCGCCGGCATCCTCGTCGAGCCGCCGACCAGGATGACGTGGTCGATGGCGGACACCTTGATCCCGGCGTCCTTGATCGCGTTGTGGAACGGGCCCTTGCACCGCTCCAGCAGGTCCGCGGTGAGCTGCTGGAACTGTGCGCGGGTGAGCTTCTCGTCCAGGTGCAGCGGCCCCTCGGCGGACGCGGTGACGTACGGCAGGTTGATCGTCGTCTCGGACGACGACGACAGCTCGACCTTGGCCCGCTCGGCGGCCTCCCGCAGCCGCTGCACGGCCATCTTGTCCTTGGCCAGGTCCACGCCGTAGTTGTTCTTGAACTGCTTGACCAGGTGATCGACGATCCGCTGGTCCCAGTCGTCGCCGCCCAGACGCGTGTCGCCGTTGGTGGCCTTGACCTCGACCACACCGTCGCCGATCTCGAGGAGGGACACGTCGAAGGTGCCGCCACCGAGGTCGAAGACGAGAACTGTCTGATCGTTCTCCTTGTCCAGGCCGTAGGCCAGGGCGGCGGAGGTGGGCTCGTTGATGATCCGCAGGACCTTGAGCCCGGCGATCTCCCCGGCCTCCTTGGTCGCGGTGCGCTGGGAGTCGTTGAAGTACGCCGGGACCGTGATCACCGCATCCGTGACGTCCTCACCGAGATACCCCTCCGCATCCCGCTTGAGCTTCTGCAGCACCCGCGCGGATATCTCCTGCGCCGTGTACCGCTTGCCGTCGATGCTTCCCGAGTCCGGGAACCGCCACCCCGCATCACCCACGTAACGCTTGACGGAACGCACGGTGCGCTCCACGTTGGTGACGGCCTGGCGCTTGGCCACTTCACCGACCAGCACCTCGCCGTTCTTGGCGAAGGCGACGACCGACGGGGTGGTCCGCGCCCCTTCCGTGTTGGTGATGACTGTCGGCTCGCCGCCCTCCAGCACGCTGACCACCGAGTTCGTCGTGCCGAGGTCGATTCCCACTGCTCGTGCCATGGTCCTCTCCTCCTTCTCAGTCCCAGACCAGGAGCAGATGTGACTCGCTAAGAGTCTGGATAAGGTCCGCACCTCAGGTTGTCAAGAAATACCCGTTTTCACCTCTTTGGAGTCCCTACGCGAACCGGGGGCCGATGCGGAGCAGGCGGTCTCCGGCCTGCCGTCGGGTCGGCGGTTCACGGGAAGGGAATCTGCCGCTCAGTGGGTACAGACGGAGTGAGGCCCGCCCGCAAGGCGGTATCGGGCCGTGACGGCGGAGCCTGCGAGTGACGGCCCGGGCCGCCTCGACGGAGGTCGGCCCGGCATCGACCGGGGAGGAACACCATGCGCATGCGCTGACGCGACTTTCCGGTAGCGCCAGTCGCCCAGGGCTCACCGCAGCTCGTCCACGTAACGGTCGGTCCCGGGAAGCGTGGGAATGAACGGTGCGACGAACCGCACCTCGCCGAGTCCCGAAGCCGCCACCGCCGTGTCCAGGTCCGCGAAGTGCTCCCGCCAGCGGTCGCGGGGATCGTGCTGGAGGAACCACAGCAGCGTCAGCCGGATCCCGACCCCCTCGACCTGCTTGACGTAGGTCATCCGGTCCAGGGGCAGCGGCGTCGGCGTGAAGACGGCCACCATGGCCGCGGGCGAGCCCTCCAGCCGCTTCGGCAGATGGTCGTCGCGCAGCCACGCGAGCAGCTCCGCTCGCGCGCCCGGGGAGTCGGCATCGATCACCTGGACGACGAGCCCGGCGTAGGGGTGATCGAGCGCGTGAATGTCACGCGGGCCGTGGTCGCCGTCGCGGTAGACGGTCGCCACGCGATCCTGGAAGGCCGTGAAAACGTGCGTGCGGTCCTGAAAGACCCGATGGTCGCGGTTGAGGCGCTTGTTGATACCGACGGTCCACCGCATGTGGTCGGCGTAGCGGCCCGCGGTGATCCAGTAGGTGGACAGATAGCATCCGGCCGTGACGGGCCGCGCGACGGCGGACTTCTCGGGGTAGCGCAGTAGTTGCAGTTCACGGGTGGCGACCCACCGGCGGCCGGCGTACATCCAGGGCATCGCCATCGCGCCGGCGATGTAGTGGTCGTCTTCGTACCAACGGTTGTACTCACGTTCCCGGCCGAGGTGCGGCTCGACCATGGTGATGAGGGCGTGCCCGAGGTCGGCTCCGTAGGGACCGACGGCGGCCAGTTCCGCATACATGTCGCTTCGGGTTTCGGCTGCGGCGTGCGTCGCGTCGTCTGTCATGGGTCCGGTGTAGCTGACGGCGCATCAGATTGGGAGTGTGCCTGCCCTTCTTTCCGCCGTCGGCCGCCCATACTCTGACGCTCCGTCAGATAAACCGCCACACCTCAGGAGGGCCCGATGTCACTGCTCGCAGGCAGGACGGTCGTCGTGTCGGGGGTCGGCGCCGGGCTCGGGCAGCGGGTCGCCGCGGCCGTCGTACGGGACGGCGGGAACGCGGTACTCGGGGCGCGCACGGAGGCGAACCTCGCCAAGGCCGCGGCGGACGTGGACCCGGACGGCGCGCACACGGCGTACCGGGCGACCGACATCACCGACGAGGCGCAGTGCGGGGCGCTGGCGGCGCTCGCGCGGGAGCGGTTCGGGGGTGTGGACGCGGTGGTGCATGTGGCGGCCCGGGACAGCTACTTCGGGGGGCTGGAGGACGCCGACTTCACCACCTGGCAGGCGGTCCTCGACGTGAACCTGCTGGGCACGCTGCGGATGACACGGGCCTGTCTGCCCGCGCTGAAGGCGGCGGGCGGCGGGTCGGTCGTCATCATCGGGACGCAGTCGTCGGTGGCCGCGCCCTCACAGGTGCGGCAGGCGGCGTACGCGGCGTCCAAGGGGGCGCTGACGAGCGCGATGTACTCGCTGGCGAGGGAGCTCGGCCCGCACCGGATACGGGTCAACACCGTGCTGCCTGGCTGGATGTGGGGGCCGCCGGTGGAGGCGTATGTCCGGTTCGCGGCGCACGGCGAGGGTGTGTCCGAGGCGGAGGTGCTGGCGCGGCTCACCGGGCGGATGGCACTGCCGGAGCTGGCCACGGACAAGGATGTCGCGGATGCGGTGGTTTTCCTGGCCTCGGACCGCGCACGGGCGATCACCGGCCAGTCGCTGCTGGTCAACGCCGGGGAGTTGATGCGCTGACCTGGCCCGCCGACGGGTGGGGCTGATCTTTTTCAGCCACTCACCGTTCATATACATAAACCGAGGTCACCGCTCGGAACTTTTTTACCCCCTCTTGACCTTCCGCTTGCTTGCCGTGGGCATGCCACCGAACTCAGAGTTCACATGCCTGACCCATGTCTGATCGATCTCCGATCCATGGCAGAACCTGGCGGCGGACCCTGGAAGGGGGCCCATGAACAGTCTCGACTGGGCCGTGCTCATCGGCTACTTCGGTGTGATGGTCGCGATCGGCGTCTGGTCGCACAAGCGTGTGGACAACGTCAGCGACTACTTCACCGCCGGCGGCAAGATGCCCTGGTGGCTGTCCGGCATCTCGCACCACATGTCGGGCTACAGCGCGGTGATGTTCACCGGATACGCCGGTATCGCGTACACGTGGGGCGTCACGTCGTTCGTGACGTGGTCCTTCCCCATCGCCCTCGGCATCGCCATCGGCTCCAAGCTGTTCGCGCCGCGCATCAACCGCCTGCGCTCACGGCTGCATGTGGCGTCTCCCCTCGAATACCTCAAGAACCGCTACAACCTGGGCACCCAGCAGGCGCTGGCCTGGTCCGGGATGCTGCTGAAGATCGTCGACGTCGGCGCGAAGTGGGCGGCGATCGCGACGCTGCTGTCGGTCTTCACCGGCGTATCACTGAACCAGGGCATCCTCATCACCGGCTCGATCACGGCCGTCTACTGCACGATCGGCGGGCTGTGGGCGGACGCGCTCACGGAGCTGGGCCAGTTCGTGATCCAACTCCTGGCCGGTATCGCGATGTTCGTGGCCGTGTTCGCCGAACTCGGCGACTACGGCGGCTTCTTCGGCGTCTGGGACCGCCCGGAGCTGAAGGGCCACGGCGAGCCGCTGGTGGGCCCGTACGGCACGGTCTTCCTGCTCGCCTTCCTCTTCATCAAGCTCTTCGAGTACAACGGCGGCATGCTCAACCAGGCCCAGCGCTACATGGCCACGGCGACCCCGCGCGAGGCCGAGCGTTCCGCCCGCCTCTCGGCGATCCTCTGGCTGGTCTGGCCGCTGGTCCTCTTCTTCCCCATGTGGATGTCGCCGCTGCTGGTGACCTCGGAGAAGGGCGACGGCTCCGACGCGTACGCCCTGATGACCGAACAGCTGCTCCCGCACGGGCTGTTGGGCCTGGTCATCGTCGGCTTCTTCTCCCACACGATGGCCATGTGCTCGTCCGACGCGAACGCCATCGCCGCCGTCTTCACGCGGGACTGCGCGCCGGTGGTGTGGCGCCGGGCGCGGACGTGGAACGAGGGTCAGGGCCTGCGGGTCGCGCGGATCACGACCGTGGTGTTCCTCGGCCTGTCGATGGCGGCGGCCACCCAGGTCAACTCCCCCGCCTTCAAGGACATCATCACCGTCGTCATCAGGTGGGTCGCCGGTCTGATGGGTCCGATGGCCATTCCGATGATGTTGGGTCTGCTGCGACCGTTCCGACGGTCCGGACCGACGGCCGCGCTCACCAGCTGGGCGTGCGGACTGTTCGCCTTCTGGCTGGTCAACTACCCGATCCACTGGAACGTCGAGGGCGGCGTGCCGCTCCAGTACCAGGTGTCCATCCCGCTGGCCGTCTCCCTGGTCCTCTACATCGTCATCGGCTTCATCAAGCCGGAGGACACGCCCGAGCGGCTCGCGATCATCGAGATGATCAACACCGACGGGGACGGCGACGGTCAGGGCCGGGGAGGGGCCGGGGCTGTGGCCGCGGTGCCGGAGCAGGGGAAGGACGCGGTGTTTCCTCCCCGGTGATGGTCGGGGGTGAGGTGGTGGCCGTGGGTGGCCGTGGGTGACGGGGAGTGGTGGAGGTCGGGGTCCCAGGCCCGCCGGACGCCGGTGGCGTCGTAGCCGAGGGCGGCGCCCCGGTCCTGCCGGGGGACGGTGACCGGAAGGGTGAGGACCGCCCCGACGTCGGCGCCGGCTCTCCGATGGACCTGGGCGCGGGCAGGGGCCGACCTCTGTCCGTACGTACGGACAGGACGGCAGCTACCGACCTCCGTCGACCAGCTACCGACCTCCGTCCGTACGTACAGCTAGGGTGCGGGCGGAGGCAACGACCGCCCCTGTCCGTACGTACGGCTAGGGTGCCGCGCATGCGATCGCTGATCGGCGCCATCCGCGAGCAGGACGAGGCCGCTCGGTTCCTCGCCTGGCCGGGCGACTTCGACCTGGACCGGGGCGACCACGGCGAGGAGGTCCACCTCGCGTCGGGCGCCGCGCTGGAGGGCTTCGCGGGCGACGGCGCCGGAGGCACGTTCTTCTTCTGCGGCGAGGGCGGCGAGGAACGCCCCGTCCTCTACGCCGACTCCGAAGGAAGCGCCGCCCTCATAGCGATCGGCCTGCCCGAACTCCTCCGTCTCCTCCTGGTCGCCCCTTGGTGGCGCGACTGCCGCACCTTCACAGCGCAGGAGAGGCGGGAGGCGGCCGCCGAGTACCTGGAGGACATGCCGGACCTGGTGGCCACCCGAGACCGCGCCGCCGCGGCCCTCTCCCTCGAACTCCCCTCCGAGGCCGCTGCCTTGGCCCGCCTCCACGAGGTGGCCGTCGGCCCCGGCAAGGACTTCGTCCTCGTCCTCACCTCGGAGGGGGAGCCGTACGATCCGCTGATCGAGGACTGAGACGCGTCACCCGAACCGCGGCTCGCGCACCATGAACACATCCACCGGGTCCTCGCTCTCCATCCTGAACCCGAGCCGCTCGTAGAGCCGCCGGGCCGGGCTCCCCCGCAGGACGTTCAGGCGGACGAGGGTGGCGTCGTGGTCGCAGCGGGTGAGGAGGGTGTGGAGTACGGCGGTGCCTATGCCGGTGCCGTGGAGGTGGGCGGCGAGGTAGAAGTGTTCCAGCCAGTGGGCGTCGGGGGCGGGGCGGAGGGCCACGCAGCCGGCGAGGTCGCCGCGCACCTCGATGATCCAGGTGTGGGCCGGGACGAAGCCGTCGCGGAAGCGCTGGCGGACGCGGTGTTCGTCGTAGCGGCCGAGGCGTTCGAGGTCGGGGCGCATCACGATCGCGCGCAGCTCGGCCACGGGCTCGACGTCCGCCGCCGACGCCGGTCGTAGGGTCCAGTCCGCCATCACAGCAACCACATCCGCCATGATCGGCACGCTATCGCGGCGCCGCCCGGCTTCTTCCCCGGCTTCTTCCCCGGCTCCTTCCCCGGCTTCTTCCTCGGCTTCTTCCTCGGCCCTTCCGCCCCCGTTCCCTCAGCCCCGCGGATACCGCCCCAGCCACCCCGGCACCGCCCCGCCCGGGCCGTGGAGGGCCGGGCCCTGGGTCATTTCCAGGGCGAAGTCGTCCGCGAGGACGAGGATGGTGGGGCGGCCTTCCAGTTCGGCGAGCCAGGCGGGGGGAAGGGCCGTTTCGCCGTGGAGGGCGCCCAGGAGGCCGCCGGTGAGGGCGCCCGCCGCCGCCGAGGGGCCGCCGTGGTTGACGGCGAGGCAGAGGCCCTGGCGTACGTCCTCGCTGACGAGGGTGCAGTAGACGGCGACGGCGAGCAGCCCGTCGGCCGTGCCGGCGCCGGCCAGGGTCTCGACCACGGCGGGGGTCGGTGTGCCCTGGCGGACGGCGGTGAGGGCCTGTTGGAGGGCGTCCGCGACGGGCTGGTTGCCGGGGCGGGCGGCCAGCAGGACCAGGGCCTTCTGGACGGCGGCGTCGAGGTTCTCACCACGGGCGAGGGCATGGACGATGACGGCGTACGAGCCGGCCGCGAGGTAGGCGGTGGGGTGACCGTGGGTCTGGGCCGCGCACTCGACGGCGAGCTGGAAGACGAGTTGGGGCTCCCAGCCGACGAGGAGGCCGAAGGGGGCGGAGCGGGCGGCGGCCTCGGCGCCGGCCTCGCCGGGGTTCTTGGGCGCGTCGAGGGTGCCCATGGTCCCGTCGGCGAAGCCGAGGAGGCAGACGCGGGAGGGGTCGCGGCGGGCGTAGAGCCACTCCTCGCGGGCGAGCCAGCCGTCGTCCTTGCGGCGTTCGTCGGGGCCCCAGTCGCGCTGGGTGGCCCCCCAGCGCAGATACGCCCGGTGCAGGTCCGTCGGCGGGTGCCAGACGCCGGTGTCTCGGCGGACCTGCGCGCGGACGAGGCCGTCGACGGTGAAGAGGGTGAGCTGGGTGAGGCCGGTGATGGCGCCGCGTCTGCCGTACGCGGGCACCAGGTCGGTCAGCCGGTCCGGGCCGTACGACTCGCCGATCTGCGCCAGGGGGAGTTCGTCGACCGGCGCGCCCAGCGCGTCGCCGACGGCCCCGCCCAGCAACGTCCCGCGCACCCGGCTGCGGAAGTCCTGCTGCTCTGCCCGCCCCCAGACGGCACCGGCTGTCGCGCCCACCCCGGCCTCCTCATGCCCAACCCGTACGTCAGTACGTAAATACATCCGTACGCCCGTACGGCTCGACAGTCCAGCACTGTAATCGAATGGGAACGGTCCGTTCAGGGCACTCGGCAAGCACGATCAGTCCCGTCGACCACAACCGTTTCACCTATCCGATCGTCAAACGATCAGATGTGAACAGTCGCCGTACCCGAGTCCAACTCCTGGAGAACCCGTGCCCCTTCGTGTCATGAGCTGCGCGGCCGTCGCCGCCGTCGCCGCTTCCGCACTGCTGGCCGCTCCGCTCGTCTCCGCGACGCCGGCCGTCGCGGCCCCGAAGGCCGCCGGGGACGCGCCGATCGCCGACTTCGACGGCGACGGTTTCGCCGACCTCGTGAGCGGCGCGCCCCGCGCCACCGTCTCGGGCGCCGAGAGCGCCGGCTACGTCTCCGTCGTGTACGGCTCCGCCGCGGGCGCCGACACCGCGCACCCCCAGACCGTCTCCCGTACGACCTCCTGGCTGCCGGAGACCGCCAAGGGGGGCACCTTCTTCGGCCGGAGCACGGCCGCGCGCGACCTCGACGGGGACGGCTACACCGACCTCGCCGTCGGCGCCGCCAACGACGGCGACGTGATCCTCTGGGGCTCCCCCAGCGGCCTGACCTCCGCGACCGCGTTCCCCGGCCGGGTCAACCGGGCCGTCGACGGCGACTTCGACGGCGACGGCGAGGGCGACCTCGTCACCACCGGCGACGGCGGCCTCCGCGTCCTCCTCGGCCCGTTCACCCGCGCCGGCGCCCCCGCGCGGACCTCCTCCGTCGAGATCGACGAGGAGGACGAGATCTGGGACCTCACCGTCGGCGACATGAACGGCGACGGCAGGGACGACCTCATCACCACGGGCGGCTTCGAGGAGAAGTCGTACCAGGCGCAGTGGCGCATGGGCACGGCGACCGGTGTCAGCCAGGCCGCCAGGACCACCGGCCACTTCACCCTCGGCGGTGTCGTCGCCGACGTGAACCAGGACGGCTACGGGGACTACGTCGCCCGCGACGTCGGCCACATCTCCGAGGTGCGGGGCAGCGAGGCCGGCAACGTCCGCGTCGTCTACGGTTCCGCGAACGGCCCGTCCACCCGTACGGCGAGGATCACCCAGGACACCAAGGGCGTCCCCGGGGTCTCCGAGGCCGAGAACCCCAGCAACGACCGGTCCGGCGACCAGTTCGGCTACTCGGTGGCCGCCGGTGACGTGACCGGTGACGGCTACCCCGACATCGCGGTCGGCGTCCCCGGCGAGGACATCGGCTCCGTACGGGACGCCGGCTCCGTCGTCCTGCTGAAGGGCGGCGCCTTGGGGCTCACCGGCACCGGCGCCCAGGCCTTCGACCAGTCGGACCCCGGCGTCCCCGGCGCCTCCGAGACCGGCGACCACTACGGCGAGTCCGTCTCCCTCCTCGACATCAACGACAACAACCGCGCCGACCTCGCTGTCAGCGCGCCCACGGAGGACGGCACGTACCAGGACTCCGGCGCGGTCTGGCTCTTCCGCGGCTCGAAGAACGGCCTGGTCACCACCAACATCACCTCCTTCGGGCCGGCCACGCTCAAGGCACCGGAGAAGGGGGCGCTGTTCGGACTCGGGTTCGCGAAGTAGCTTCGCGAAGTAGCTTCGCGAACGAGGGGGCCTACGTACGGTCCGGGTGGGCCGCCGCCTCCGTGGCCCGGTCGTGTACGTCCGCGACCAGCGGGTCGCCCGGCCGCAGCGCGAGGGCCTGCTCGGCGTCGGCCAACGCCCTTGCCGCGTCGCCGAGTTCGAGATGGAGCGCGGCGCGGTGGCGCAGCGCCCAGGCGTACCGCGGGAGCAGGGCCACGGCCGCGTCGAGGTCGGTGAGGGCTTCGGCGTGCCGGCCCAGCTTGAGGCGGGAGACACCGCGGCTCGCGTACGCCGACGCGTACAGCGGGTCCCGCTCGATCGCCCGGTCGTAGTCGGCGAGAGCCTCCTCGTCCCGGCCGGCGACCCGCAGCGCGTCCCCGCGCTCGCACAGCACCCAGGGCGTGTCCGGGACGAGGGCAACGGCGTGGTGCAGATCGGTGAGCTGGCGTTCGTGCTCGCCCCGCGAGCGTCGTACGCGCGCCCGGCGCACCAGGGCCCAGGCGTACTCCCCGTCCAGTTCCAGGGCTCGGTCCAGGTCCGCCAGGGCCTCGTCCAGGCGGCCCTGGGCGTGCCGGGCGGCACCTCGGGAGGCCCAGGTCGAGCGGCGTACGGGGTCGAGGGCGACCGCCCGGTCGAGGTCGGCGACGGCCGCGTCGGGGTCGCCGAGGAGGCGGTGGTAGTCACCGCGCAGGACGAGGGTGGTGGCATCGTCGGGGGCGAGCGCGTCGGCCCGGTCGAGGTCGGCGACGGCGGCGGCGTAGTCCCCGGTACGCGCCCGCGCGACCGCCCTGCCCTGCCAGGCCGTGGCCAGTCGGGGGTCGAGGTCGACAGCCCGGTCGTACTCGGCCACCGCCCGCTCGTACGCCCCGTCCCGGTGCAGCGCCCGCCCCCGCAGGGCCCGCGCGAACGCCTCCCGCCGGGCGTCGAAGCCGGCCCGGAGCAGCAGCACGCCCAGCGCGTCGTGAACGCCGCCCCGCTCCAGCGCGGCCAGCAGGTCCCCGCCCCAGCCGCCCGCGCCCTCGTCACCGGCGTCCCGCCCCGCCTGCGCCAGCGCCTCGGCCCACCGCCGGGCCACGACGACACCCTCCCCGCACGCGTCCACGACATCCCGCAGCGCTCCGGCCAACGCCCCACGTTCCCCGGCACAGAGCCGGTGATACGTCTCGGCGAGCCGCAGCTCGCGCCACCGCTCGCCGGCCCACAACTCCCCTTCCTCCAAGCCGGCTTCGGTCTCCGTCCGCCACCCCGCGAACGTCTCCGCCAGCCGCCGGTGCCGTTCGCTCCACACCCGTGGTGACCGCATCCGCTGCAACCGCACCATCGGCGTCCGTACGACGTCGTGGTAGACCACCCGGTCCCCGCGGTCGGTCACGAAGGGCAGGGCCCGCAGCCAGGAGAGCAGGCCCTCGGCGTCCTCGCCCGAGCCACCGGCCATATCCGGTCCGCCGGCCGTATCCGGTCCGCCCGCCGTATCCGGTCCGCCCGCCGTATCCGGTCCGCCCGCCGTATCCGGTCCGCCGGCCGCATCCGGTCCGGAAGTCACGGCCGCGCGGAACACGTCGGCGTCCAGCCATCGGGGTAGGGCGCAGGTCAGGGCCGCGGCGCGTCGTACGGGGTCCTGTTCCCACTTGAGGAAGCGTTCCACGGCCGTGGCGCTGGGGTCGCCCGCGTCGGCGAGGTCGTCGAGGTCGGCGGGGCGGGCCTCGGCGAGGGTCGAGACCAGGACGGGCAAACCGCCGGTGAGCCGCAGGACTTCGCCGACCACCGGCTCGGCGAGCACACCCTTGGTGGCGAGGAGTCCCCGTGACTCGACCTCCGTGAAGGGCTGGAGGGGCAGGTCGAGGACGAAGTCGGTGAGGCCGCCCCAGCGGGCGGCGTCGCAGGGGCGCTGCCCGGCGGTGACGAGGACGACGTTGCCGGGGATGGGGCCGTACCGGTCGCCGGTGACGAGGGCGTGCAGCCAGGGGTCGAGGAAGGCGCCGGTCCGCTCGTAGGTGTCGAAGAGCAGGACCAGCCAGGGCACTTCGGTTGCCGCGCGGGCCAGCTCCTCCAACAGCACGGGGGTAAGGACGAGTTCGGGCGCGAGGAGCAGCTGGGCGTCGTCCTGGCCGCGTGCGCGGAAGCCGGTGCCCGCGCCCCGCAACCGGTCGCCCTGGCGGGCGAGTTGGGCCGGGTCGACGGCCCCCGCGAAGGGCCCGACGACGGGGACGAGCCCGAGCGCGACGAGGGTCGCCCGGGCGGCGGCCATGCTCGCCGCCGAGGGCTCGGCGGCGCCCCCGGGAGCCCCCGCGTCCCCCTCCCCCTCGGGAAGGGCCACGGCGGCCGGCTCCGCCTCGTACCGCCGCTCCCGGTGCGCGGCCAGCAGCCGTTCCAGCTCCTTGAACCGCCGCCCCTCCCGGGCGAACCGGTCCGCGATCACCGCCATGGCCTCCGGCACGCTGCCCACGCCGTCGTCGACGTACGCGGTGAGGGCGCCGCGCTCCCGGGCGATCTGCTCCAGCTCCCGTACGAGGAACGTCTTCCCGATGCCCGCGTTGCCGTGCACATGGAAGAGGAAGCGGCGGCGTTCGTCCTCGACTGGGAGGTCGAAGTTGGCCCGGAAGGCGGCCCGTTCGGCGTTCCGGCCGACGAAGCCCTGGCGCGTACGCCGCAGGATCAGCTCCTGCATCGTCGGAATCGGCGACTGCTGCGCCCGTGCCATACGTACCC
>NZ_JAEMUX010000144.1 GCF_016598475.1 Streptomyces adelaidensis
AGGTGCCGGAGCGTCCGGTGAACGCGTTGAAGGCGGTGTTCGTGCCGGTGGCGTCGTTGCGTGAGTCGGAGGGGGAGCACTACCCCGCCGTTCACCACGACTACCGGCCGGGCCTGGGCCGGGACATGCCCCCGTCGGGCGGTACGTCGTGACCGGCCACACGCATGACCTCGGCGAGTGGGCGTCCGTCCTGTCGCTCGGCGTCGCAGTCCACGCGAGCTTCTCCGTCTTCTGGTTCCTCCTCATCGACGCGTCCCGCAGGGATTTCCACCAGGAACTCGTACACGCGGGCCACGACCTCGCCTGGGCCGCCGCCTCGATGCGGAACGAGTTGGTCCCGCACGCCGCGTGTCTGCGGCACGCCGTGTACGAGGGCCGCGAGTTGGCCCGTGATGCCGCCGCCCTCCTTCTCCTCCTGACTACCTCCCCGAAGGGGCAGCTCCGATGAGCCACAAGATTGAGGGTCCGACCCCTCTCACCCTGACCGCCACCGACGACGGCGCCGAGCTGGGCGTCCAGCCGTTCCTGCGCGCTCTGTTCCTCGAACTGTTCCGGGCGGCTGACAACGAGCCCGAGGGCTTCGGCCAGGAGATGGCGGACATGCACGCGTTGGCGCAGTCCGCTCAGACCCAAGGTCGCGACTCGCATGCCCGGCACGAGTTCGACGAGCGGATGAACCGGCTGATCGACGAGTTCGCGGACGGCGGCACGATCGAGCTGTACGCGGGTGGTCTGCACCAACTGCGGAACGCGGTCGGGGAGATCACGGCGCCCCGCTCGGTGCCCGGCCAGCGATCGGCCGGTGCCGCCTGATGCGCGCCTACGACTTCTGGGAAGAGACCGGCACCGCCGAGTCCGGCCCGTACCCCATCGCGTCCCTGTCGCTGCGGCCGAGCAACGATCCCCGCAGCAGCGACCTCCAGATGATGTTCAAGAGCGGCACGCCGGTTGAGCAGCAGCTCGCCATCGCCGACCGGGTGTTGGCCGTGGTGCAGCGGTGGCGGGACGGCATCGCCGACGCGGCCGAGCGTCACCGCACCACGGAGGACGAACTCGCCGCTGCCCGTGAGGAGATCGCCCGCCTCAAGGCCGAGCGTGAGGGCGGTGCGGCATGAGCGCCCGCCCCCCGTACCTGGTCATCGCGTTCCACAGCTTCCTCGCCGGAGCCGTGGCCGCCCTCGCCGTCAACGCCATCTGGTTCGTCGTCACCGGTGGCCTCCCGTCGGTGCTGGTCAGCATCGTTGCGGCGGACACCGTGGTCGCCGTGTGGTCGATCAGCCAGGCGGCCCGGTTCCGCCGCAGGTGGCAGGCGGTGCTGGACGCGTACGAGCGTCCCGCACTGGGTGAGGGCATCGACATTCCGAACCGGCCGCCCGCCGAGGACGAGGACGGTAGCCGTGGCTGACCGTATTCGTACCCGCCGCCGCCAACTCCTCGCCGAAATCCGGCGCGAAGGCGGCCGCTACACCACCGGCCAAGCACACGCCTTCTACCGCGCCACCGGCTGGGGACCCTGCCGGACGACCGCCCGCAAAGACCTTCAGTGGTGGGCCCGACACGGCGTACTCGTCGAACGCGGGCCTGCCAACGGCCGCGCCTACTCGCTGGCAGGCGGCCGGTGAGCGCCCGTCACGCGGCCCGGACCGGCCTCCACTGGACGGCCGTCACCCTCACCGCCCTCGCACTCACCCAACTGAGCCCGTTCACCGGCGTGTACGCCACCGCCACCGACCTGATCACCGCACTCGGAGTCGGACTCATCGGACTCGCCGCCACACCACACCCGAAGGGCCGCACCAAGTGACCCAACCCAAGCACGCACGCGACACCGAGCGGGGCCGCTACTACAGCGACCCCCTCGGGGGGCCCGACCTCGTATCGGTCACCAACGTCCTCGGCACCAGCGTCCACAAGCACGGGCTCATGCCGTGGGCCGTCAAGCTCACCGTCGAGTGGATCCTCGACCACCGCATTGAAGTCGCCCGCCGGGCCATCACCGACCGGGCCGCGCTCGTCAAGGAACTCAAGCAGATCCACATCGACGCCCGGGATACGGCTGCCGACCTCGGAACCCTCATCCACAAGGCCAGCGAACTCCGCCTCCTCGGTGCCCCGTTCGCAGTCGAGGCGGTCGTCGCCCCGTACCTCGCACAGCTGGAGGCGTTCCTCAGGTTCTGGGGCGTCGACATCGACAAGCACGTCGAAGCCACCGAGATCACCTGCCTGCACCGCCGCCTCGGCTACGCCGGCACCGCGGACCTCATGGTCTGGCTGCCGACCGGGCCCGACCGGAGCCTCGAACTGTGGCTGATCGACTTCAAGACGTCGGCCACCCGCTCCGCCAAAGAGGTCTACCCGGAGAACGCCCAGCAGTTGGCGGCACTCCGCTACTGCGAGACGGTCCTGCTCCCGGACGACACCGAGCAGCCGATGCCGAACATTCAGCGGGCCGGCGTTCTCAACCTGCGGGCCAAGTCCCACGCCCTCGTCGAGATGCCCGCCGGACGGGACGCCCACAAAGCCTTCCGCGGGGCTCTGGTCAACGCGCTGTGGCACCACGCCGCCCCCTCCTCCTATCCCGCTCTCCTCGCCCCGGACCAGCCCGTCCCGGCCCGGTGGCGCAACTACCGAAAGGTGGCCTGACCGTGGGCTCCCGAATCCGTACCGCACAGAAGCAGGCCCGCGAACTCGGCCGCCTGCGCACCGGCTACAGCATTCCCAGCGAGGACCCGAAGAAGCGGCCCCGCCCGGTGAAGTCGAAGACGTGGGTTCTCTCCAGCCACTCCGAGCACTACGTCACCGCCGCCGCCAAGGACTGGGGCGGCAACGTCGAACGCTGGCAGCCGCAAGGCAACGGCGCCCCGCAGTTCCGGGTGATCACCGAGGCCGAGCAGCTGGAGGCGATCCTGCCGCCCGGCGACCCGCTGTCCCAGGCAAACGAGATGTGGAACAAGGGCGGCTGCGCCCGCCGCTGCGACGGCGAGACCGAGCAGATCAGCCGCCACCCCTGCCTGTGCCTCGCCGAGCACGGCCCGGAATGGCACCTCCTGCGCCAAGACCTCTACACCAAGGACAAGGTGTGCGCCGCCACGTCGCGGCTGAACGTCATCCTCCCGGACATGCCGGACGTCGGCGTGTGGCGGGTGGAGACGCACTCCTGGTACGCCGCGAACGAACTCGCGGGCACCGTCGACATGGTCCTCTCCGGCACCGGCGGGAAGGGCCTGGTGCCCGTGACGCTGCGGATCGAACCCCGCACCCGGGTCGCCGGTGGGCAGACGAAGCAGTTCCCGGTGGTCGTCGTCGAGATCCGGGGTGTCACCACCAGGCAGGCCCTCACCGGCCCGCTGCCCACTGCGGTGGCGCTGGATCCGAGCGGCAGCGGCGGTCGGGCCGTGGCCGCGATCGAGGCGCCGCAGGGCCGTGACTGGATCGCCGAGGCCACGGGTGCGCTCACGTCGGATGACGTCCGCGATCTGTGGATGGAAGCCCAGCGGGCCGACGTGGTCCACCCGAAGGGTGAGGACCCGCTGTCGAAGCAGCTGATGGCGATCGCCGCGGCCAAGGACTCCGAGAACGCCCGCCCTGAGCCGGTCCCGGACGAGGACGGCGCGTACCCGGCCGAGGTCGTCGACGACGAGGAGCCGAGCCGCCCGGCGTGGCCGACGGTCGCTCAACCCCGCACGTAGCCCGCACACGAACGGTCGCCCCCGCGGGATTCGGGGGCGACCTCCCCCCCCAGCAGACCACACCACCCGAACGGAGAACCACCATGCCGTTGCCGTTCGTCTCCCGCCGCCAGCACGAGGCCGTGCTCGCCGACCGGGAGCGCATCCGCTCCGAGCGCAACCAGTTCGCCAAGGACCGCGACACCTACAAGTCCGCCGCCGAGACCGCCGCCGAGAAGTACACCGACGCCGCCATCGTCAACGACCGCCTCACCGAGGAACTGGTGGAGGTTCGAGCGAAGCTCGCCGACTCGATGGCGGTGGAGGGCGCCCTGGCCGCTCAGATCCACGTGATGGCCGGGCATGACCTGCCGCCCGAGGTCGAGATGAACCCCATGACCCGCGTGACCCGGGAGCTGGAGCTGGAGCGGGAACGGGCCGACCGCCTGCAACGCCAGCTCGACGACGCCGCCGGTTTGCCGCCGGGCCGGGTCGAGGACAGCAGCCGCTGGCAGCCCGGCTACCAGCAGCCGAAGCCGACGAAGGAGACCACGCCGTGACCGATGAACTCGCCGTGGCGGTCGACGCCCTCGCCGCGATCATGCTCCCGGCCGGAACGCTCGTCGCCCGGAACTGGCCGGTGTGGGAGCGCGCCCCGTTCCCGAAGCCGGCCGTGCGCGCCGTGTACGTGTCCCTCGACGAAGTCCTCGACGGCCCCGAGGTCGAAGGCAACGACGACGCCTGGTGCCCCGCAGAGAAGCGCACCCGCTTCCACGCGGTCCGCCGCGACGGATCCGCCCGCTGCTGGACGTGCGGCACCGAAAGCCTGGCGGTGGCGGCATGAAAGACCTCCTGCCCTACACCCTCGCGCTCGGCATCAGCATCGGCGCCGTCGTGATCGCGTACTGCCTCTTCGACCGCTACCGCAACAAGCGCCCCTACCTCGCCGCCCGTTGGGACGACACCGCGGGCGACTGGGTGAACGAGGCGGAGCACGACGTCGGCCCCGACGGACTGCTCCTCCTCGAAGACCTCACCGCGCACCTTCGGGCGTACGGCACCTCGGTCGCCGACCTGTACGAACCCGCCACCAACGACCACCAGGGGGACTGAACCATGGGCTACACCACCCACGTCACCGGCGAGTTCGCCATCGAACCGCCGCTCGCCTACACCGAGTTCAAGAACAGCAAGTTCGCCCCGGACAACGTGGAGAACAGCTACACCCCGTCGCTGGTCCTCCGGGTCCACGAGCAGATGGTGGAGAAGGAAGACGGCGTTTTCCTCCGCCGCACCGCCACCGCGCTCGTCATGCGGGAGATCGACGAGTACCGGGAGTGCGGCCTCGTCGACGAGGTGCAGACAGCGCTCGACGCCTTCCCCAGCCATACGTTCACCGGCCGCCTGGAGTGCGAAGGCGAGGAGAACACCGACATGTGGCGGGTCGTCGTCCGGAACGGCCGCGCGGTGAAGGTCGAGCCGCGCATCGTCTGGCCCGACGAGGACGGTGCACTGTGACCGCCCCGACCCTGTTCACCCCCGAGGCACCGGCCGCCGTGGCGGCGGCCGGCCTCCAGCCCCTCGGCCCCGTGCCGCTGGTCATCGGCCTCGATGTCGCCATGGGCATCTCCGGCGTCGCAGGCATCGGCTGGACCGACCACGTCCGCTCCACCGCCGACAGCCAGCACGAAAAGTTCGCCGCCCAACTGACCGGCCTCTCCTCCTTCTACCGGTACGCCGACTTCGTCGTCATCGAAGGCGCCGCCTACTCCAAGAACAACCAGGGCGCCGACGCCCTGGCCGCGATGCGGTGGATGGTCCGCCACGACCTGTGGAAACGCGGCATCCCCTACACGGTGATCACCCCGAGCAAGCGGATCACCTACGCCACCGGGACCACCGTCCACAAGGACGAGGACGGCAACCGGCTCAAGGGCGAGGCCCTCAAAGCGCTCGTCCGGGCTGCGGTCGGGGAGCGGTACGGCATCCACACCGAAGGCCGCGCCAAGTCGGATGAGGCCGACGCCTACGTGATGCTGGCGATGGGCCTGCACTGGCTCGGCTTCCCCCTCGCCGAGGTTCCGGCCCGGCATGCGGCGGCGCTGGCCGGCTGCCAGTGGCCCGACCGCGAGGCGGTGACCACGCGATGAAACTCGTCCGCCCCGCACCCGCCACCCCGCGCGCCGCCGACTGGCGGGACACCGCGGCCTGCCGCGAAGAAGACACGGAAATCTTCTTCGCCCTCGGAAGCACCGGCGCAGGCCAACACGACATCGAGCAGGCGAAAACCATCTGCGGCCGCTGCCCGGCCGTCGATGCCTGCCTCGACTTCGCCCTGACCAACAGCATCGGCTACGGCGTGTACGGCGGCCTCACCGACCACGAACGCGCCAACCACCGGCGGGCAGCCGTCCGACGCAACCTCACCGCGGAGGAATCCGCGGCCCGCGCCGAACAGGCCCGCCAAGCCCAGCAGCCCCGCACCCTGCAATCCCTGTACGACCGGCACACCGTCCGCCTGTACGGCGGCCACGTGGCTTGGACCGGCCCCGCAAAGATCAGCTTCCGGGGGCAGACGCTCACACCGCGGCGGCTCGCGTTCACCCACGGGCGCGGACGCAAGCCAGTAGGCCCAGTTACTGCGGACTGCGGCAACACGGAGTGCGTACTGCCCGCGCATCTCACGGACAGCGAAGAACGCGCCCGGTGCGGCACCCGGCCCGGCTACCAGCGGCATCGCAAGAACGGTGAGGCCGCGTGCGGGTCGTGCACGCGGGCGAACGCGGACGCCGACAACCGGCTGCGTAGGACCGGCACCACGAAGAAGGTCGCGGTCTGATGTCCGGCTCGTGGCTCGGTGGTGTGCAGGTGCGGCGTATGGAGCGCGGTCAGGTCGCTGTCGCCGACCAGCTGTGCGCCGCCTGCCTGTTCCACCGCCGGGTCACGGGCCGGGCCCTCGTCACCGACTTCCTCGCCTCCGATCCGATCCAGCAGCACCGGGACATCTGCCCGGCCACCACGAAGGACACCACCTCATGACCGAGCTCCCGTACACCGACGACGACCTCCGCACCGAAGCCGCCTCTCAGCACAAGGCCCTCACCGAGGACCCCGACTACACGGGCATCGGCGAAGCCATGGACGACGACATCGTCCCCTCCACCGAACCCGGCGGCGGCAAGACGTGGGCCACGCTGCTCCTCGACGACGCCGCTTTCGACGAGGCCCGCGACCAGATCAGCGACCTGATCAGCAAGGCCGCCGACGTATCCCGCTGGGCTGTCGGCCTCGGCGCCGACGGACTCCAGCCGTCCGACGAGCACGTCATCACGATCGGCGCCGACGACAAGCCGATCGCCCGAATCCACTTCGCGTTCGAGCCCGGCATGCCCGAGGAGATGCGGACCGCGCTCGTGCAGGGCATCGGCCAGGCCATCGACGCCCACCTCTGAGACCGCCTGACGGGCGGCCGCCCTCCCTCTAGCGGCCGCCACCGGGCCCGCTCCTCACCACCCCCCAACGAGGAGCGGGCCCGGACCCCAACCCACCCGGAAGGAACCCTGTGAGGGACTACACCACCGGCATCGTCCTCACCGGCGACGCCCGCGACAAGGTGCGGCAACGCGCCGCCCAGCACTACGCGGCTGGCCTGTCCATCCGCGCCATCAGCCGGGCACTCGGCCGGTCGTACGGCGGGACGCGGGTCCTGCTGCTCGAAGCCGGCGTGACCCTGCGGGGGCGCGGCGGAGCGATCCGGAAGGCGGCCGTCTGATGGGCCTCTACCACTCCGTGAGCGTCGTCTACGGCTTCGAGATCCCCAACCGGACCGACATCGACGACATCGACCGCGCCTGCTTCGGCCAGCCCGACAGCCCGGACAGCGTCGGCTACATCGTCGTCGGCGACCGCGACCAACTGATCCTCGCCACCCGGTGCACCCTCGTCGACGAGAACGAAGTCGTCCGGATCACCCCGGACACGCTCGCCGAACCCGCCGATCTCACCGCGTGGGCCTCGGCTCTCCACGCCGCCGCCGTCCGTCTCGGCCTCGCCGACCATCCGGCACCCGCCTGGCTGGTGATCCACAACTACCGCTGAACCAGCCCAGGCAGCAGTGAGGCCCCGCACACGGCGGGGCCCGGAAACGGAAGGAGGAGGGGTGGCCAACGCGGTTCACGTCGTCACACTCGGCTTCGACATCGAGGACTTGGCGACTATCGACCCTGCGCTATGGAACCGGCTGTACGCGCAGGACCGCCAGCACGCAGCCGACGGCGTCCGCGTTGAGGACCGCGGCATCCAGTGCGCGGGCGTCTGCCGGAGCGCCGGAGTCGTCGCGTGGATGTACCTACGCCAGGTCAACGGGCAGCGCCAGGCCGTGCATCAGCACGAAGAAGACAAGCTCCGTCACCACGCACCGGAGAGCCCCGAGCACCGCGCCTACAAGGAGCGCGTCGTTCGCGTCGCCACCGCGGCCGGCCACCACGCGGACACCGAAGTCCGCGCGCCCGGCGGCCGGATAATCACCGACGCCCTCGTCGACGGCGCCGCGGGACTCCGGATCGGATGGGAAATCCAACTCTCGACGGCCGACACGAACGGGCCCAAGAGCGTACGCGAGCGCGCCCGCAAGGCCACCTCCCGCGGCATCACCCCGGCCTGGCACACCGACCGCCGCGACTACGCCCAGCGCAACGACACCGCCTGGACCCGAAGCGACCGGCTCCCCGCAGAGATCATCGCCAAGACCGGCGACCTGCGCGTGGTCAGCGGGTTCCGGCTCCTCGACTTCTGGAAGTGCGACAGCACGGCGTTCCACGAGTGCCCGACGAACGGCTGGGGCCGGCGGTGCGGAGAAGTCCACACGACACCGCGGCCGAGAGACGTGCTCTTCGACGACCTCGTACGCAAGACCGCCGCCGGGCTGGTCGTCCCGCTGGAGTACAGCGCCGGCTCGCGGGTGCACCGGTTCTGGGTCCCGGCCGACGACCGCGCCCGATACCTCGAAGTAGCTGGCACACCGCAGTCCATCGACGAGAGCCCGAGTGCGGCATTGGGTGCCAGCGCCACAGCCCCGACGTGCCGGCCGCGCGAACGGATCGAGGTCAACCGCAGTGTTCCGGTTCTGAACTGGCGCGACCGCAGTCACGTGGCAAGCCGACCGGGCCCGTGTCGGATCTGCGGGAAGCTGGCCCATCTTCTCGATGACGACGGACGTCACGCGCACAAGGTCTGCGTAGAGGAGGCCGCGGCGTGACCGCCCCGTCAGGACTCGGCGATCGTGCGGGCGGCGCCGGCGTCGCGGCTCAGCTTCGGGTCGGGCGCGATCTTTGCCACCCACTCGCGGGTGAAGCCCGCCAGCTTCGACATGTGCGACGGCCCCTTGCCTGCCGCGCGGCCCTTGACCAGGAGTTGTCGCAGCTCGCTGTCGGCGTCGAGAAAGGCCTTCTCGGCCCGCGCGCGCTTCTTGGCTGCGGCCTGAATCTCCATGTCGAGGGCGTCCATGAACCTCATGGTGACACAGATTGTCACGGTCGCGCTACGCGTCCGCGCTATGGGGTCGCGAACCGCGATCGCGAACGGTATTCTCATCCGTATGCAGCCGACACACTTTCCGCTGAGGCGCCTCGACCGCAACGCGTCCACCTGGGGTCTTCTGCCCGAGAGGCGTGCTGGAAACAGCCTCCTCTACCGGTTCTACGACGCCGAACGGCAGCCGCTGTACATCGGGATCACCGGGACCGGAGAGGTTCGAATCGCGACGCACAGAAGGCGGTCGGCCTGGTGGGAACTGGCCGAGTACATAGCCGTCTCTGCGTACCCGAACTGGCCGTCCTTGGCGGAGGCCGAACGGGCGGCGATCCGCGCGGAGAAGCCCCGCTTCAACAAGGCCGGGACGCAGTGGCGGCAGCAGGCCCTCATCCGGCTGGACGCGGAGCCCAAGGGCATCGCCGAGGAGCTTCACAGGATCGCGCGCCCTGAGTTCGTGGCCGAACTCGCTGCCCTGCTCGCGCAGCCCGAGAAGTTCCCCCAGCCCTCACCGCCTCCACCTGCGCGCTTCGCCGACGAAGAAGCGTCCAGCTCCTGATCAGCACGAACGAGAGAAGACCCTGATGGCCCGCGGACACGGACGCATCCTCACCAGTATCTGGGATGACGCTGACTTCCTCGCCCTCGATGAGCGACAGCAGCGCCTGTACCTGTTCCTGATCTCGCAGCCCAACCTGAACCACGCCGGGCTGCTGCCGCTCACCCTGCGGCGCTGGTCCCGGAAGGCCCACGGCCTGACCTCCGCCGAGCTGGAGAAGCGACTCCAGGCCCTTGAGTCCGCGCGGTTCATCGTCATGGACGACGACACCGAGGAACTGCTGATCCGCTCCTTCGTCCGCAACGACGGCGTATGGAAACAGCCCAAGGTCATGGGCGCCATGGTGTCCGGCGCGCTGGAGATCTCCTCGCGCCGGCTCCGCGGCGCTCTCCTCGCCGAGATGGACCGGGTTCCGCTAGACGAGTTGAGCGACGAGCCGACGAAGTCGACACGCGGCACCGGACCGTCGATCCGCAGCCAGGTCGCCGAGCACATCGAGACCCTTCGCAAAGCCTTCGGCACCCCCGAACCCGACCCCACCCGGAGGGGGTCAGGAACCCCCTCCGCACCCCCCTCGGGAACCCCCTCCGATACCCCTGCCGAAGGGGGTCCGGAAGGCTCTACGCGCGGACGCGCGGCCACACACGTACGCGCGGCCCCTGCCCTTTCCCCTTCCCCTTCCCCTATCCCCAGCCCCGTAGAGGAGGGCGGTGGTGGCGGAAGCGACCGCACCGAGCCGACCGCGATGGCCAAGCAGCAGCGGCCTGACGGCCTTCACCTCATCCCTGACGACTTCCATCTCAACGACACGATGCGCCGCTGGGTGAACGCCACCTACCCGGGACTCGACCCCGAGTTCGAGACCCAGCAGTTCATTTCCTACTGGCGAGGCGAAGGCCGACGAAAGCGGAACTGGCACGAGGCCTGGCGCAAGTGGGTCGCCGACTCGGCGAAGCGCGCCTCCGAGCGCGCCACCCGGCCCCCACTCCGCGCAGTCTCCGGCGGCTGGCAGCCCTACCGCGAGCCCACACCCGAAGACCGCGCCGCAGACCTCGGCCACTTCTAGGAGCCCCCCATGAACGACCCGCAGAACCTCACCGAAAACCGGCCCAGCATGCTCGCCCGCCTCATGGCCGGCATCGCCGACCACTGCCCCGACGTCACCGCAGGACCCATCGACGACGAACCCACCCCCGACGAACCCGGCCACCCCGAATACCACCGCCGCCAACGCGCCGCCTTCGCCCTCAGCCGCTGGGAGACCGCCGCCCCCTACCGGTACCGGGAAGCGACCGCCACACACCCGGACGTGCACGCCTGGGCCGACCGTGCCGCCGACGACATCCGAAGCGCCGGAATCCTCGTCCTCCACGGCAACATCGGCACCGGGAAAACGCACCAGGCGTACGGGGCCTTGCGGAGGATCGCCGAAGCCGGACCCCGCAACTTTCAGATGATCGCCACCACCGCACCCGACCTCTACGGCCTGCTCCGCCCCGGCGGCTCCGACAAAGGCAGCGAGCACGAACTCAAGCGCCTCATGCAGATCCCGCTGCTACTGCTGGACGACCTCGGCACCGAGAAGCTCTCCGAGTTCACCGAAGAAGCCACATACCGGATCGTCAACCACCGCTACAACGAGTCCCTTCCGCTGCTGATCACCACCAACTTGCCGATCAAGACCGGCGCCCCCACCCCCGACCTGGTGACCCGCCTCGGCGACCGGCTCGCCTCCCGCCTCGCACAGACCGCAACCAGCGTCGGCTTCGACGGCCCCGACCTCCGCCGCGGACTGAGGAGCGTCTCGTGAAGCCTGAACAGGCCGACTGGGTTTTCGAGCATGTCCTCGCCCTGGTACCGGACGCGTTCCTCCCTGATGACCGCTGCTGGTGCCAAGGACGCGGCGCCTTGTCCTGCTCCCCCTGTCGCCGCGGACACCACGACATATGCCACGACTACACATTCGGCAAGGAAGGCCACCTCTTCAACGATCGCTTCTCCTGGCCGCCGCTCGCCGACGTTTGGCTCGCCGGCCGTCTTTGCAAGATGCCGTGCGCCTGCCCCACGTGCCGCCCGCCCGCGATGCAGCTCAACCTCTTCGGAGCCATCACCCATACGAGCTCCTGA
>NZ_JAEMUX010000145.1 GCF_016598475.1 Streptomyces adelaidensis
GCGGCTGAGCGGACTCACTCCCGCTCAGTCCCCAGGAACGGTATGAGCACGGGGACGCGGTGGAGCTGGCGGAGCGGTACCCGGAACGGGCCGCGTTGACAGGGGAACTGGGGCGGGCGTGAATCCCCTGGGTGACCGCTTCGTGCGTGGCGTCCAGGGAGGATGCCGGGCGGTTTGAACGCGACGTCCGTGGTGCCCGTACCTACTCGAAGAGCTCGCGGAGTCCGAGAGCCGGCGACAGTGGATGTGGATCCGGAGCAAGACGTGGACCGAGGCAGGGGCAGGGTCGAGAGGCGACATGGCGGAACTGGTGGGGCCGGCGGCGGATACGGACGCCGGCGCGGGGCCGGGGGCCGAGGGGTTCAGCGCCTGGTGCTGCTGGGCACCGTGCTGGTCCTGTTCCTCCTCGGCGGGGCGGGGACCGCGTCCGCGCACGCCGCTCTCAAGGGGAGTGACCCCGTGGACGGAAGCGTCCTCGACGCCGCTCCCCGGGACGTCACCCTCCGCTTCACCGAGTCGGTAAGCCTCCTGGCGGACTCCGTCCGGGTCGTCGACCCCGGGAACCGGGCGGTCGACACCGGCAAGCCGGGGCGCTCGGGCGGACGTTCAGACACGGCACGTGTCACCCTCCCGACCGGCCTCGACGACGGCACGTACACGATCGCCTGGCGGGTCGTCTCGGCCGACAGCCACCCCATCTCGGGTGCCCTGCTCTTCTCGATCGGCGAACCCTCGGCGACCACCGCCGTCCTCCCCGCCGACCTCGCCGAGGACCCCCTCACCTCCTCCCTCTACGACATCATCCGTTACTTCGCGTACGGCGCCCTCGCCCTCCTCATCGGCGTGACCTTCTTCATGGCGGCCGTGCTCGGCGGTCCGAGCGAGGGGTTGCGCAAGCTGCTGCGCGCGGGCTGGCTCGCCCTGGTGCTCGCCTCGGCGGTCCTGCTGCTGCTCCGCGGACCGTACGAACGGGGCAGCGGTGTCGGAGCCGCCCTCGACCTGTCCGTCCTGCGCGAGAGCGCCGTGAGCCGACCCGGACTCGCGCTGCTGGCACGGCTCGCCCTGCTGGCGGTGGCCGCCTTCTTCCTCGTACGGCTTCGGCGGCGGGAGACGTGGGGGAAGGGTGCGCTCGGCGCCGGCATCGTGCTCTCCGTCGGCCTCGCCGGCACATGGGCGGCGGCGGAGCACGCCTCCGCCGGCATCCAGGTCCCGGTGGCGATGACCTCCTCCGTGCTGCACCTGCTCGCCATGGCCGTCTGGCTGGGCGGACTGACCGCCCTCCTCACCGTGCTGTACCGGGCGCCGGAGTCCCTCTCGGCCGCCGTGGTCACCCGCTTCTCCCGCCTCGCCTTCGCCTCGGTGATCGTCCTCGCCGTCACCGGCGTCTACCAGTCCTGGCGCGGTCTCGGCTCCTGGTCCGCCTTCACCTCCACGGCGTACGGCGAGGTCCTCGTCGCCAAGCTGGTCGCGGTGGTGCTTCTGCTGGTGGCGGCGGGATTCTCGCGGCGGTGGACCGGGCGGTGGACCGGGCGGTGGACCGGGCGGTGGACCGGGCGGTGGACCGGGCGGTGGGGGGCGGGTGAGGGCACGGGTGAGGGCATGGGTGCGGGTGCCGGGACGGATAGCACCGGGGCTGAGCCCGCCGTCGTCGTATCGGCGAAGGCCGCCGAGCGGGCGGGAGTCGCGGCGAAGGTGCCTGAGCGGGTGGGGGCCGGGGCCGGGGCTGGGGGGCGGGTCGGGGATGCCGACGGTGACGTACCGCCCCCTGGTGACCAGGACGTCGACCAGGACAGTGATCCGGAACCGGCAGAGGACTCGCCTGCCGGCCGGCACCGTGACGCCCTCCGGCGTTCCGTGCTCGCGGAGTTCACCGTCGCGGTCGTGGTGCTGGTGATCACCACCGTGCTGACGGGGACCCTGCCGGGCCGGGCGGCGGCGGAGATCGCGGAGGAGAGTGCGAACGTGGCGGCCGGTGAGTCCACGGGCTCCTCGACGACGGTCCCCTTCGACGTCGGCACCCCGAACGGGCACGGCAAGGTGCAGCTCGACCTCGGGCCGGGGCGCGTGGGCAAGAACTCCGTGCAGGCCGTGGTCTTCGGCCCCGACGACGGCATCGCGACCGTCCCGGAACTGCGTCTCACCTTCACGCTCCGGGCCCAGAAGATCGGCCCCATCGACGCCAAGCTCACCAATCGCGGCGGCTACTGGGCCACGGACACCCTCCAGCTTCCCCTGGCCGGCACCTGGACGATGAAGTTCACGGTCCGTACGACGGAGATCGACCAGGTCACGGTGGAGAAGACGGTGAAGGTCGGTTAGCCGCCGGAGGCCTGCCCTACCGGTGCGGGTCGTGCAGCGGCTTGCCGGTGAGGGACTTCGACGGGGTGCCGTTCACGCCGACGGGCGGGTCCCCGGCGACCATGACGCGGTGCATGACGCGCGGGAAGTCCAGGTGGGCGGTGTCGTTGGGGGCGAGGTGGACGGTGGCGCGGTTGTCCCAGAGGGCCACGGAACCCGGCTCCCAGCGGAAGCGGACCGTGTACTCGGGGCGCGTGATCTGCTCGACGAACATCTCCAGGAGGAGCCGGCTCTCGGCCCGGGTGACGTCGACGATGTTCTCGACGTAGTACGGGTTGACGTACAGGACGCGTTCGCCGGTCTCGGGGTGGACGCGGACGACCGGGTGGACGGACGCGACCTGCTGCTCCTGGAGGTGGCGGAGGTAGGGGTCGGGGCCGGAGCGGGCGAGGTAGCCGACGCCGAGGCGGTGCTCGGCGCGCAGCCCGTCGGCGAAGCGGCGGACCGGTTCGGAGAGGCCCGCGTAGGCGGTGGCGAGGTTGGCCCAGGTGGTGTCGCCGCCGTACGGGGGCACGCGCTCGGCACGCAGGAGGGTCAGGGCGGGCGGGTCGATGCGCGCGGTGTGGTCGGCGTGCCAGCCGCGCAACGTGGAGTGGCGGCGCCGCTCCAGCCACTCGGCCTGGTCCATGCCGTGCTTGCGGCCCAGCTCCTGACGGTCGGCGGTCGTCTCGATCTCGGGGAAGTCGGCGGGTGAGACCGAGCCCCTCGAACGCGGCCGGATCGGCTCACCGAAGCGGCGCGCGAACTCGATCTGACCGGCGTGGTCCAGCTTCTGCTCCCTGAAGAACACGACCTTCCAGCGGAGCATCGCCGCGCGGATGCCCGCGACGGTCCTGTCGTCGAGAGGGCCGGCGAGGTCGACCCCGTGGATCTCGGCGCCGATGTGTCCGGAGGCGGGGCGTACGTCGAGGCCGTCTGCGGGGCCTGCCGTATGTGTGCCGGTGCCGGTGCCGGTGCCGGTGCCGGTGTCGGTGTCGGTTTCGGAGTCGGTGTCGGTGTCGGTTTCGGAGTCGGTGTCGGTTTCGGTTTCGGTTTCGGAGTCGGTGTCCATCGTCTGCCTTTCGACGTGCCCGCCGCGTGTCGTTCCGGTCCGGTCCAGTCCGTTCGAGCCCGGTCCGGCTCCGCTCCCCGTGCCCCGGTCTTCCCTGGGGACGGCCCGTGCATGCGGGACGACCGGCAAGTGCCCGTCAGCCGGAGCACCCCCGCACGGCCCGCCGAGTGGCGCGGACGAGCGCCGGCAGGACCCGGCCGCACAGTAACTTCAACTGAGCACGAGCAGATACGAGTAGGCGCGAGTAGGTACACGAGCAGGCACGACGAGTACGTACTACGAGCTACGAGGAAGTTGATGTCATGACCGACAAGCTCACCGTAAGCGTCCTGGGCACCGGCATCATGGGCGCCGCGATGGCCCGCAACCTCGTCCGAGCCGGCCACACCGTACGGGCGTGGAACCGTACCCGCGACAAGGCGGAGCCGCTCGCGGCCGACGGTGCGCAGGTCGTCGGGACGCCGGCGGAGGCGGTGCGGGGCGCCGATGTGGTGCTCACGATGCTGTACGACGGGGCCTCCGTCCTGGCCGTGATGCGTGAGGCGGCGCCCGGCCTGCGCTCCGGCGCGGTCTGGGCCCAGTCCACCACCGCCGGTGTCGAGGCCGTCGCCGGACTGGCCGTGCTGGCCGGTGAGCACGGGCTGGTCTTCTTCGACGCCCCCGTCCTCGGCACCCGCGGGCCCGCGGAAGCCGGGCAGCTGACGGTGCTGGCCGCGGGCCCGGCCGAGGGGCGGGCGACGGTGGAACCCGTGTTCGACGCGGTGGGCGCCCGTACCGTCTGGACCGGCGAGGACGGCGCGGCGGGCACCGCGACCCGTCTCAAGCTGGTGGCCAACAGCTGGGTGCTCGCCGCCACCAACGCGGCCGGCGAGGTCCTCGCCCTGTCCCAGGCCCTCGGCGTCGACCCCGGGTCCTTCTTCGAGGTCATCGAGGGTGGTCCGCTCGACATGGGCTACCTGCGCGCCAAGTCCGCCCTCGTCCTCGAAGACCGGCTCTCCCCCGCCGCCTTCGCCGTCGCCACCGCCGCCAAGGACGCCCGCCTGATCGTCGAGGCCGGACAGCGGTACGGCGTACGCCTCGACCTCGCCGAGGCCGGCGCCGCCCGCCTCGCCCGCGCCGCCGCCCAGGGCCACGCGGACGAGGACATGGCCGCCGCGTACTTCGCCAGCTTCGACGATGCCGAACGCGCCGAGGGCGCGCACGAGTGATGTGTCGCCGCCGCTGTGGCCTTGGCGGACGGCCGGTATCCCGTCGTGGCGGAGGGCGCGGCGGTGGCCCCACGGCCCGTTCCCGGCGGACGTCACAGCGGCCTTCGCCACAGCGGCCTTCGCCACAGCGGCCTTCGCCACAGCGGCCTTCGCCGCGAAGTACGACTGGGACGTCACCGCCCCGCACGCGCCGGGCGAGCCCCGCGTGCTGCGCGAAGTCCCGGTACGGCGCCGGCTGTTGGCCGGTACGGCTCAGTGAGCTTGCGTGGCGCCGGCCTCACGGGAGACGGTCGCACGGCTCGGCACGGCTCACACGAGAGTTGATGACGAGCCACCCTCCCCGCCCCCCGGGGCTGGCTCACGCCCGATCAGCCACGTCCTGCCCGTCCAACGCCTCGTGCGCCGCCCCCGCCGACCCCAACAGACCGTCGCTCTGGCCCTCACGCTCGCCCTGGCCATCGCCCCTGTCAGCCGCTGCCGTACCCCCAGCGGCAGCCCGCTGGAGGCGCTCGGTCACCCACATCGCCACCGGCTCGGTCCACCGCGCGGTCAGCGGTCCGGCGATGACAAGGATCAGTACGTACGCCGTGGCGAGCGGCCCGAGGGACGGCTCGATACCGGCGGTGACGGCGAGGCCGGCGATGACGATGGAGAACTCGCCGCGGGCGACCAGCGTGCCGCCCGCCCGCCAGCGGCCCTTGACGGAGACCCCGGCCCGCCGCGCGGCCCAGTACCCGGTGGCGATCTTCGTCGCGGCGGTGACGACGGCCAGGAGGAGCGCGGGCAGCAGCACCGGCGGAATGCTGGCCGGGTCGGTGTGGAGGCCGAAGAAGACGAAGAAGACGGCCGCGAACAGATCCCGCAGGGGCGCGAGCAGACTGTGCGCGCCCTCGGCGACCTCACCGGACAACGCGATGCCGACGAGGAACGCGCCCACGGCCGCCGACACCTGCAACTGCTGGGCGAGCCCGGCGACGACGAGTGTCACCCCCAGCACGACGAGCAGCAGTTTCTCGGGGTCGTCGCTGGAGACGAACCGGGAGATGTGCCGCCCGTAACGCACGGCCACCAGCAGCACGACCCCGGCCGTACCGAGTGCGATGGCCAGGGTCGCACTGCCCGCCGCCAGACCGACCCCGGCCAGCAGGGCGGTGACGATCGGCAGGTAGACGGCCATGGAGAGGTCTTCGAGGACCAGGATGCTGAGCACGACGGGCGTCTCACGGTTGCCGAGCCGTCCGAGGTCGCCCAGCACCTTGGCGATGACACCGGAGGAGGAGATCCAGGTGACCCCGGCGAGTACGACGGCGGCAACCGGCCCCCATCCCAGCAGCAGGGCCATGGTCGCGCCCGGCAGCGCGTTGAGCGCGGCGTCGACGAGTCCGGCCGGGTACTGGGTCTTGAGGTTGGAGACCAGATCGCTGGCGGTGTACTCCAGCCCGAGCATGAGCAGCAGCAGGATCACGCCGATCTCGGCGCCGATCGCGACGAACTCCTCGCTGGTGCCCAGCGGCAGCAGCCCGCCCTCCCCGAAGGCGAGTCCGGCCAGCAGATACAGCGGTATCGGCGAGAGCTGGAACCGTCCGGCGAACCGCCCCAGCAGCCCGAGGCCGAGGATGATTGCGCCGAACTCGATGAGGAAGACGGCGGAGGAGTGCGCGGACGTCTGAGCGGACAGAGCGGACAGAGCGGACTGAGCGGAGAAGTGACCGGAGAAATGACCGGGGAAGTGATCGGAGAAGTGACCGGAGAGCTGAATGGAGAGGGACGCAGCGTCGGGCGCGGAAAGGTGCACGTTCCGCTCACTCCCGTCCGAGTATCGTCGCGGCCGCCTCCACACCCTCCCGGGTGCCGATCACGATGAGCGTGTCGCCGCCCGCCAGCCGGAAGTCCGGCGCGGGTGACGGAATCGCCTCCGCCCGCCGCAGTACGGCCACGATGGAGGCACCCGTAGCGGTCCGCATCCGGGTGTCGCCGAGCACGCGTCCGTTCCAGTGCGACGTCGAAGCCAGTTCGATCCGCTCCGCGACCAGCCCCAACTCCGTGGTGGACAACAGGTTCGGGCTGTGGTGGTCCGGTGCCAACGCGTCGACGAGGGCGGTCGCCTCGCCCGCCGACAGCCGCACCGACAGCGCACACGCGTCCGGATCGTCCCGCCGGTACGCGCTCAACGTCCGCGAACCGTCCCGGTGAGCGACCACCGAAAGTCGCCGCTGCTCCTTGGTCGTGAGGTCGTAACGGACCCCGATGCCCGGCAACGGCGTACTACTGAGGCGCGGAGCACCCACGGCTGGCCCCCTGTCTGGTTCGGATATTTCCTTGGACAACCGTCGGTGCCACCCTAACGAGACCCCGAAGATCCGCTGCCGGAGGAGAGGTTGACCCTGCCGATGCGACAATCCCCTGGCACCGGAACGGGCACCGGAACCGGCACCGGAACGGGCACCGGAACGGGCGCTGGCACCGGCACCGGCACCGGAACGGGCACCGGAACGGGCACCGGAACGGGCGCTGGCACCGGCACCGGCACCGGAACGGGCACCGGAACCGGCACCGGAACGGGCGCTGGCACCGGCACCGGCACCGGGGGAGGACCGAGAGGAAGCATCAGCGTGATCCCAGCGGGCGTCCCCACCACCCACGGAGCGTGGCGATGATCCAATGGGTGATCCTGGGCACCGGCCCCCGCCCGGTACCCCAGCCCGTCGCCACACCCCTCGTATGGGCCACGGCCTTCGGCGGCGCGATGGCGTTGGTCGGCGTCCTCAACGCTCTGGTCGGCACGGACCGCCCCGGCTGGGCCCTGGGCGCGCTGTCCGTCCTGTCCGCCCTGCTGGGCGCGTACGCCCGCTTCACCGCCGCCCCCGGCACGGCCGCCCTCTGCTGGCTCTTCCTCAACGGCTTCGCCATCCCGCCCGCCGGCGTCCTGACCTGGACCAACCCCCGCGACGCCTTCTGGCTCACCTGCCTCCTCACCGCGGCCCTCACCGGCACCGCCCTCGCCCGCCTCCTCCAGGCCCGAGCCGCCTACCGCCGCCTCACCACGGAACATCCTCCGCTGAAGGACTGAGCTCAGGCGGCGCCGACCGGCCGTGGGGTGCCTGGAAGACCTGGCCGGTGTGCCAGGAACGGTGGACGGCCGCGACGGGGTCCGCACCCGGTCGCGGCCCGACGAGCGGACGCCCCGCCAGCGCGATGACGTGCTGACGGGCCGCGGGACTGTGGCCCACGAACCGCTGCGAGACCAGGATGCGGTGACCGTCACCGATGCCGAGGACGCCCTTGTCGAAGAGCTTGTGGTGCAGCGAACACAGGCACAGCCCGTTGTCGGCATCGTCCGGCCCCCCGAACGCCCACCACCGCACATGCGCCGCCTCCAGCCCGACGGCAACGGCCCCGAGCCTGCCGTCGTACCCGCAGAACGCACACCGGTATTCGTACGCGGTCAGCACCTGCTCCCGCATCCGCCGATCCCGCCGCCTCCGCACAGCCGAAAGCTGCCCGAGCGACCCGACCCGCTCGCTCTCGCCGGATGTCATGCCCAGCCCCATATTCAGCCCCATATCCAGCCCCATATCCAGCCCCATATCCAGGTCCATGTCCAGGTCCAATCCGACCGCTTCACAGAGCTCCCCGTGAAGCGAGGGCGGGAAATTCAGGTCGAGCAGCACGCGCGCCATACGTCCGAGCAGCGACGGCTCCCGCCGCAACGCCGCCCGCAACTCCGGCGACAGCCGCCCGGCGGCACCCGCCGCCCGCAGCTCCCGCACCCCGCTGCCGGGACTGCCCGGCCCCCGGTCGGTGCGCACCTCCCACACCCCGTCGCTGACGAGATGGTGGAACGGATAGGCGGGCGTCGTCCTGTTGGCCGGGCCGTACTCGGCCAGCAGCCCTTTCAGATCCTCCTCGACCGCGCTGTACCGCAGCTCGCCCTCCGCATCCCGCTGGAACCGCCCGAGCGCATACAGAAACAACAGCGGCTTATGCGGAGCACGACTCCCGCTCCTGCTCCACTGCCTCAGCTTCGCGGTGCGTTCGAGCCAGTCCATGACGGGCGATCGTAGTGCGACCACAGGAGCCCGGAGCAACTGATCCCGTGGTCACCGATGTGACTCTTGTCCGGGCACGACGCTGTGGATGCGCGAGAGAGCGAACACGCGTTCGGCCTCCCGCAGGTGGCACCAGGCTTCGAGGTAGGGCGGGTCGAGGTCGAGGCGGCTGAGGGTGCGCAGGGTCCGGTTGCCCGAGGTGGCGACGTACTCGACGGTGATGGCCCTGCCGGTGTCGACCGCATGGGCGAGCTGGCGGACATCGCTGTACGGCAGTCGCTTCGCCCATCCGGCGACGATCTCCTCGGTGTCGGTGCCGAAAGGGCCTCCGTCGAGCGGATCCGGTTCCGATGGGGAGGCCGGCGGGGCGGCCAGCAGCCTGGTCGCCAAGGCGTTCGGTCGACGGCGCCCGGTGCCTCCGCCGCGAGGGTGGCCGCGGTCCGGCGGCCGGTCTTTCCGCTGGTGCCGCGAGGGGCCGGAATGGACGCGGCGGCCCGCCGAGGCCGGGCTCTCTCGATGCGTACGGTGCCCTCGGCGGTCTCGGCGACGGGGGCGTATCCCTCGGCTCGGAGCGCGCCGAGGGTCGTGTCGAGCGGACTGCGGCTGACCAGAACCGTCGGCGCCGGCTGCCGCAGTCCGAGCCGGGCGAGTGCGCGGTGGGCGGCGAGCTCGGCCAGGAGCGCGGGCTCGTCGCCGTGGATGACGCAGGCGGCGGGGGTGATGCGCACCCGCCCGTGGCCGCGCGCGGTGTCGGCGATCAGGTACGACAGCGGCTGCGGCAGGGGCCCGGCGGCGACAGCGGTCAGGTCGGCCGTGATGTCGTCGTGGACACGGCCGGCGTCCAGGGCCCGGCGGATGCTGCCGGCGCTGAACCGCCACACCGACGCCGTGCCGCTTGTCTCCCGGTCGGCGACGGAGTCCAGGAGCGCGGCGAGCCGTGCGGACGGTGTGCCGGTGACGACGGCGGTGAGGTCGGCGCCGATCCGGGCCCTTTCGGTGGCCCGCGGCAGCAACCGTCGGCACTCGATGCTCAGCCCCTCCGTGTCGTCGGTCCGCAGGTGGATGCCGAACGCGGACAGGGCGCCGCGCGCGAACACACCGAGCAGTTCGGCCTCACGGATCACGGCGGCGAACGGCGCCGCGTCCTGGGGCGATGAGTCGGCCAGTGGACGGTGCCAGGCGATCAGCGGCCCCAGATCCGAGGCGACCCTCACGCCTTGCCTCGGCGGGAGCTCCGCGGCCGCGGTCAACAGCCCGTGCCGGGCCTGCGCGCAGCCGTTGCGGGGCGGTGCGCCGGCGAGAGCGGGCAGCGCCTTGTCGTCCTCGTCGCGTGCCTGGGTGGGAATGAGCGGCAGGTTCCGCCACGCCCGCAGCAGTACCGGGAACTGCTCCGCGGGTTCCTGTACCGCCCAGACGTCGTATGCCTCGGTGGGTGCCACCCGATCACCGTCCCGACCCAGCAGCCCGGCGGCGTACGCGGTCTCCAGGGTGATACGTACGACGGCGTCGTCGGCCCGTGCGGCCCTGCCGATCCGGGCCAGTTCACGTGCACCGACCCCGCCGGACTTCAGCCGGGCCGGCGGGGTCGCCGAGCAGGCCGACAGGACCGAGACGGCATGGGCCGCGAACGCCGAGGCCACGGCTGACGCTTCGCGGTCCACCTCCCTCGGGGTGACCGCCACCAGCCGCGCGAAAGGCGGGACGGGCTCGAAGGGGGCCTGCCGGCCGGGCCCGCGCAGGGCGAGCGCCACCTCGGCAGGCATCCGGGCCGGGCCGTAGCGGTGACGGTCCTGGATCAGGAGCCCTCGGTCCAGTGCCCATCGCGCGCCCGGTTCGAGGCCGGGGCCGGGGGTCCCGAACACGGTGGACTGCGGCGGCTGCCCCGGCGCGGCCGCCGCCCGGAGTCCGAGCAGTTCCCTGGCCGCCGCGGGGGCCGTCGCGACCAGTGCGGCGACCCGCTCCGGGTCGCTGTGGTGTTCCCCGAGGGCGGCCAGCCGCAGCGCTTTGCTGCCGGGCGGCTTGATGCCCAGTGCCACCGACATGCCGCGCAGTTCGTCGGAGGTCGTGCCCGCCGACAACTGCTCCAGCGGTGCGTCGAGCCCCAGGGGCGCGTCCCATGCCTGCCGCAGCGGTGCGGCCATGTGGAGCTTGCCTGCGGCGTCCGGCCAGACCAGAGCATGATCGGCCAGCACCTCCAGCGCGGTGTCCAGCTCGCGAGCGGCTTCGTCGTCCGTCGCTCCCAACAGCTTCGCCAGGGCATCGGGCGACGCGGGTGCCTCCAGCGCCGCGAGTGCCTCGGCCACCTGCAGGTAAGGCCGTGCGAGCCGCGGCAGGGCCGTCCCTTCTGCCGGCGGGCGATGACAGCGAGTACGGCGTCGATCGCGTGCTTGTGGCCGTGCAGCTCGGCGTCAGCCAGGAGGCGCCGGGCCTGGCGAGCCTCGTCCTTTCCGATGTCGGCGACCTTGAGCCGGGAGAGCCCCCAGTCCCAGCGCTGCTCGGGTGGTTCTGCCGTCGCACGCCTCGACCAGTGTCATCGGGGACGTCACCACCTCGGCTTCCCCTCGCGCCGAGAGGTCGAGCCAGGCGATCGTCTTCCTGTCGCCGCGTACCGCAGGGGACAGGGCTTCGCGTTCCAGTACGAAGACACGGAAAGGCGGCTGTCCGTGCTCAGCGGCTCGCTTCTTCTCGCAGCCTCTGAGGCGTTGTGCTTTCCGGTGGCGCGGCGCTGCTCGTGTTCGGCGTCGAGGTCCTCCAACTCCTGGAAAGCAGCCGCACGCTCGTCCTCAGTGACGGGGCCGTGTTCCTCCTGCAGCCAGTCGACCAGCTCCAGCAGCAGGTCCCGGTCGCGCTTGAATCGCAGCGCCTCGGTGACGTACGCCGACAGGCCCCGCTCTGCCGCCTCCGCACGACCAGTGCGTCGCCCTCGATGGCATGACGCGAATTTCCGCGGTCAGGGGGCTATGGCAGGTGGCGGGGAGGACACCTCACTTCGTTCAGGCACCAACATCGTCGGCCGTCCAGTGCCGCACGCATGCCAGGGACGCCTGTACAGGAGCCACGCTCGTCACGCTCTCGCCCACACCACACACCTGTGCTTGACCGTTCCGCGGTCACAATCTCTTGCTCTGCGGTGTG
>NZ_JAEMUX010000146.1 GCF_016598475.1 Streptomyces adelaidensis
GTCTAGCTCCGCTACGTACGACGGACGGTCCGAACCTCCCCCCTCGTGGCTCGGACCGTCCTCGGTTCTGCGCGCGAAGAACCGCGCGAACAAGGCTAGTTGACTCTGTGTCAGTGTCCAATCACAGTAGCGACAGGGGCCTATCGACTTATTTATAGTTGGGCGCTCCACAGGCGGCGAGGGGAGGGCGACCATGGATCTGGCCTTACTGCGAACCTTCGTGACCGTGCACCGGGCCGGTTCCTTCACCCGCGCCGCCGCCCTGCTCGGCCTCTCGCAGCCGGCCGTCACCTCACAGATACGCACCCTCGAACGCCAGCTGGGCCGCCCGCTCTTCCTGCGTCAGGCCCGGGGAGTCACCCCGACGACCGTCGGAGACGAGCTCGCCCACAAGGCGGCGCCGCATCTCGACGCGCTGGTGGAGATCGCCGAGACCGGCCTCGACGACGACTCCTCCTTACGGACCCTCCACCTCGCCGGCCCACCGGAGTTCACCGCCGAGCGGGCCCTGCCCGCTCTCACCGAGCTGACCGGGGACGACGGCCAGGGCTTCGCGCTCCGGGTCTCCTTCGGGAACGCCAGCGAGACCCTGGAGGGCCTCGCCGCCGGGCACCACGACCTGGCCATCACCACCGCTCAGCCGCGTGGCGCCCTGCTCACCGCGGCCCCGCTCTGCGACGAGGAGCATGTCCTGGTCGCCGCCCCGCGCTGGGCGGACCGCATCGGCGCCGGCAAACTGTGCCGCGAGGGGGCGCACGCGCTGGACAGTTTCCCCGTGGTCGAGGTGCACGAGTCGCTGCCGTTCATAGCGCGCTACTGGGCCTCGGTCTTCGACTCCCGGCCCGCCGCGTCCGGCACCGTCGTCGTCCCGGACCTGCGCGCGGTCCTCGCCTGTGCGATCTCCGGCGCCGGCCTGGCCGTACTGCCCCGCTATCTGTGCGCCCCCGCCTTGGAACGCGGTGACATCGTCGCGCTCCTCGAACCGGCGGTCCCCCCGCTGCGGACATACTTCCTGGTGGTCCGTACCGGCTCCTTGGGCATGCCGCACATCGCGCGGGCGCACGAGTGGCTGCTGCGGGCTGCGGTGAGCTGGTCCTGAGACGGCCCGGAAGCCCCGCCGTGGAGAAGAAGGCTCTCGGCGAGCCACCCGCGTGCGCCAGGGCGCCCTTCTTCCTCGGTTCGGCGATGTTTCACGTGGAACATCGAGGGCCACATTTCTCCCATGACCGTACGACCCGTGGTCAAGCGCACCGCTCGCGCCATTCTGCTCGACGGCGAGGACCTGATCCTCATCAAGCGGACCAAGCCCGGCGTCGATCCCTACTGGCTCACACCGGGCGGCGGGGTCGAGCCGGAGGACACGACTGTCGTCGACGCGCTCCACCGCGAAGTGCACGAGGAACTCGGCGCCAAGATCACTGACGTGGTGCCCTGTTTCGTGGACACCGTCGAACACATCGGCGAGGACAGCAGCACCACCGGTGTGAAGGTCCAGCACTTCTTCGTCTGCCGCCTGGAGTCCATGGACCCCTCCAAACGGCACGGCCCCGAGGTGGACGAGCCCCTGGGTGAGTACGAGATCGTGCGCATCCCCTTCACCCGGGTCGGCATCGCCTCCGTCCACCTCGTCCCGCTGTCCCTGCGGCACTACTTGGACGGGAACATCGAAGGCGTACGGGCGATGCACGCGCCCGATCTGGGCTGACATACCCCTCGCTGCACCAGCCGCTCCGCATGGAGACTTCGCCGGTCAGTCTCCGGCGGCCACCAGTTCCTCCACCGAGTCGTGACGTATGCGCTCCGTGGGGATGCCGGCGCCCTTCAGCGCGTCCACCCCGCTGCGGATCATGCCGGGCGGGCCGGAGAGGTACGCGTCGTATCCGTTCCACGGCCCGTGGTCGCGTATGGCGTCGGGCAGCTGGAGCAGTCCGTGCCGGTCCACGACCGGGCGGACCTCCAGCCAGGAATTGCTCTGCTGCAGCCGCAGCAGAGTGTCGAGGTCGTAGAGGTCGTTGCCGGTGCGGGCGCCGTAGAAGACCTCGACGGGGCGGTGCCGCCCGTGTTCGGCGACGTCCTCGACGATGGCTTTGATGGGCGCGATGCCGGTGCCGCCGCCCAGACAGAGCAGTCCGTCGGCCGTGGTGTGGTCGACGGTCATCGCGCCGGCCGGCGGGCCGAGGCGCAGGACGTCGCCGGGCCGGGCCCGGTGCACGAGCGCGTTGGAGACCCAGCCCGCGGCGATCGCCTTCACGTGGAACGAGAGCAGTCCGTCCGAGCGGGGGGCCGAGGCGAACGAGTAGTGCCGCCAGATCCGCGGCCACCAGGGAGTCTCCAGGCTCGTGTACTGCCCGGCGAGGAAGGGGTACGGCTGGTTCGGACGCACGGTGATGACCGCTATGTCGGCGGTTCTCTGATCGTGCGAGACAACCTCGGCGAGCCACCAGGGCGGAGCGCGCAGTTCGTCGGCGGCCGCCGCGTCGATCATCACCTGGGAGATCGTCGTGTACGTCCGGACCCAGGCCGCCTCGGTCTCGTCGTTCCAGCTCGCCTCGGCATACCGGCTCAGCGCACCGATCAGGCACTCGCCGACGGCCGGGTAGTGCTCGGCCTGGGTGCCGTACTTGCGGTGGCCGCGGCCGAGGTTCTGCAGATAGTCGACGAGGACCGGGGTGTTGTCGATGTGCTCGGCGGCGGTCAGCAGCGCCTTGAGCAGGCGGTCCCGCTGGGCATCCATCGCCGGGGGGAACATGGAGCGCAGCTCCGGGTGCTGGACGAAGAGCAGCGCGTAGAAGTACGAAGTCACCTTGTCGGCGACGGGCCCGACCTCGGCCATGGTCCGCCGTATGAGCAGGGCATCGGGGGAGCCCTCCGGGCGGCCGGTGCGCTGGACGGGGACCCTGGCGTCGAAGACGGAGTGCTCGGAGTCGTGCTCCGCGGCGGCCTGACCGGGCGGGGGGCTGAGTGGAGCGCTGGGCAGGGTGCTTGCCGGGGGGCTGAGCGGGGTGCTTGCCGGGGCGCTGGGCGGGGTACTTGCCGGGGCGCTGGGCGGGGTACTGGAGGGACGTTCTCCGACGGTCTGTATTCGCTCCCGCGTGGCACTGTCCCGGTCCCGCGGTGGGCCACCCAGCGGCTCCTGGGACCGACCCACAGGCCGCAGGGCGGCGAGGCGGTTACCCTCGGGCTCCTGCTCCCCGCCGGGAGACGCGGGCTGCGTGCGCGCTGTGAACCAGCCGCTTCCGTCACTGTCCCCCGAAGTGCCGTTGCCGGCGGACGTGGTGGTCGGAGCGTCCATGGTGTGCCTCGCCTCGAACATCTTTCGGTCGATCTGCGCACTTCCCCAGTCGGAAGTGGCATGCTTTCCCCCGCGGACGGCCTAGCTTTTCTGTTCGTCACCCTCGGCCAATGCGGCCGCATTCCACCTGGATTCCCGCTCCCTACGGACAAGTATCCGTACGGACAAGAGGATGAGAGTGTGACGTGGGCCGCAGCACCCACCGCAGCGTTCCACAGCGCACGAGCAACCCCACCTCGTAACGGTAAACGCAGGTCTCCGATCTTCCTGTCCGGTTAGGCTGCATTGAGCTGCGTTCGCACCTCCGCCATGAGACGACTGCATCTCGCTTCGGACACGAACCGGACTCGACCCTACCGGCAGGCGCGTCACACACAAGCCCCCCCTTGCCGTACCGGGAATTCAACGGGGGCGAATCAGCAATTCCTTCAATTACCGGGCGCGCCGCACCAATTCATAGACATTCCATAGATTCCACCCAGGTACGAAGCCGAGACGAGCTCCGCCAGCGGCCGGTCGACATTAACGGCCACCGAGATCGGCAGAGCGTCGAAGAGTGCCGCATCGGAGATGCGAGCCGCCGTATGCGACGCGTACACAGGGGGAGCACGAAACGTATGCCGCATGCACACCACAGGCCGTGAGCCACTCGACGAGGAGCGAGGGGGAGAGCGGGAGAGCGGGAGCGAGATGACGGCGCAGCACCCCGGTCCTGGATCTCCGCGCCTGCTCGCGTGTGCCTGGATGCGGATGTTTCACGTGAAACATCTGTCCGCGCACTGTGCGGTTGTGCACGAGATGACCAAAAGGGCGTACGTCTGACCGCAAACCGGTGGACGCCATGGGCTCAGGTCGGACAGCCTGGCCAGCGCGCCGACACCTTCCCCCGCCGCTCTGCCCATCCGCCGTCTGACGCCCCGCGATCTCCGCGCCTGCGCCGACCTGTCCGAGGACCGGGGCTGGCCCCGCGAGGAGCACAAGTGGGGGCTACTGCTCGCGGCCGGGACCGGGTACGGCATCGATGACCCCGAGGGCGGCCTGGTCACCGCCTGTGTGGTGACCGAGTACGGCCCGGCGGGCCGCCCGGATCTGGGGGCGATCGGTATGATGCTGGTCGCCGAGCGATACGCCTGTCAGGGCATCGGCCGCCGCCTGATGCGCCATGTCGTCTCGGAGATGGGCACGACTCCACTGACCCTGCATGCGACTCCGTACGGACGTCCGCTCTATGAGGAGTTGGGCTTCAAGGTCACCGGACGGGCCGAGATGGTCCGCGGGCATTTCACAGCGGGCGGTCCTGAGCCAGCGGTCTCCACGCGCCCAGCCACGGCCGAGGACCTCACCACGATCCTCCGACTCGACGAGGAGGTCTTCGGTACGGATCGAACCCCCATGCTTGCCCGGCTGCCCGCCTTTGCCGATCAGTTGCGCGTCGCCGAGGAGAGCGGCCGGATCATCGGTTACACGGCCGCCTGGCCCAACATGGACGACCACGTCGTCGGCCCGTTGATCGCCCGTGACACACAGACGGCGAAGGCGCTCATCACCTCCCTGGCCGCCCGCACCGACCGCCCTTTGCGCACCGACATCGACGTGCGTCATGAGGACCTGCTGGCGTGGGTCAAAGAACGCGGCCTGGCATCGATCGCCTTCAACTCGGTGATGACCTATGGAATTTCCGAGCTGCCGGGTGATTGGACCCGGCGGTATGCCCCGCTGACCGTGGCAGCCGGCTGAGGCTCAGGGCCAGCGGGTTCGGCTCGCCGACGGCGATCAGCGGTGGACTTCAGTCCGCCGCTCAGCCACTGGCGCACCCGCACCCGCACCCGCACCCGCAACAACCGTGCTGGTGGCGCTCCCCCTGCGCTCCAGCGTCGTCGAGACGAACGCCAGCGCGAGCGCGCTCACCGCGAGGGCGGCTCCGATCCAGTTGGGGGCTGTGTAGCCGAGGCCCGCGTCGATGACAAGGCCGCCGAGCCAGGCGGCGAGCGCGTTGCCGAGGTTGAAGGCACCGATGTTGACCGCCGACGCCAGCGTGGGTGCGCCATGCGCCTGGTCGAGAACCCGCTTCTGCAGCGGCGGCACGGTCGCGAAGCCAAGGGCGCCGACCAGCGCGATGGTCACCGCTGCGGCGATCTTGTCGTGCGCGGTGACCGAGAACAGCGCGAGGACGACGGCCAGGGCGCCCAGGGAGACGTACAGCAGAGGCATCAGCGCGCGGTCCGCGTACTTGCCGCCCACGAGGTTGCCGCCGACCATGCCGAGGCCGAAGAGGACGAGCAGCCAGGTGACGGAGGAGTCGGCGAAGCCGGCCGTGTGCGTCATCATCGGCGCGATGTAGGTGATCGCCGCGAAGACCCCGCCGAAGCCCAGCACCGTCATCGCCATGGCGAGCAGGACCTGGACGTTCTTGAAGGCGGCCAGTTCGTGGCGCAGACGCACACCGTCCGGCTTGGGCATCTCGGGCACCAGCCGGGCGATGCCCAGCAGTCCGACGACACCCAGCATCGCGACCCCGGCGAAAGTGACCCGCCAGCCGAGGGACTGCCCGATCAGCGTGCCGAGCGGCACTCCGACGACGTTCGCGACGGTCAGGCCGCTGAACATCATCGCGATGGCGCCTGCTTTCCGGTCCGGGGCGACGAGGTCGGCCGCGACCACCGAGCCGATACCGAAGAAGGCCCCGTGGGCGAACGAGGCGACCACACGGCCGATCAGCATGACGGAGTAGACGGGGGCGAGCGCGGAGAGCACGTTCCCCGCGATGAACAGCCCCATCAGCCGGGCTGGTGCGCTCTCTCCTTGCTGCACGGGAGGATCGAGGCCCGCATCGAACGCGCACTGCAGTCCGGGCACGGCCTGAGCGTGCGCGAGTACTCCCTGCTCGATGTGCTGAGCCGCCAGCACGACGGCGAGGGCGGACATCTGCAGATGAAGGAGGTCGCCGACGCGGTCGTCCTCAGCCAGAGCGCCACCACCCGGCTGGTCACTCGGATGGAAGACCGCGGACTGCTGGCGCGCTATCTGTGCCCGACCGACCGCCGGGGTATCTACACCGATGTCTCCGAGGCCGGCCTCGGTCTTCTCGCAGAGGCGCGCCCCACGAATGACGCCGCCCTGCGCGAGGCTCTCGACGAGGCGGCCAAGAACCCCGAACTGGCCCCCCTCGTCCGCGTCGTGGAGTCACTGAACGCCCCCGCGTAGGGTGCGAGCATGGGAGATCTTGAGATTCGCCCGGTGACCCGGGACGACATCCCCGCGGTCGTCGCGATGCTGGCCGACGATCCCTTGGGCGCCCAGCGCGAGTCGCCGGACGACCTGGCCCCATACTTCACCGCGCTGGAGCACCTGAGCTGCGATCCGAACCAGCATCTGATGGTCGCCGTCCGTGAGGGCCGTGTCGTTGGCACGCTCCAGCTGACGGTCGTCCCGGGCCTCTCCAGGCGCGGCGCCACCCGCTCGATCATCGAAGGCGTACGCGTCCACGCCGATGAGCGCGGCAGCGGTCTCGGTACGCGACTCATCGAGTGGGCGATCGATGCATCACTGCAGCAAGACTGTCAGTTGGTACAGCTGACGTCCGACGCCACGCGCCTCGATGCCCACCGCTTCTATGAGCGGCTCGGCTTCGAGGCCTCCCACGTGGGCTTCAAACTGCCGCTTCAAGGACGGCCTCCCTCCTGAGACCGACCCACCTTCGGTCCGTGGGGTCATGTTTCACGTGAAACAACGCGACCAAGACCCCACCACCAGAACCGGGTCTACGAGATCCCGCGCCACCCCTCGGGATCCACTCCGCCCGGCACCGGAGCCCCCTCCTCGTACGGCTGACGCGTGAACACGAACGAGCCGAGGTCCAGGTGGCTCACGGTCCCGTCAGGCCTTCGTACGACCCGCAGGAGCTCTCCCGCGAAGTAGCCGTTGAGTCCGGTCCAGCTGCCGTCGTCGTTGACCCGGAAACGAGCCCTGCGCAGGGTGGCGGACAGCGGCTCCAGTGACAGACCTCCGTCGGCTACGAGCCGCAGCACGAAGCTGTACGTCCCCCAGTACCAGTGGCCGACCAACTCCAGAAGCGAGCGGTCCACTTCGGGCAGCGGCCGCCACGGCTCGGGAATCCGGGGCTCGGCCTCCGCCACGATGCGTACGAGGTCGGCGGCCACCTCCGACGCCACCGGCCCTGAGGTGCAGTTGACGAGTACCACAGCCGCCACATCGTCCTCGACGCTGAGGGTCAGGCTCGCGAGGAAGCCGGGAACCGAACCGCTGTGGCCGACAAGGAACCGGCCGTCCCGGTGCTGAAGCTGCATCCCGAGCCCGTACGCCGAACCGTCCGACATATCGGCGGCCTCCCCCGGCGCGGCCGGCGTGCGCATCTCCAGAACGGACTCCGCGCTCAGCACCCGGTCGTCCCCCTTGGCCAGGAAGACCGCGAACCGCGCCAAGTCCGCCGCCGTGGACCAGAGTTGTCCTGCGGGGCCCATCCGGCCCAGGTCCTCGACCCGCTCCGGCAGCATCACGTCGGCCCAGGGGTGCACGGCCCAACCACCCGCGTGCGGTGCCTCCGAGTGCCATGTCGTACGGCGCAGGCCCAGCGGTTCGAGCACCTCGCGCCGCAGGACGTCCTCCCAGGAAGCGCCCCGCAACTGCTCGACGAGCGCGCCGAGCAGGGTGAAGCCGGTATTGGAGTAATGGAAGCGGCGGCCGATCGGATGCCGGTGGGGTCGCTCGCCGAGCACATCCGCGAGTTCCGGGCGCAAGGAACCGGGGGTGCGCTCCCACCAGGGCGAGGGTGACTCGGCCGCCAGGCCGCCCGTGTGCGCGAGCAGTTCGGCGATGGTGGCCTCCCCTGCGCCGGTGCCCGGCAGATGCTTCTCCAGCGGGTCGCCGAGGTCCAGCACACCCTCGTCACGCAGTCGCAGGACCAGTACGGCAGTGAAGGTCTTGGTGATCGAGCCGATCCGGTACTGCACGTTCGCGTCCGGCGCATGGCCCTCCACCGAGGTCCGCGCCCCGCTCCACACCGTCTCCCCGCCCCGGACCACCGCCGCGACCAGCGACGGCGCCCGCCCCTCGGCCTGAGCGACGGCGATACGGTGCAGCACAGCCCGGCGCGTTGCGGGAAGCAGCTCTTCCTGAGGTGTTGTCATGCGCCAAGTTCATCGGTCCCTGGACCACGAGTCGAACGCATTTCAACACGTCAGCGCCGATCTGGCGCTACGGCCGGTCCAGTCCTTCAACCGCGTGTCACCTTGAGATGCGGGCTTCGATACCGTCGAGCAGGAAGTCGAGGCCGATCCGGAAGGTGTGGTCGGCGTCCAGGTGGACGGCATCGCGCACCACCGTGGCCAGCGCGGGGAATCGGCCGGTGGCGAAGGTCCGCTCCAGATAGGGCCCGAGTGAGGCCTGCCAACGCTTCTCGTCCATCCCGGTGGCCCGCTCGGCACGCCGCTCGGCGATCTCCCGACGCACCGCGCCGATCACGTACGCGTTGACTGCGGCGACCACCGGCATGATGGCGTCCACGTCGACGTCGCCCAGTGCGGCCACCACGGCCTCCCCACTGGCCAGCGCGTGCGGCCCGAGTTGGGGTCGGCCACCCAGCAGATCGGCAAGCCATTCGTGCTCGTGAGCGGCGTGCCGAGTGGCTTCGGCAAGAGACCGGAGCACCTCCCGCCAGCCGTCTCCGACCGGCCGGATCTCGGCGTGGGCGGCGTCGACCATCAGGTCGAGCAACTCCTCCTTGCTGGCGATGTAGCCGTACAGCCGCATCGGACGGACGTCCAGCACGGTGGCGACCTTGCGCAGCGACACCGCCTCCAGGCCGTCCGCGTCGGCCAGCTGGATCGCCGCTCGCACGATCCCTTCCCGGCTCAACGGGGCCGGCACAGGTCGATTCGGTGGCTCCGGCCTCTCCCACACCAACATGCCACTGACAATACACCGCATCGGTCGATACAGTGTATCGACCAGTACGTCGTATCGGAGAGAGGCAACCATGACCATCGCCATTGTCGGAGCCGGCTTGGGCGGCTTGGCCCTCGCCCGGGTACTGCACGTGAACGGCATCGACGCCGTCGTGTATGAGCGTGAATCGTCGCGCGGTGCGCGCGGTCAGGGCGGCATGCTCGACATCCACTCCGGCCAGCGGGCGCTGCGCGAGGCTGGTCTGATCGACCAGTTCTACGCGATTGCCCGTGGTGAAGGCCAGGACATGCGTCTTCTCGAGCCGGATGGCACCCTGCTGCTCCAGGAGGACACGCCCGACGACGCCCCGCTTGAGCGACCCGAGGTCGACCGCGCCGATCTGCGTGACCTGCTGCTGGATTCCCTCCCCGAAGACGTGGTGCGCTGGGGGCACGCGTTCAAATCCGCCGACAACAGCCTGCTGCACTTCGCCGACCGCAGGAGTGCGACGTATGACCTGCTGGTCGGCGCGGACGGCGCGCAGTCCCGGGTCCGCGCGCTGCTCACCGACGCCCGCCCGGCGCATATCGGCCAGAACATCATCGAGGTCGGTATTCCCGACATCGACCGCACGCACCCAGACCTCGCGGCGATGGTCGGGCGCGGCAACTACTGGGTGCTCGGCAACGGACTGTCCCTGGCGGCGCAGCGCAACGGCGACGGCCGCGTTCGCATCGGCCTCAGCTTCTATAACACCGCCGAGGACTGGTTCGCCACCAGCAGGATCCCGTTCGACGACCCGGCCGCCGCCCGGGCGCGGCTGATCGACCTGCTCCCCGGCTGGGACTCACGGTTCACCGCGCTGATCGCGGCCTGCGACGACACGGTCGTACCTCGGTCGATCACCACTCTCCCGGTCGGCCTGACCTGGCCCTCGACGCCCGGCGTCACGCTGCTCGGCGATGCCGCGCACCTGATGCCGCCGGTGGGCGAGGGCGCCAACATGGCACTGCTCGACGGCGCCCTGCTCGGTCTCGCGCTGGCCGCGCACCCGGACGACTTTCCCGCCGCCGTCAAAGAATACGAACGCGAGATGTTCGAACGCACCAGCGCTGCCGCCCGGATGTCTGCGGACATACAGGAACTACTGACGTCGCCGGACGCCGCCCAGAAAATGCTCACATTCTTCCAACCTGGCTAAAGGTAACCAAATACGACCGGTAAACCGGTCGTCCAGCCAGCACGATCACGACCTCGAGCGTGGTCTCCACCCATCGGTCATCGACCGCGATTTCCGACTTCCGCGTCGGTGCCTTGCGGGGAGCGAGTCCAGCCCCCCATGCTCCCGGTACTGGGCGATCCACGACTCTGTTGCTGAATTGCCTGCGGCGGTCTGGGGCTGTTCGGCATGATCGTCGGTGCGGTCGTTCTGTCTGCCCCGGCCGCAGGGGGTCGGTGCGGTGTCCATGCGGCCTGTAGGTCTGCCGCCCATTCCGGAACAGACAGTGCGTACGGCCCGTGCCGCTTTCCCCAAGGGAAGCCTTCCTATGCGGGTCCGCGACCACCTGGCCGAGGTCTTCGATGACGCGTTGTTCGCCGGGGCTTTTCCCGGTCGTGGTGCTCCTGCCCAGTCCCCGGCCCTGCTCGCTGTGGTGACGGTGCTGCAGTTCACCGAGAACCTCACCGACCGGCAGGCCGCGGAGGCGGCGCGGGACCGGCTGTCCTGGAAGTACGCCTTGGGCGCGGAACTGTCCGATACCGGCTTCGACTTCTGCGCGTTGTCGAGGTTCCGTGCCCGGCTGGCCGGTGACGGGATGGAACGGGTGCTCTTCGACCGGCTGCTGGAGCACTGCCGCGAGGCCGGGCTGGTCAAGGCCGGTGGCAAGCAGCGCACCGACTCCACCCATGCTGCGCCACGAGGCGCTCTGTCATATCCCCGGTTTAGCCGGGAGGAACTCGGAGGAAGGTTTCTGGG
>NZ_JAEMUX010000147.1 GCF_016598475.1 Streptomyces adelaidensis
GTGTGGGGTCAGGAGCGGCCGTCAGCGGCGGCGCGGGCGCGGCCGGTGCGGAACGCCGGCGACGATGTCGCGGATGTTCTGCGCGCTCCACCTGGGGAAGCGGCCCACCCGGACGTGCTGGATGGTGTCGGACCCGGCGGCGCGCTTGAGGAAGCGCGCGGTGACCTTGACGTACGGGGCCGCTTCCTCTGCGGTGTACAGCCGGTCGTCCGAGAGCGGGGGGAGTTCGGCCACCGGCGGGGGGCCGGTCTCGGTGATGGTCATTTCGTGTCCTCGCTGGTGAGGGCTTCGGGTGGGACTTTGAGTGCTTCTGCGATGAGGCGCACCGTTTCGGGCGTCGCGCCGCGCTTTCCGCGTTCGAGCCGAGAGAGGTATGGCCTGCTCAGGCCGGTTCTTCTTGCGAGCTCTCGCAGGCCGCAGGCGTGGGCCGTTCTCAGAGCCCGGATCGCAACTCCGTTGGGCTTCATCGATGCTTACGTTAGACATTCGATTGACATTGCGCAAGCAGTGAGGCGCGCTCCAGCGACTTCGTTTGTCATTAGTTTGACTTTGGGGGCGCAGAACGGCGCGAACCGGCGCAGTAGGCAACCATCGGGGCGACAGGCGCACTCTTATGCGCAGGTCAAAAGGCCTGAACCTGTGCGGCGCGGTTGCCTACCGGTGGTGCATCATGAGGGCCATGAATCGCGACTGGAAGCGGCTGGGCGACGCCATCAAGGCGCGCCGTGAGGAACTGGGCATGACCACCCAGCAGGCCCTCGCCGACGCCGCCGGCGTTACGCGACAGACCGTGCAGTCCCTGGAGTCCGGGAAACCGCGGAAACGAACGCCGAAGGCCCTCAACGCCGTAGCGAAGGCGCTGGGCTGGGGGCCGGACACCGTTGCGGGGTACCTCGCCGTGACGCCGAGCGTTCAAAGCGGAGCATCCCCTCGACTGGCCGAAGGGATGCCGGTCCGGGTTGTGCAGGAGCTGTCCTCCGGCGAGGCCGTGGACACCGAGGTCGTCGAACTCAGCGTGCCCGGATCGCCGTTCAAGCTGGTCGCCATCTTCAAGCAGGACGCTGAAGCGGCCTCCGCGGCCCCTGAGGAAATGGCTCAGGCGCTGGAGAAGTGGAGCCGGATGCAGCGGGCACTGCGGGAGATCGCAGACGATCAGACCTGATCACTCATCACGTACGCCCGGTCACCAGGAGTTCCATTTCTTTGCTCCATCCCCTGCACACATGGCCTGTTTGTGTGACATGGTTCCCCCTACCTGTGAGGGGGGCCGCCGTACGCAGGTGTCTAGGGGTGACCACGTGGCAGGAGTGCATGTCATCAGGGTGGGGTCGATTCCGCTCGGACTGTCCGTGCTGGTCGATGAGAGGCCCGGCAGCCTCGTTGTGTGGCTGCTGGAGAGCGAGTGGTCGGAGTCGTTGGCTCGGGTCGTTGAGCAGCTTCTTCGGGTGCTGTATGCACCGCAGAGCGATTCCGTGGCCGCCGAGAAGCCAGGTCTGCGCGCAGTCTGATCGGTTTCGCCGGGCGTCCGCCGACGCGCCCGGGTTCGGGCACCGTGGGGTGCTGGCGCAGGCAGAACGAAAGAGGTGGGGGAGTTGGCGTACGCGGAAAAGCGCGGCAGCGGAAAGTATCCGTGGAGGGCCCGCTACAAGGCACCAGACGGCTCTACACCGAGCGAACCAGGCTTCCGTACGAAGAAGGCTGCGGAGGAGTGGGGCGAGGACCAAGAGGCAGCGATCCGCGCCGGCCGCTGGCAGGATCCAGCGAAGGCGCGGACCCCCTTCGGGGAGTTCGCGCCCGTTTGGATGGCCGCGCAGAAGGTTGCACCAGCCACGACGAACAAGCGGCGATATCTTCTCAATCGGCATCTGCTGCCCGCCTTCGAGCGGACGCCGCTGTGCGAGATCAACGTCTTCACCGCGCAGGCCTGGGCGAACAGGCAGACGTGCGCACCCGCTACGGTCAACTCGTCGTTGACCTTGCTGAGCAGCATCCTGACCGGGGCCGCGGATGCGGGGTATCTGCTGGCAAACCCTATGTACGGGCGGCGACGCAGCAAGGTCGACCGCCCGGAGCATGACGTCACGCGGCAGCACGGCGTGGTCGACCACGAGCAGGACGGCAGCAAGGAGACCGTGTGGGCCCAGCCGGACCACGTCTTCGAGCTGCACCGCAGGCTGGACGGCGTGGCTGCCCTGATGGTGGTGACGGCGGCCTACACGGGCTTGCGGTGGGGCGAGTTGGCGGGGTTGCACAGGAATAACGCTCTACTGAAGCGCCCGGACAAGATCGACCGGAAGCCGTTCGAGCGGACTGTCCTGCGGATCGATCCGAGGATCGGGTCTCTGCACGAGGTTGAGTTCGAGCTCGACGAGGCCGGCCTTGTTGCATGGAGCGCGGCAGAGGATCGGCGGCTCGCGGAGTGCCGGGAGAAGGGCTGGAAGGCGCAGCGCCGCAAGGAGCCGCAGACCGTCGTCAAGCTGTACCTGGGTCCGCCGAAGAACAAGACGTCGGCGCGGGAGGTGGACCTGCCGCCGTTCCTCGTCGTGCTGTGGGAGAAGCACCTTGCGTCGTGGCCGCACGAGTACGTGTTCGCGACCCCTGCGGATGGGAAGTGGTGGCGGCGGGGGAACTTCGCCCGGAGCAACCTGCGGCCGGCGGCCGATGGCCGCAAGGCCATTCCCCGGAAGCGGGGGTTCGCCGGGCGGGAGAAGTGGGAGCCGATTCTTCCCGGGGTGACGATGCGCGGCCTGCGGCATACGCATGACACGTGGATGAAGGATGACCGCGTTGATCGCGCGCTGAGGTTCGAGACGATGGGCTGGGCGGTGTCGGGGGACATCGAGGGTGTGTATGAGCATGTGACGCCGCAGATGCGGAAGGAGCGTCTGGATGCGTTGGAGGTGCGGTGGCGTCGTGGGAGGCGGGTTGCGCTGCGGGCGGTGAGCTGAGGGCCTTTTTCATGATCGGCTCCCATTCCGCTCCCAGTTGATCTACAAAACGCCCCGACCTGATCTTGGTCGGGGCGTTTTGCCTGGTCATCCTGGTGGGCATGGACGGTTTCGAACCGCCGACATCCTGCTTGTAAGGCAGGCGCTCTACCCCTGAGCTACACGCCCAAGACAAGCCGACAGCCTACATTGCCCGACGCCATGCCCCGCAAACCAGTAACCGGGGGTTGCGGACTGCTGGCGATTGACTGCGCACAGACATGTCAACCCGCCGCCGTGGCGATCGACCAAGCATGAGTCCTGGCAACAGAACTCCCGCTCAGTCTCCAGGGACGGGTCCGTGAGGCTCGAACTCGATGTCGTACCGGACCTGGTGGAGTCCCGCAGCGATGACGGCTCCGTCACCGTGCGGAACGTGGGCTGAGGCCGGTGCGGGAACGTCGAAGCGATCGCCCCGTGTTTTCGTCCGCGACCGGTGGGAGAATGGCACCGGTCAGGGTGGATGACAGCACGGGAGAGGGATGTGACGGCGACACCTGCAGAGCCGTACACGCCGAATGTGCCGCGCGCACGACAACCCCACAGCCGTGCACCACGACGTTCCCGGGCGGGGAGCGGGGACAGGCTCGTCCTCCTCGCCCTTCCCCTCCTCGCCGCGCTCGTGCTGCCCGCCTCCTTCGCCGGGGGCGGCACGCGGCGGTGGTTCGGCGGGCGGGCGGAGAGCCAGCGGGCCGAGGCGCAGGCGGCGAAGGACGCGGCGGCGGCCGCGTTCTACGAGCTGGACACCGCGCAGCGGGATCTGCGGATCTCGATAGAGACGATCACGGCGGTGGACGACTCCCCCGCCGCCCGGCAGGCCGTCGCCGGTTTCGAGGCGCTGGGGCGGCGGATCGACCAGGTCAGCCGCCAGTACATCGACGCCGTCGACGCGCACGACCTGGACCGGGACGACCTGGAGGCCTCCGCCGCCGCCGGCGCCCGGGCCCAGCTGACCACCGCCAAGGACGAGCTGGGGCGGGTCAAGCAGGAACTGGACCGGTTCGCCGCCGGTCTCGGGCCGCTGCTCGGCACCGCCGAGACTCAGCTTGCCCGGCTGGTCCCGGCCGTGGAGCGCGCCCGGCAGGGCCTGCTCGCCGCCTCCAACGCCCTTGACGCCGTACGGGGTTCGCAGCTCAAGGCGGACGACCTCGCCGCCCGTCTCGCCGCGCTCGCGCCCGAGCTGACCAAGCTCAACCAGGGCGCGGGGCAGCATGGCGTACGGGACACGCTGGAGCGTGCCGACCGGGTCGTGCGCGAGGCGGAGGCGGTGCGGGCGGAGGCCGAGCGGCTGCCGGAGCGGGCCGCCGAGATCGATCACCGGCTGGTGTCGCTGCGGACCCGCGCGGAGGCGCTGGGCACCCGGGCGGGGCAGGTGCCGCAGGTGCTGAGCGAGCTGCGGCGGCGGTTCGTGGCGGCCTGCTGGCAGGACCTCCAGCAGGTACCGGAGCAGGCCGCCCAGAACGTCGAGCAGGCCCAGCTGAAGCTGCGTGAGGCGCGGGCCGCGCGGGACGCGCAGCGGTGGCCGGACGCGACGGCGCTGCTGTCGACCGTGCGGGCGCTGCTGAACCACACGGATGAGGAGGTCTCGGCGGCGGGGGACCGGCTACGGCGGCTGAACGCCGTGCAGAAGGATCCGCAGCAGGAGATCGACCGGACCCGGTTCGCCATTCGGGATGCTCAGCGGCTGGCCATGGCCGGGCGGTCCACGCCCGATCCCCGGCATGCGCGGCCGCTGGACGAGTCCGTCGCTCGGCTGGACCGGGCGATCGGCACGTTGGAGGGGCGGCATCCCGACTACTGGCATTTCCTGACGGAGACGGAGGGTGTGCGGCAGGCCGTGGCGCGGGTCGTCGATCAGATCCGTAAGGAGCGGGGGGCCGGCGCCACCTGAGGCGCCTGAGGCGCTGGGTTGCCCGTCGGGGGCCCCCGGCGGATGCTGAAGGGGTACGCAGGCCTCCGCTCACGCCCGAGGAGGCGGACATGGCCACGCACGCCACGCACACGCTGCGTCCGAGGGGCCGGCACGCGGGTCCCCGGCGGCGGATCAGGATCGACGAGCATCTTCCCGTCGACCATCGGCTCAGCAGGGTCTACCGGGTGGGGGCGGGCCTGATGGGGCTGTTCCTGCTTGTCTTCGGCATCTTCGGCCTCATCGACAAGGTGGGCTGGTTCGACACCCGTGGGGACGAGGTCGCGGGGCTGAGTACCAACGGCACGCTGAGTGTGCTGTCGATCTGTGTGGGGCTGCTGCTGCTCGCCGGCATGGTGATCGGCGGCAATTTCGCCTCGACGCTCAACATGACGCTGGGCGTGCTGTTCATCCTGAGCGGCTTCGGCAACATGGCGCTGCTGGACACCGACTCGAACTTCCTGGCGTTCCGTATCCAGAACGTCCTGTTCAGCTTTGTCGTCGGCATCCTGCTGATGACGTTCGGGATGTACGGCAGGGTCGGTACGGCGCTGCCGCACGACAATCCGTACTGGCGGGCCCGGCACCCGCAGGAGTCTGAGCGCGAGATGCGGCGCAAGGCCGGGGTGGGGATGGCGAAGCTGGAGCGGGCCGACGCCCTCCCCGAGGTCGAGGTCGAGGTCGACGACCAGGGCGAAGGGAAGAGCGCCGGCTGAGGCTCCGTGCGAGGTGCGGGGCCTGGGCTCAGGTGCGGTACGCGTAGTACGCGGCGCCCGGGTACGAGGAGATGATGCTCGCCATCGAACGGCGGTAGGTGTCCGCGTCGTGGTACGTCAGGTACGGGACGCCGCTGGAGCTGCGGTAGGTCGTCATCATCGAGTGGTCCTTGGACCCGTCGTTGTTGAAGTCGACCTGGAGCACGTCACCGACGTCCATCTGGTAGACGTTCGCGAGCGCGGTGGTCCGCTTGGCGGTCTGGGTGAACCAGGACCACTCGTTGACGCCGATCCAGGCGTCGGCCGTACCGTTCGCCGCGTAGTACCAGGTGTCGTACTCCTCGGGCGTGACCGTGGAGATCTGCTTCCAGCCGCCCGCCAGGAGGCCCTGGCTGAGGTAGTTGGTGCAGTCGCCGCCGGCCGCGTTGTACTTGCGGTACGCCGGGTTGTAGCTCTTCCAGTACTTCTCGGTGTACGTCGCCATCGCCTTGTAGTCGTACGCGCCGCCGGTGAGGGTCTTGGGGGCGACGGGGGCGGGCCGGGTGGTGGCCGCCTTGGGCGCGCTGATGATGGCCATCGGCGAGACGCCGGGCTTGGCCGTCGTGGTGACGGGCGTGTTGACCTGGGTGGCGCCCTCGTCCGTCGCGCGCAGGCCGGTGAGCTGCCAGGCGCCGTTCGGCTTCAGCGCGAAGGTCAGCTCGTGGTGCGCCGTGAAGCCCGTGGTGGAGGGCTCGTCGCCGCGTATCTTCTTGTACGTGAGGGTCGTGGTCTCGGTGACCTGGACCGTGGCCTTCTTGTCCTTGACCTTGGTGCCGGTCACCTTTACGGCGGTGTCGGCGGCCGTGTAGGCCTCGCCCAGGGCGGCAAGCCGGGACTTGGTGCCGCGCAGGGCGGTCAGGGCGGTGCCCTCGGCACGGGTCCGCGCGGCGGACAGCTTGACGCCGTTCGTCGACTTCAGCGGCGTACGGGCGGCCTTGCCGTTGTCGAGCAGGGCGGCCGTGCGCTCGGTGAGCACGGCGTCGGCGACCCGGCCGAAGGTGTCCGCGGGGGCCGGTGCGGTGACGGGAGCGGCGTGGGCCGCCGTCACGGGCAGCAGCGCGACGGCCAGCGCGGCCATCGCGACGGTCGAGCCTCTGTGGCTCAACGTCCTTGATCTCACTGGGATTCTCCTTGACCCGGGTTGGTCGTACCCGGGACCGAATCTTTACATGACCTCCTCAAGCGGAGTGAGGCCGGGTGGAGTAACAAGTACGCAACATGGGCATCCGTGCTGCTATTTCACGACCGTCGACCAGTCCGCCGGTGACTGGGCGGGGTCGAGTCCGCGCAGGTTCGCCAGGGTCTCCGGCTTCTGTACGTCCATCCAGTCGGCCAGTTCGTCGAAGGAGACGCACTTGACGTCCTTCTTCACGCAGACGGTCTTGATCATCTCGTCGACGGCGTTCATGTAGATGCCGCCGTTCCACTGCTCGAAGTGGTTGCCGATGAACAGGGGCGCCCGGCTGCCGTAGTACACGCGGTCGAAGCCCGCCATGTAGGTGTCGACGGTCTCCTGCTGCCAGGTCGGGTACAGGGCCGGATCACCCTCGGTCTGACCGTCGGACTGGTTGTAGAGGAAGTTGAAGTCCATCGACAGGCCCTGGTAGGAGCCGCCCTCGTAGGGGAGCATCTGGAGCGGGAAGTCCCAGATGCCGTTCTTCTTGACGGGCCATATCTGGAAGTCGCCCTTGGAGCTGGCGTCGTAGCGGTAGCCGAACCCCTTGGCCGCCTTCAGCAGGTTCGCCTGGCCCTCCAGACAGGGGGCGCGGCCGCCCGTGATGGCATTGATGTCGAAGGGCAGCGGGTCGAGGTCCTTGTAGCCGGTGTTGGTCTTCCAGTTCTCGACGAAGGAGTTGAACTCCTCGATCTCCTGCTTCCACTCCGCGACGCTCCAGTCGTCGCCGCCCTTCGCGCCGCAGAAGTGGCCGTTGAAGTGGGTGCCGATCTCGTTGCCCTCCTGCCACGCCTTGCCCAGCTGTTCGAGGGTGGTGCGGACGTGTTCGTCGGTGGGGTAGCTGATCGCGGCGGAGCCCTTGTCGTGCTGCGGCGGGTCGTAGAGGTCCCGCTTGTCCTCGGGCAGCAGATAGATGCCGGTGAGGAAGAACGTCATGTGGGCGTCGTACTGCTTCGCCATCTCCCGGTAGTGCTGGAAGAGCTCGTCGTCGCCGGCCAGCGCGCCGTCCCAGGAGAAGACGACGAATTGCGGCGGCTTCTCGCCCTCCTTGAGGGGTACGGGCTTCAGCCGCCCCTTCTGGGGGCCCGTGTAGGAGGTGGAGCCGTCCCCGATGACCTTCGTCTTTCCGTCCCACTGGGGCTCCGTGGTGGCCTTGGTGGAGTCCTTGTCCCCGCTGCCGGCCGAGGAGGCGGTCGGCGCGGTGCTGTCCGAGCGGTTCAGCACCATGTAGCCGCCGACCAGCGAGGCGACCACGAGGAGCGCGGCCACGGTCAGGAACTGCGGTCGGGTGGTACGGCGCTGGGGACGGGCCTTGCGGCGGCGGCCCCGGTGCGAGTTGCTGCCAGGCTTCATGTGCGGCTCATTCTGCGTGGGTGGCGGGTGCGGGTGCTCATCGGTGGTCAGCCGATACTCATCGCACTGGACCAGATGTCGTAGGGGACACCGGAGTTGGCCGTTCCGGCGATCCCGTCGAGCGGCAGCGGCTCCAGGCTCTTGGTGAGGTCGATGCGGTAGACGACGACGGCGGTCGACACGTCCCGCGCGGTGCCGACGTACCAGGCCGCCTTGTCGTCCTGCGTCGTCCCGCCCTTGCCTGCAGCCTCGGACGAGGCGGCGGCGGCCGAGGTGGGGTGGTCCGCGCGGAAGGCGTCCGTGAGGGCCGCGGTGACCCGGGTGGCCACGTCGCCGCCCACCGCGCGCTTCGGCTTCGGGGTGTCCAGGGGGACCTTGGAGCCGTTGTGGGTCACCTTGCGCACGGAGTACGGCTCGGTGTGCTTGCCCAGGGCGGCGAAGGTGCTGTAGCCGCTGGCCATGCGGATCGCGCTGGGGGTGGCGCTGCCCACGGACAGCGCGGGCACCTGCGCCCCGAAGCTGGAGGCGAGCAGTCCGGACGCCTCGGCTGTCGCGCGCACCTTGTCCAGTCCGGTGTCCATGCCGAGCTGCAGGAACGGGGTGCTCACCGAGCCTACGAGCGCGTTGTGCAGGCTGATCGGGCCCCAGGATCTCTTGCCGTCGTTGTGGACGGAGACCTTCTTGCCGCCGCGGTCCCAGTACGGCCCTTCGGGGGTGGTCACCGGAACCCCGTCGTTGCCGTCGTAGACCGTCTCCGGGGTGACAGGTGTAGCCTCGCCGCCGCGTTCCTTGACGACGCCGTGTTCCAGGGCGGCGGCGTAGACGAACGGCAGGAAGGCCGAGCCGGCCGGGACGGTGGTCGCGTTCGACTCGTTGAAGCCCTGCTTACGGTGGTCGGGGCCGCCGTAGACGGCGAGGATCCGTCCGTCGGCGGTGACCGAGGAGGCCCCGAAGTGGGCGGCCTTCGCCTTCTTCGGGTCGTCCTTCGCCACCTGCTTGCGCGCCTTGGTCACGGCGTCGGTCAGCTCGGTCTGCCGCTCGCGGTCGAAGGTCGTGTAGATCTGGTAGCCGCCCCGGTCGAAGTCCTGGTCGGAGAGGTTCGCGGCCTTCTTGGCGTACTGGGAGGCCAGCTCCACCAGGTAGTCGCTCTGCTTGCCGGTGTCGTACTGGCTGGACTGGTCGAGCGGCTCGGGGAACTTCGTGTACTTGGCCCGCTCGCTCTTGGAGAGCTTGCCGATGTCGACCATCCGGTCCAGGGTCCACTCCCACCGCTCCACGGCCCGCTCGCGGTTGGCCTGGCTGAGCGAGGGGTCGTAGAGGCCGGCGCCCTTGAGGAGGGAGGCGAGGACCGCGGCCTCGCTGACGTTCAGCTCGCTGACGTCCTTGCCGTAGTACGCCTGGGAGGCCCGCTGGATGCCGTAGGTGCCGCGACCGAACCAGCTGGTGTTGAGGTAGGCCTCCAGGATCGTGTCCTTGTCCATCTTGTTGTCGAGCTTGAGGGCGATCATCGCCTCGTCGAACTTGCGGCTCAGCGAGCGGTCCTGCGAGAGGTACACGTTCTTGACGTACTGCTGGGTGATGGTGGAGCCGCCCTGGGTGTCGCCCTCGCCGACCGTGCGGATCAGCGCGCGGGTGATGCCGCTGACGGAGATGCCGGGGTCGGAGTAGAAGCTCGCGTTCTCCGCCGCGAGGACCGCCCAGCGCACGTCCTCGGGGACGTCCTTGAGCGGCATCGCCTGGCGGCGCACCCAGCCGGTCCGGGCCATCGGGGTGCCGTCGGACCAGAAGTACACGTTGTCCTGCTGGGTGGCGAAGGTGTTGAGGTCCTCCGGTATGTCCGTGGCGGCGTAGGCGGCGGTCAGCAGCATGCCGCTGACGCCGACGGCCATGCCCGCGGCCCCCAGCGACTGCCGCCAGGACGGCACCCAGCGGCGCCAGCCGGCCCGGCCCGGCCTCGGGTACTCGGGACGCAGACGGCGGGCGAAGGGAACGAAGGGGGCCAGTCGCGAGCCGGCGCCGACGAGGAACCTGGCGCGAACAGACGGCCTGGGCGCCTTGCGTCGGCTCCGTTTCTCCGAAGGCGTCTGCTCCTTCACGCTGTCGAAGGTGCCCGGATCGAGCACCCGCAGTTCCATCGTCTGGTCCGCCGGGACGGCGGGGAGCTTCAACTGCATGGTGAGATCGGACTCCGGGAGCTCCTCCCGCCGCCCTTTCGAGTCACCCACGGCGGCCCCCCTCACAGGGGCGGCCCGAGCGGTGCGCGGCAACGATTCGGCAGCGCGCGGCAACCTTCCGCTCGCGCACGGCGACCATACGACCGGGAGACATGGCTCCTGATCGGTACAGGACAGCGGTCACACCGTCCACCCTCCCCACTTGGCATCGCCCGTGTGGACGGTCGCAGCCGTCACACCCACGGCTGCGAGCCCCCTGTTTCCCCCGGCCTGTCGGCCTCCACACAGCGACCACAAATTATCAGTCAGTTTCACAACCGCTTCTGTCGGCAGCGTGAAAATTTGGACAGAGTGATCGACCAGTCGAATCCAAGGCCTCCTGGCGCCACGTGCGCGCCGGTTAGCCTGGACCCATGCCTCGCTACGAGTACCGCTGCCGGACCTGCGGCGACACCTTTGAACTGAGCCGTCCGATGGCCGATTCGTCCGCCCCCGCGGACTGCCCCTCGGGCCACCCCGACACGGTCAAACTCCTGTCGACGGTAGCGGTCGGCGGCTCGGCCACCGCGCCCGCCCCCGCGCCCCGGTCAGGTGGCGGTGGTGGCGGCGGGTGCTGCGGTGGCGGCTGCTGCGGTTGATCGATCAACACACTTCGATCAACGGCCGCGAGGCCATGAGCGTTCAGCCGTCCTACCGGCTCTCCCACCCTTTCTCCTCCCGCCCTTCCCTCAGGCTCTCTTCAGCTTCGCTCG
>NZ_JAEMUX010000148.1 GCF_016598475.1 Streptomyces adelaidensis
CGGAAATCAAGGAATGCTCAGTGGCGTGGGGCAGGTCTGGACGTCCAGAACCAATGTGTCCGAGTTGCCGTTGCGCCCGACCTGGATGAAGCCGAGGGCGGTGTAGAGGTGCACGGCAGGGTTGCCGTCCTCGACGCTCAGGCTGAGCCGGGCGACCGGGGTCGGTCTCTCGGCGGCGGCCTGGATCAGCGCCTCCATCAGGGCGCGGCCGTGCCCGCGGCCTCGGTGTTCGGGCAACAGGCCGAGGGTCAGTTCGGGGACGTCGGGAGCGACGAAGCCGTATCCGGGCTCACTCTCGGGGAGGTGCCGTGCCCAGACCGCACCGATCGGTTCGCCAGCGTCGGTCTCTGCGATGACCCCGAAGTCGTCCCTGCGGGGCCAGCCGACGAGGTAGCGCGAGGCGTGTGGCTCGGCGGCGAGTTGCGAGGCAGTGAAGCGCTGCTCGCCGTTCCAGTTGTATGCCTCGAGCAGGATGCGCCAGAGAAAGTCAGCGTCGCTGGCGACGGCGGGGCGGACAGACATCAACGGCCTTTGGATGGGAGTGGCGCGGGCCGACCGACGATAGGCCACCATTTGCAGATCGGCAAGACGTTTTGTCGCGGGACGCCTGCCCCACGGCTCGGCCCCTGGAGAACTGTCGGGAATCTCCCGGGGTCGACGGCCAGCCGATGGTCACCCGCTACTTGTCTTCACCTCGGGAGTGATGCCCTCCTACTGACCATCAGCGCCCATGAATGCCCTATCGCCCCAGGTCAAAGCACTCCTAAGCATGTTGGTCACGCACAGGTCCGCTGGTTCATGAAAGCGCGAGGTTATAGGAACTGTTCATCCCGTCCGTCGGATGGCCGCCCCAACCCTTCGGCGGCCGCCACTGCGCGCCACCAAGAAGAGGGGGCACAGAACGTGAACACAAGAACTTGACAGGGAAACCTGGACCTGTCTCTACGAGGGCAAGAACTGGGAGGGCCGCCGGCTGGCGTTCGCCGACTGCGGCTACATCCAGGATCTCGGCGACTACGGCTTCAGCGACGAGGCGAGCTCCTGGCACAACAACCAGACCAAGGGGACGAAGAGCACGGTCCACAACTGGGCCGGGGACCACTGGGAGCTCCTGTGGACAGAGGGAGGAGCGCCGTCCGTGAGCTCCTACGTGGGTGACCGCAACGACAACAGGGCGGACGGGATCAAGGCCTGTTGAACGGTTCCGCGCGGCGGGCCCGGGGGGCGGGCCGGCCGTTGCGGCGTGTCGCCCCTCGGTTTCGCGGAGCGGTAAGTTCCAGTCATGGCAGCCAGCCCGCACGAAGTGACCAATCAGGCTCCGCCTCTGGTGGACTACGACGTTTTCACCGCCGACCGGGCCCTGGCGGAGGCGGTCGACCGGCATCTGGACCCGGCGCTGCTGGACGAGGCGCGCTCGGACCTGTCGGGGCTCGGCCGTTCGGCGGGCTCCGCACAGGTGCAGGAGTGGGGCCGGCTGGCGAACGAGAATCCGCCGAAGCTGCACACCCACGACCGGTACGGCAACCGGATCGACGAGGTGGAGTTCCATCCGTCCTGGCACCGGCTGCTCGGCAAGGGCGTCTCGGCGGGGCTGACGGCGGCCTGGACCCGGCCCGGCGGTCAGGTGCGGCGCGCGGCCGGTTTCGTCCTCTGGAGCCAGGTCGAGGCAGGCAACGGCTGTCCGCTGTCCATGACCCACGCGGCGGTACCCGCCCTGCGCACGGACCCGGCGCTCGCCGCCGAGTGGGAGCCCCGGCTCACGTCCATGGTCTACGACCAGGATCTGCGGCCCGCCGACCGGAAGGCCGGCGCGCTCTTCGGGATGGCCATGACCGAGAAGCAGGGCGGCAGCGACGTACGCGCCAACACGACCGCCGCGCGGCCGCTGGCCGAGGACGGGACGTACGAGCTGACGGGTCACAAGTGGTTCTGCTCGGCGCCGATGTCGGACGGCTTCCTGGTGCTGGCGCAGGCCGCCCCCTCCGAGGGAGAAGGGGGTCCGACGTGTTTCCTGGTGCCCCGGGTGCTGGCGGACGGCACGCGCAACGTGTTCCGCCTCCAGCGGCTGAAGGACAAGCTGGGCAACCGGTCGAACGCCTCCGCCGAGGTCGAGTTCGACGGGACGTGGGCGCGCCGGGTCGGGGAGGAGGGCCGGGGGGTGCGCACGATCATCGAGATGGTCGCCGCCACCCGGGTGGACTGCGCGCTGGGCGCGGCCGCGCTGATGCGGCAGGCGGTGGCGCAGGCGATCCACCACTGCACGTACCGGGAGGCGTTCGGGGGCCGGCTGGTCGACAAGCCGCTGATGCGCAATGTCCTCGCCGATCTCGCCCTGGAGTCGGAGGCGGCGACGACGCTGGCGATGCGGGTGGCCGCGGCGTGCGACGCGGCGGAGGCGGGCGACGAGAACGAACGCTCGTTCCTGCGGCTCGCGGTGCCGACCGCCAAGTACTGGGTGACCAAGCGCTGCACCCCGACGGTGGCCGAGGCCTCCGAGTGCCTCGGCGGCAACGGCTATGTCGAGGACTCCGGCATGCCCCGCCTGCTGCGCGAGTCCCCGCTCAACTCCGTCTGGGAGGGCGCCGGAAACGTCCAGGCCCTGGACGTACTGCGGGCCCTGCAGCGTGAACCGGGGGCCCTCGACGCCTACTTGCGGGAGGTCGGCCGGGCCCGCGGCGCCGACCACCGGCTCGACGGCGCCATCAAGGGACTGCTGACCGAACTCGCCGACCTGAACGGCATCGAGGCCCGCGCCCGCCGGCTCGTGGAGCGCCTCGCCCTCGTCCTCCAGGGCGCGCTCCTCGTGCGGTACGCGCCCCCGGCGGTCGCCGACGCGTTCTGCGCCTCCCGGCTGGGCGGCGACTGGGGCACGGCATTCGGCACGCTGCCGCACACGCTGGACCTGGCGTCGGTGGTGGCACGGGCCCGCCCGGTGAGCTGAGCCGGGCTGAACGCACACCGAAACAGGGGGCGCTCTCTTTCGGGTGGTACGACACGGGGGTGGTGCCGCGCCGACACGGCACCACCCCCGCTCCTCCGGCCCTTCTGAGCCGAGCGCACCCGCCGCGCGGGGCGGCGTTGAACAAGTTTCAAACAGCCCAGGGCCGTTCGCCAGGGTTGCAGGGGGTTGCAAGTGGTCTGCGCTCTGTGGCCGGAGTGTGCCCCTCCGTGGCCGAAGAGCGGCAGACTATGAAGCCCGCAGTCAACGCCGTTACGCAGATCCGGACATTCCACGGCCACCAGGGGCCGTGGGGCGGACCGGCCTGCCGGGGAGGAACGAGTGCCGCACTCGCCGATGGAAGTCACGCGGCTCACCGCCACAGACGCCGCCCGGGCGGCACGGGTCCTCGGCGAGGTACGTGCCTCCGTGCTCGACGGCCGACGGCCGAAACCCGCCCCGCGCCCCGCGATCCGCGAGTCCTGGGGCCGCACGGTCCAGAGCGGCATCGATCCCGACCACGACTTCCGGTCCGACCTCCTCGGCCACGACGAGGTCGAGCGGCGCCGCCGGAGCACCCGCCTGCGGCACATCCTGCCGGTCCTGCGCGAGGGGCTGCTCTCCCTCGCGGACACCACCCAGCACATCATGATGGTGGCGGACGCCGACGCCCGGGTGCTGTGGCGCGAGGGCAGTCCGGCGGTGCTCCGCAAGGCCGACGGGCAGGGTCTCGGGATCGGCTCGGACTGGCGCGAGGAGACCGTCGGCACCAACGGCGTCGGCACGCCCCTCGTCTCCCGCCGCCCCGTACAGGTCTTCTCCGCCGAGCACTTCGTCCGCGCCCTGCACCCCTGGACCTGTACCGGCGCCCCCATCACCGATCCGCGCGACGGCCGTCTGCTCGGCGCGGTGGACATCAGCGGCCCCCTGGAGACCCTGCACCCCGCCACGCTCGCCCTGGTCGACTCGGTCGCCAAACTCGCCCAGGCCCACCTGCGGGACCTGCACCTGACCTCCCTCGAACAGCTGCGCGCGGTGGCGGCCCCGGTACTGGCCCGTATCGGCGGCCGCGCGATCGCCGTCGACCAGGACGGCTGGACGGCCGCGGTGACCGGCATGCCGTACACCAGCCGCGTCGCCCTCCCCAAGTCCCTCTCCCCCGGTCGGTGCCGGCTCCCGGCCCTCGGGCTGTGCGCCGTCGACCCGCTGCCCGCCGGCTGGCTGATACGCCCGACCGCGGAGCCCGCCCCCGCCTCCGCCGTCACCCACATCGCCCTCGACGTCTCCCACGCCCGCCGCTGGACCGTCACCGTCACCGACTGCGCCGGGTCCTGGACCCACGAACTCACCCCCCGCCACGCCGAACTCCTCTACCTCCTCGCCCTCCACCGCGGCGGCCGCAGCGCCTCCGCCCTCGCCGACGACATGTTCGGCGACCCCGCCCGCACCGTCACCGTGCGCGCCGAGATGTCCCGCGTACGCCGCTACCTCGGCGCCCTCCTCGACCACCGGCCGTACCGTTTCACCGAACGCGCGGACGTCGAAGTCCTCCTGCCCCCCACGCCGTTGGACCTCCTGCCGTACTCGATGGCACCGGGCGTCATGCGGGCGCGGAGAGTGACGCCGGGGGGACAGCCTTGGGAGGAACCGGCGTTGGAGCACGGGGACGGCACCCCCCTCCGGTGAACGGATCATGGCCGGAGAGTGAGGGATCTCCCTGCAATTCCCGCGTCCTCGGCGTGACACGTGTCCCACTGCCGTAGCATCCCTTGCACGGCCGCCCCACCTGCCCCTCTGTCAATGTCCTGACTTCGGTAGGCAGTTGGCCGCCCCGGGAGGTTCAATGAAGCACCGCGGTAGGCATCGTCGACGTAGAAGGGGGCGTGCGCTGCGCGCGTCTCTGGCGGGGACCGCGCTGGCGCTCACGGCGGCGGCCACCCTGATCAGCACGTCACAGGCGGCCGGCGGGGAGACGCCCGGCGGTCTGTCCTCGATCACCTCCTCCGCCGAGCTGCGCGAGCTTCAGCTGCGCGAGTCCCTCACCGACGAGACCGCCCTGGACAACCTCACCACCGAGATGGGCGGCAGCGTCGGCGTCGAGGACGTACTGACGAGCGCCAACCATGTGATGCGGGACGAATCGGACTGTTACGCCACCGAGAAGGCGTCCCTGCCCGTCGAGCCGGCGGTCAGCCGGGCGTACTGCTGGGACCCGGCCGACGCGGCCAACGCCAAGTGGCTCCCCCGGTCCGTCGCCACCTCCCGGAACAACCAGGTCATCCTCTCCGGCTGGACACACGCCGGAGACGACGGCAGTGGCGTCACCGGCGAAGAGGGGCTCGCCAGGGTCGCCTTCGTCGACGCCCGCGATCCGGGCAATCTCAAGTACCGGTGGGTCCTCCTCGTCATGCCGCAGGCCGACGGCAAGGGGTTCGAGGCGGTGCGGTCCCGGCTCGGCGGGATGGTCTGGTACGAGGACAAGCTGATCGTCACCGCCCAGGGGGCCGAGAGCACCGGGCGGCGGGACGACTCCCTGTACGTGTTCGACCTCGGCCGGCTCCTCCGGGCCGATGTGACCGACAGTGACGCGATCGGCGAGGTCGAGGACGGCTGGTCGGCGCATCACTACCGGTACGCGATGCCGGCGATCGCCTCCTACACCCCGGCCTCGGGCGGCTCCTGTGACGCCCGTGACAACGAGGGGGTGCCCTGCTTCGGCTCGCTCACCCTGGACCGGACGTCGACGCCGCCCAGCGTCGTCGCGAACGAGTGGTTCGGTCCGAGCCGCGAGCAGCACGCCCGCATCTGGCGCTACGGCCTCGACACCGTCGCCGACCGCACCGGCCTGCTCACCACCGGACGGCACGGCGGCGTCGCCCCGACGGAGGCGTACGAGACCGAGGCCGCCGGTGTCCGGGGCGCCTTCTCCCACCAGGGGAACTGGTACGTCGGTCAGGGTGCCGAGGAGCGCGACGCGCGCGGCACCCTGTGGAGTCAGGACGAGAACCGGGCCAGGGCCGCCAAGTGCCCGGGCGAGCGCACGGGCTCCACGTCGTACGCCTGCTGGGGGCTGCACACCGCTTCCCTCTCCTACTCGCCGGAGACCGACGAGCTGTGGACGCTCAGCGGCCCGATCCCCGAGCGGGTGCTGTACTCGGTACGACTGTCGGACGTGGACAGCTCACTGGGCTAAGCCGTGTCAGGAAGTCCGGCCCGGCCTTGGTTGCCGGGCCGGGCCCATGATTCCCTGGCGGCATGAGCAGCAGCACCGTCACCACCTGGTCCCTGGAACAGACCTCGCCCAGCGACCTGCTTCCCGCCGCCGCACCCGACGGCGACGACGTCCGTGTCGTCCGCTCCGAGGTCCCCTCCCCCGAGTTCAGCCGCTTCCTGTACGCCTCCGTCGGCGGCGACATCCTGTGGATCGACCGGCTCTCGTGGTCGTACGACCGCTGGCGGGAGCATCTGGACCGGCCCGGCGTGGAGACCTGGGTCGCATACGACCGGGGCACGCCCGCCGGCTATGCCGAGCTGGAGCCGCAGGACGACGGTGTCGTGGAGATCGGGTACTTCGGGCTGATCCCGGCGTTCCGGGGGCGGCGCATCGGCGGGCACCTCCTGTCGTACGGGACCGCCCGAGCCTGGGACCTCGCCGAGCGGTGGCCGGGGCTGCCGCCGACCAAGCGGGTCTGGCTGCACACCTGCACGCGGGACGGGGAGCACGCCATGGCGAACTACCAGCGGCGGGGGTTCAAGCTGTTCGACACGAAGGTGACGGTGGAGCCGGACGCCACCGCGCCGGGCCCCTGGCCGGCAGCCACTTCCACACCATGACCCACATCACACCGTCTCGCCATGCGAGACAACCTTGTCCGGAATATGGATGACGGTGGACTCGGTCTAAAGAGCCGTGACACGCTTCCGTCATGTCTGGAACTGGAATTGCCTTGGTGAGTCGGCGCCACGTCGACCTCGGCCGCATGTCCAGCGCCATCTGTCCGGTGAGCTGACGCCCCACCTGCGAGGGGTCTCATGGGCCCCGGGCAACAGCGCCGCACCCCCCTCTGTATTCAACCAGCGCAATGACGCGCCGGTGCCGCACACGTCCCCCGTGTGCCGTATTCGCGCGTATGCGCAGGTCAGAGCCGCTTCCACGCCTGTCCCGAAGGACGTACAAACCATGGCCGCCACCCCGCAGAACTCCGCCACGCCCCGCCGCAAGGTGAGCCGTCACCGTGGCGAAGGACAGTGGGCCGCGGGACATTTCACCCCGCTCAACGGCAACGAGCAGTTCAAGAAGGACGACGACGGTCTCCATGTGCGGACACGCATTGAGACGATCTACTCGAAGCGCGGCTTCGACTCGATCGACCCCAACGACCTGCGCGGCCGGATGCGCTGGTGGGGGCTGTACACCCAGCGCAAGCCCGGGATCGACGGCGGCAAGACCGCGATCCTGGAGCCGGAGGAGCTGGACGACAAGTACTTCATGCTGCGGGTGCGGATCGACGGCGGTCGGCTGACCACTCAGCAGCTTCGGGTGATCGGCGAGATCTCGCAGGAGTTCGCGCGGGGCACGGCCGACGTCACCGACCGGCAGAACGTCCAGTACCACTGGATCCGGGTCGAGGACGTGCCCGAGATCTGGGAGCGGCTGGAGGCCGTCGGGCTCTCCACCACCGAGGCCTGCGGTGACACCCCCCGTGTGATCATCGGCTCGCCCGTCGCCGGGATCGCCGCGGACGAGATCATCGACGGCACCCCCGCGATGGACGAGATCCACCGGCGGATCATCGGCAACCCGGACTTCTCGAACCTGCCCCGCAAGTTCAAGTCCGCGATCTCCGGCTCGCCGCTGCTCGACGTGGCGCACGAGATCAACGACATCGCCTTCGTCGGTGTCCGCCACCCCGAGCACGGCCCCGGCTTCGACCTCTGGGTCGGCGGCGGTCTGTCCACCAACCCCAAGATCGGGCAGCGGCTCGGCGCCTGGGTGCCGCTGGACGAGGTCGCGGACGTCTACGAGGGCGTCATCTCGATCTTCCGTGACTACGGCTACCGGCGGCTGCGCACCCGCGCCCGCCTGAAGTTCCTGCTCGCCGACTGGGGCACGGAGAAGTTCCGCCAGGTCCTGGAGGACGAGTACCTCAAGCGCGAGCTGATCGACGGCCCCGCGCCGGACCAGCCGGTGGCGCGCTGGCGCGACCACGTGGGTGTGCACCCGCAGAACGACGGCCGGTACTACGTCGGGTTCGCCCCGCGCGTCGGCCGCGTGGACGGCACCATGCTCACGAAGATCGCCGACCTCGCCGAGGCGCACGGCTCGGGCCGGGTCCGGACCACCGTCGAGCAGAAGATGATCGTGCTCGACGTCACCGAGGACCAGGTCGACTCGCTCGTCGCGGGCCTGGAGGCGCTGGACCTCCGGGTGAACCCGTCCCCGTTCCGGCGCGGCACGATGGCCTGCACCGGCATCGAGTACTGCAAGCTCGCCATCGTCGAGACGAAGGCGCGCGGCTCCGCCCTGATCGACGAGCTGGAGCGCCGGATCCCGGACTTCGACGAGCCGATCACCATCAACATCAACGGCTGCCCGAACGCCTGTGCGCGTATCCAGGTGGCGGACATCGGTCTCAAGGGGCTGCTCGTCCTCAACGACCAGGGCGAGCAGGTCGAGGGCTTCCAGGTGCACCTGGGCGGCGCGCTCGGCCTGGAGGCCGGCTTCGGCCGCAAGGTCCGCGGCCTGAAGGTCACCTCCGAGGAACTGCCCGACTACGTCGAGCGCGTGCTGAAGCGGTTCCAGGAGGAGCGCGAGGACGGCGAGCGGTTCGCCACCTGGGCCGCGCGAGCTTCTGAGGAGGCGTTGTCGTGAGTCGGGCGAGTGAGCCGAAGGAGCGCGCCTCCGTTGTGAGGCTGAGCGCGCGGAGGCCGCGCAGCGGTCGAGCACGGTCGGCCGTCGACGGAGGCTGGAGCGCCCCGGAGGCGAACCGAGCCGCAAAAAAGGGGGAGTCGCTGTCATGAGCGAGCGAGCCGCCCCCTTCTACTGCCCCTACTGCGGTGACGAGGACCTGCGCCCCAACGAAGAAAGTCATGGGGCGTGGGAATGCGGGGCCTGCAATCGAGCCTTCCAGTTGAAGTTCCTCGGGCTGTTGTCCCGGGGGCTTCAGCGAGCCGACAGTGGAGGGGATCACATATGACTACCGTCCAGGCGGATTCCGATACGTCCGCGTCCTTGCCGGACGCGGCCGACCCGGAGACGGCGAAGCGCGCCGAGCTCAGGGCGCTCGCCGAGCAGGCCGGCCGCGATCTGGAGAATGCCCCGGCGCTGGAGATCCTCCAGTGGGCCGCGGACACCTTCGGCAAGCGTTTCTGCGTGACCTCCTCCATGGAGGACGCGGTGGTCGCGCACCTCGCCTCCCGGGCCAGGCCCGGCGTGGACGTCGTGTTCCTCGACACCGGCTACCACTTCCCGGAGACCATCGGCACCCGGGACGCGGTCGAGGCCGTGATGGATGTCAATGTCCTCACGATCACCCCGCGTCAGACGGTCGCCGAGCAGGACGCCGAGTACGGGCCCAGGCTCCACGACCGCGACCCGGACCTGTGCTGCTTCCTGCGCAAGGTCAAGCCGCTCGAAGAAGGCCTGACCCGGTTCGACGCGTGGGCGACCGGTCTGCGCCGCGACGAGTCCGAGACCCGGGCGAACACCCCGGTCGTCGGCTGGGACGAGAAGCGCGGCAAGGTCAAGATCTCGCCGATCGCCCGCTGGACCCAGGACGACGTGGACGCGTACGTCGCCGAGCACGGCGTGCTCACCAACCCCCTGCTCATGGACGGCTACGCCTCCGTCGGCTGCGCCCCCTGCACCCGCCGGGTCGCCGACGGCGAGGACGCGCGCGCCGGCCGCTGGGCGGGCAACGCCAAGACCGAGTGCGGGCTGCACCTGTGACCGCCGCAGCACCTGCCGAGACCCCTGAGAACACCGTGGCGGCTGAGGCCGCTCAGACCACCGACAACCCCGTCCCCGTGACGAACCACGTGCCTGTGAAGAACCAGGAGAACCCAGTGACGACCGGAGCCACCGGAGCCACCGTCTGGCTCACGGGTCTGCCGAGTGCCGGCAAGACCACCATCGCGTACGAGCTCGCGAGCCGGCTCCGCGAGGACGGCCACCTCGTCGAGGTGCTCGACGGCGACGAGATCCGCGAGTTCCTCACCGCCGACCTCGGCTTCAGCCGCGCCGACCGGCACACCAACGTGCAGCGCATCGGCTTCCTCGCCGACCTGCTCGCCCGCAACGGCGTCAAGGCGCTGGTGCCTGTCATCGCGCCCTACGCCGACAGCCGCGAGGGCGTGCGCAAGCGCCACGCGGCGAGCGGTGCCGCGTATGTCGAGGTGCATGTGGCGACGCCGGTCGAGGTCTGCTCCGTACGCGATGTGAAGGGGCTGTACGCCAAGCAGGCGGCCGGTGAGATCTCCGGGCTGACCGGTGTCGACGACCCGTACGAGGCGCCCGAGACACCGGATCTGCGGATCGAGTCGCAGGACCAGACGGTTTCGGAGTCCGCTGCCCTGGTCCACAAGCTGCTCACCGAGAGGGGTCTGGCATGACGACGACCGTCGCCGCCGTCTCCGAGGAGACCGACACCCCGT
>NZ_JAEMUX010000149.1 GCF_016598475.1 Streptomyces adelaidensis
CCGCGACATGGCGGCACTCCCCATCGCAGGAATCGCTCTCTGGTCCGCGTAGCACTGCCTGGCTGTCGCGGCGCGTACGCCTCGGGGCTGATACCGCGGCAATACGGTTACGCCATGTGGCTGATGGTGTTCATGCCGTGGCCGGACGCCGGGGGGCGGGGCCTGCGAAAGCATCAAGGGCATCGCACGACATCGTCAAGGTCAGGTCCGTGGAGATGGGGCAGGCTGATCAGCAGGTGGTCGCAGGTCGAGCCCGGCACCCATGGCTCACCGATCGGCATGCTGTGCTCCAGATCGAGCCGATGCCCTCCGCAGTGGTAGTAGGCGATCATCGCCATGAGGTCGATGAACCGCTGGTCTTGGGCGTGGGCGGTCATGACGAACTCCAGCCCGTGACCGTCCTTCTCCGTCGCGGCCCAGCACCCGGCGGTCACATAGGCCCAACTGTCGCTGCGCGGACCGGGACCCACTACGAGAACCCGCAGTTCGGGCACGACCTCGCGCCGCTCCGGCCCAAGGTCGCAGACGACGACCTCCACGAAATGCCCCTCGAAGAACGCCCGAACATGTGACTCAACGGCCTCCGCGGCCAGCAGCCTCGCATCACTCACCGCGCGATCATGTCAGAGCCAATCAACCGGCCCGGCTTCTCACCCAGCGTCATGGTCCGTGGGCCTCAGCCGCGAATACACGACACCTCAACATGCGGGCCTACCAGTCTCGACCCCCAGCACGCGCGAGTTCCTCGCCCTGGCCGTTGCGGGCGCCGAGCGCCCTCAAGTCGGTCCCGTCCGCTGGAAGTTCCTCACCTGGCGCACAGGCGCGGCCAGCCCCGAGGCGCGACAGCTCGCCGCCTTCGTCGACCTCCATGGACCGAGATCGAAGCCTTCACAAGATCCGGATACCCGCGCGCTTGCCGAGCAGAAACCGATCGGTGTACGCTGATGGAAACCGATCGGTTTCATCCTCTGGAGTCAAAAGCCATGCCTTCCCACACCACTTCCACGATCTTCGTCGTCGGAGGCACAGGGGGCTCAGGGAATGCCCATCGTCCGCGCCCTGGTCGCCGACAAGAAGTACTCCGTCCGAGTCCTCACCCGCGACTCCACGTCCCCCCGGGCCCAGGCCCTCCTCGCGCTCGACAACGTGTCCATCCTCGAAGGGTCATTCGCCGACGAAGAGGTGCTGCGGGAAGGATTCCGGGGCTGTGACGGGGCATTCATCAACATCGACGGATTCAACACCGGTGAGAAGACCGAGACCTACTGGGCCTTCCGCAGTTACGAGATAGCGATTGAAGAAGGGATCAAGTTCTTCGTCTACGGAAACCTCGACTACGCCCTGAAGAAGTCGGGCTACGACTCCAGTTTCCGCACCGGACACTACGACGGAAAAGGCCGCATGGCCGAATGGGTGCTGTTCCAAAACGAGAAGAACAGGGACAGGACGGGAGCAGCGGTCTTCACTTCAGGTCCCTACATCGAGATGGCGATCTCACCGCTCACGCCCATGACACCCAGCGTCGAGGACGGTGTCGTCACATGGCGAGTCCCTCTCGGCGACGGAGCCGTTCCTCACGTGGCTCTCGAAGACTGCGGATTCTACGTTCGCTGGCTCTTCGACCATCCGGAGCGGGCCAACGGCATGGATCTCGAAGTCGCTATCGAGCACATGACCTATGCGGATATGGCTGCGGCATTCGAGAGGGTCACCGGGCATCCGGCTCGGTACATCGACACCGATCTGAACACGTATTGGGAAGGTCCTGACCTGAAGGGGCTTGCCGATCACCCCGCCGGATACAACGCCGACCCCGACGACAAAAGCACCATGAGCTTCCGCGACAATTTCACGGGCTTCTGGAATGTGTGGAAGCACGGAATCATCACCAGGGATTATGCCCTGCTCGACGAAATTCACCCCAACAGGATCAAAAGTGCTGAGGAGTGGTTCCGCCGAGAAGACCAGGTGGGAAGGGAGCTCGGCAAGGGAAGTCTCTGGGAGAGGGTCCAGCCGGAGAACTGGAGCGTCGACTCCGCTGTCCTCAAGAGCAGTGCGGATTTCAGGACGGGCAAGTTGTAAACGGGTGAGCGGCCATACGAACCTGGACCCCGGTCAAACTCGCCGCACGGACCGCCTTCGGCTTCCGTGACCGCTCGCGAGCCCGCGGACACCTCCGCACCGCGCCTGGCTCCTGACGCTTCATCAGGGTCCGTGACGCCGGGTCGCGGGTTCGTCGACGCCTCCACGCCGCGGGACTCCCTGCGGGGATTGTGGACAATTGCCGGTGAATTTTGGCACGGTGAGGCGAACCGGCCCGCAAATCGAACGCGTGGTCGATTCATGCTGGGGGTTCAGTCATGCCACCCGTACGCCTCGCACCGGACGTCGCCGCCTTCTACTCCACGCAGAGCGCGTTCACCGACCCGGGCGATCTCGCCCCGCTCTACGCCGGTCTGCCCCGTGATCCCGCACAACTCGCCAGCGTGGCAAGGGATCTGATGATCCATCGGGGTGAGGGCGAGCTGTTCCGCCACGTCCATCCGCAGGACAGGCTGCACAACGACGCCGAGACGCGCTACCTCGACGACATCCTGCGGATCGTCGTCGAGCGGAACGACGCCCCGCTGTCCCGGCGCCGCGAGACCGGGGACCGTTTCGTCGGCGTGTGCCGCGACTTCTCGCTGCTGCACTGTTCGCTGCTGCGGCACATCGGCGTGCCCGCCCGGCTCCGGTCGGGCTTCGCGACCTATTTCGGCAACAACGGATTCCACTGTGACCACGTGGTCACCGAGTACTGGGACCCGGCGCGGGGCTGGCTGTTCGCCGACGCGCAGCTGACGGAGCCGTTGATCGCCGACGCGTGGAAGATCGACTTCGACCCGATGGACGTGCCACGCGACCGTTTCCTCGTCGCGGGCAAGGCCTGGCGGGCCATCCGGGCCGGCGAGGCGGACGCCCGGACGTTCGGCGTCCACCCGCCGGAGGAAGGACTCCTGTTCGGCGAGTGGTTCGTGGCGGGGAACGTCCGGCTCGACCTCGCGGACCTCAACAAGGTCGAGACGCTGCTGTGGGACATCTGGGGAACGGAGACCGAGGTCGGCCAGGAGCTCGTGGACCCGGTCCGCGAGCTGTACGACGAGGTCGCACCGGTGGTGGGCGACGAGGTGGACTTCGCCACGGCGCGCGAGCTGTTCGCGGGTCACAAGGGTCTGCGGACGCCGAGGACCGTGCTGTCGCTGGCGCCGTACAACGGGCCGCACGAGGTCACCCTCCGCTGACCGACCCCGCGCCGTACGCCGCAACGCGGGCCGTGGACGCCGTCCACGCACCCATGCGGAGTGCGCGCTCACCACCGTCGAACCGGCCGCCGTCGCGGAGGTAGGCGCGCGCCGACTCCAGGAGGCGTTCGCCCCTCCCGGCTCGGCATGTCCCCGATGGCGTATCTGCGGGACATTCACCTGGGCCGGGCACACGCCGACCTGAGCCCGGCCGCCCCGGGGGGCGGGACCGACGGTCGGGGCGGCGGTGTACGGGCGGCGCGGCGGCGTACGGGCGGGGGTTCGGCCGTTCCGGGCGGATCGCCGAGCCGTGCCGGGTGCGCTTCGGTGAGTTGCCGTCAAAGACCCTCAGGCGACCGGGCCGGCGACGGCGACGGACGGACCCGGAGGCCCCCGGCAAAGGACCGGTCCTTGATCGGCGCTCTCCCCTCCCCGTCGGTGGGTGGCCCCGGCCGCCCACCGACGGAACACGTCCGGCCGCTCAGGTCAGGTCGAACTCGCCCTCGCGGGCCCCCGACACGAAGGCGCCCCACTCGGCTGGGGTGAAGATCAGTGAGCGGCTCTCGGGGCTGCCGCTGTTGCGCATGGCGATGAAGCCCTCGACAAAGGCGATCTGGACATCTCCCCGCCCCTGGCTGCTGGACCGCCAGTCCGCGTTGCTGAGGTCCAGCTCCGCCGGCTTGTGCCAGCCGTCGAGCGATCGCTGCTCCATGGTGCTCTCGGCCACGTCCGTGCTCCTCCCGGTTCGTCGTCCGCCCGCCAGACTAGCGATCGGCCACCACCGCCGACAGGCCACGTGAGGGGAAGGTTCAGGAGGTGGGCGGCTCGGCGCCGACCAGCCACATCGAGAAGAACTGCGAGCCGCCGCCGTAGGCGTGCCCGAGCACCCGGCGGGCGCCCTCGACCTGGTGTTCTCCGGCCAGCCCTCGCACCTGGAGCGCCGCCTCCGCGAAGCGGATCATGCCGGAGGCGCCGATGGGATTGGTGGACAGCACCCCGCCGGACATGTCGACCGGAAGATCCCCGTCCAGTTCGGTGACCCCGGACTCGGTGAGTTTCCAGCCCTCCCCCACGTCGGCGAAACCGAGGTTCTCCAGCCACATCGGCTCGTACCAGGAGAACGGCACATACATCTCCACCGCGTCGATCTCCCGGCGCGGGTCGGCGATGCCCGCCTGCCGGTACACGTCGGCCGCGCAGTCCCGGCCCGCGCGCGGCGACACGCTGTCCTTGCCGGCGAACAGTGTCGGTTCGCTGCGCATCGCCCCGCCGTGCATCCACGCGGCGGGGCGGGGCGCGCGGGCCGCCCCCGCGCGGTCGGTGAGGACCATCGCGACGGCCCCGTCGGAGGACGGGCAGGTCTCCGAGTAGCGGATCGGGTCCCACAGCATGGGCGAGGCCTGGACCTTCTCCAGGGTGATGTCGTGCTCGTGGAGGTGCGCGTACGGGTTCTTCAGCGCGTTGCGGCGGTTCTTGTACGCCACCAGCGAGCCGACGGTGTCTGGGGCGCCGCTGCGCCGCATGTACGCCCGGACGTGCGGGGCGAAGAAGCCGCCCGCGCCCGCCAGCAGCGGCTGCTGGAACGGGATCGGCAGGGACAGACCCCACATCGCGTTCGACTCGGACTGCTTCTCGAACGCCAGCGTCAGTACGGTGCCGTGGACGCGACCGGCGATCAGGCTCGCGGCGACCAGCGCGGTCGATCCGCCGACCGAGCCGGCCGTGTGCACCCGCATCATGGGCTTGCCGACCGCGCCGAGCGCGTCCGCGAGGTACAGCTCGGGCATCATGACGCCCTCGAAGAAGTCGGGCGCCTTGCCGATGACGACGGCCTCGATGTCGGCCCAGGTCAACTCGGCGTCGTCCAGGGCCCGTCGGGCCGCCTCCCGGACGAGCCCGGCGATCGACACGTCCCGGCGGGCCGCCACATGCTTGGTCTGGCCGATCCCTACGACGGCCACGGGCTCCTTGCTCATCGTGGATCCCCTTCGAGTACGGCGACCAGGTTCTGTTGCAGACAGGGACCCGAGGTGGCGTGGGCGAGAGCCCGGTCGGACTCGCCCCGGTGGATGCGGGCGGCGGCCTCCCCGATACGGGCGAGTCCGGCGGCCATCATCGGGTTGGCGGCGAGGGCGCCGCCGGACGGGTTGACGCGGACGTCGCCGCCGAGCTTGAGGGCCCTGCGCAGGACGACCTCCTGCGCGCTGAACGGCGCGTGCAACTCGGCGGTGTCGACGGGCCGTTCGAAGGCGCCGGCCCGTTCGGCGGCCAGCCTGGTCGAGGGCGAGTCGGTGAGGTCGCGCACGCCCAGCGAGTGGGCCTCGATGCGGTGGTCGAGGCCCCGGATCCAGGCGGGGCGCCCGCACAGGTCGCGGGCCCGCTCCCCCGCCGCGAGCACCACGGCGACGGCGCCGTCGCCGATCGGCGGGCAGTCGCCGGTGCGCAGGGGCCGTACCACGTAGTCGCCCCGCGGCACCGGGCCGCGCGGCTGGGCGCGCGGGTTGTCGGTGGCGCGGCTGCGGGCGCCGATCGCCGCCAGCGCGGGTTCGTCGGTCTCTCCCGCGTCGATGAGGGCCTGCGCCTGGAGGGCGGCGAGGGCGACGGAGTCGGGCCAGAGCGGCGCCACGTAGTACGGGTCGAGCTGGCGGGTCAGGACGTCCCGTACGGAGCCGGGCGAGGACTTGCCGTACGCGTAGACGAGCGCGGTGTCGGCGTCCCCCGTGCGGAGCTTCACCCAGGCCTCGTACAGCGCCCACGCGCCGTCCATCTCGACGTGCGACTCGGAGATGGGCGGCCAGGCGCCGACGCCGTCGAGGGCGAGGGTGAAGGAGAAGGCGCGGCCCGCCAGGTAGTCGCTGGAACCGGAGCAGGTGAAGCCGATGTCGGCGGTCTTCAGGCCGGTCCGCGCGAGGACGTCGTGCAGGACCGGCATGAGCATCTCGACCTCGGACACCTCCTCGGTGCTGCGCAGGGTGTCGGACTGGGCGAAGGCGACGACCGCGATGTCCCGGGTCATAGCAGCTCCTTGTACATGTCGTAGTCCCCGTCGGGTTCGCCGGTGGGGCGGTAGTGGTCGGGGTAACGGCCGCCTTCCGTCCACACGGGTTCGACCCTGAGCCCCATCCGCACCTGGTCGTACGGGATCCCGCCGATCCGGCCGTGCAGCGCGAGGTCGGCGCCGTCGAGGGCGATGTGGGCGTAGACGTAGGGGACTTCGATGTCGAGGTTCTTCGCCTTGATGTTGACGATGCAGAACGTGGTGACCGTGCCGCCCGGCCCGACCTCCACCCGCTCCTCGGTGGCGACTCCGCAGGTCGGGCAGGCGCCCCTCGGCGGGACGTACACCTTGCGGCAGGACGGGCAGCGCTCGCCGACGGTCCTGCGGTCGGCGAGGGCGTTGATGTAGGCGGTCTGGGCCCGGCCGGGCGAGTAGGTGTAGTCGAGGCGCGCGGGGGCGACGATGCCACCGACCGGGTTCTCGAACTCGCCTGTGCCGCCGGTGAGTTGCCCCGCTTCACCGTCGTACGGCTCGAAGCAGGCGATGTCCGTGATGGCACCCGTGCGTTCCTCGGCCCAGCGGACGCGGACGCGCATGCCGGTGTGTACGGCGTCGGGGCCAGGGGCGTCGAGGGCGTGCAGCAGGGCGGTGTCGGCGCCGTCGAGGCGTACCAGGACCCAGGCGAAGGGGCCGGCGAGGGGCTGGCCCCGGCGTGGGGCGTGGTTCCATGCCCAGGTGGTGACGGTGCCGGTGGGGGCGACCTCGACCACGTCGCGGATCTCCTCGGCGGTGACGGGGTCGTACTCGACGGGCGGGACAAGCGTGCGTCCGTCACCGGTGCGCACACCGAGGACGACCCGTTCCCGCAGCCCGGTGAGAAAGGCGCTCTGGACGGGCCCGAGGGAACGAGTGAAGGGAAACTCGACGGTGACGGGTGCCTTGAGGACTGCGGACATCAGGGGCTGCCTCCTTCAAAGAGCGTCGACAGGAGCGCCCCGTCAGGGGCGCGGGGAACCGCGCGACCGGCCACGGACGGCCCGCGGCCAAAAACCCGGCCCACGAACGAAACGCCTACGTCCGCTTGTAGACAGGGGGCCTCTTCTCGGCGAAGGCACGAGCCCCTTCCCTCGCGTCGGCCGTGTCGAAGATCGGCCACCCCCGCTTCAGCTCGGCGGCGAGCCCCTCCGTCTCGGTCAGCTCCGCGGTCTCGTACACGGACGCCTTGACGGCCTCGACCGCCAGGGGTCCGCACGCGTTGATCCGCTCGGCGATCTGCAGCGCCTCGGCCAGGGCCGTGCCGTCGGGCACGACATGCCCGATCAGCCCGACACCGGCGGCCTCGCTCGCGCTGTACGGCCGCCCGGTGAGCAGCATCTCCAGGGCGTGGGTGCGCGGGATCTGCCGCTGGAGGCGGACGGTGGAGCCGCCGATCGGGAAGAGACCGCGTTTGACCTCGAAGAGGCCGAAGGTCGCCGACTCGCCCGCGACCCGGATGTCGGTGCCCTGGAGGATCTCGGTGCCGCCCGCGACGCAGTGCCCCTCGACGGCGGCGATCACCGGCTTGCGCGGCCGGTGGTGGCGGAGCATCGCCTTCCAGTGCAGGTCGGGGTCGGCCTTGAGCCGGTCCCGGTACTGCTGGCCCTCCATTCCTTTGCCCGCGAGGGCCTTGAGGTCCATCCCGGCGCAGAAGGCACCGCCGGCCCCGGTGAGGACGATCGAGCGGATCGCGTCGTCCTCGTCGGCCTCGACCCAGCCGTCGTGGAGGCCGACGAGCATCGGCAGGGACAGCGCGTTCTTGGCCTCGGGCCTGTTGAGCGTGAGCACCAGTGTGGCGCCTTCGCGCCGCACGGTGAGGTGTTCGGTACCACCCATCGCTTCCTCCCGGCCGGCAGAGCGAGAACAGGTTGTTCCGTCGCCGGAACGAGAACAGGTTGCAGGAGGCGCGGGGCCAGTACAAGGGTTTTCTGACACACAGTCAGATTTCTTCTGCGCGAACCCTTCACAGTCACGGCGCCCTTTGCTCTGATGACCGGCGAACCGACGGTTACCGCACGCGTGTCGGGCACGTCCGGCGTCAGGAGGAGCGCGGTGGAGTACAACCTTGCCGACCTGTTCGAGTCGGTCGTCGACGTGGTCCCAGACCGGGCGGCCCTCGCATACCTCGACATCCCCGGTACGGGCGCGGAGCGCCGGCTGACGTACACGGAGCTGGACGCGGCGGCGAACCGGATCGGGCACCATCTGCTCGACAGCGGGATCGGGCCCGGTGAGCATGTGGGGCTGCACCTCTACAACGGCATCGAGTACCTGCAGACCGCGCTGGGCTGCCTGAAGGCCCGGATCGTGCCGGTCAACGTCAACTACCGCTACGTAGAGGAGGAGTTGGTCTACCTCTATCGCGACGCGGATCTGGTGGGCCTGGTCTTCGACACGGAGTTCACCGGGCGGGTGGCGAAGGCGGTGCCGCGGGTGGAGAAGCTGCGGCATCTGGTGCGGGTGGGGACCCCCGCGCCGGACGCGCCCCACGTGCCCGCGCTCTGCGTCGTGGGCTTCGCCGGGGCGGAGGCGTCCGCGTCGCCCGAACGGGGCTTCCCGGCCCGCTCGGGCGACGACCAGTTCATCATCTACACCGGCGGTACGACGGGCATGCCCAAGGGGGTGATGTGGCGTCAGGAGGACCTGTTCTTCTCGGGGTTGGGCGGCGGCGCGCCGACCGGGGAGCCGGTGAAGGCGCCGGAGGAGCTGGCCGAGCGGGTCGCGGCCGGCGGTGACGGGATCACGTTCTTCCCGACCGCCCCGCTGATGCACGGCACGTCCACCCTCACCGCGTTCATCGGGTTCAACTTCGGCCAACGGGTGGTGATCCACCGCAAGTTCGTGCCCGAGGAGACCCTGCGGACGATCGAGAAGGAGAAGGTCACCAGTGTGTCGCTGGTGGGCGACGCGATGCTGCGCCCGCTCATCGACGCGCTGAACGGCCCGATGAAGGGCACGGACTGCTCGGCCCTGTTCAGTGTGTCGTCATCGGGCGCGATCATGTCGGAGACGGTCCGGCAGCAGTTCCAGGCACTGGTCCCCCACGCCATGCTGCTGAACAACTTCGGTTCGTCGGAGTCCGGCTTCAACGGCACGGCGACTCAGGACTCGGGCGCGGGCGACGGTTTCCGCATCCGCGTCCACTCCCGTACGCGGGTCGTGGATCCGGCGACGTACGAGGCCGTCCCGGTCGGGGTGCCGGGGCGGGTCGCCCAGCGCGGCCATGTCCCCCTCGGCTACTACAACGACCCGGGGAAGACCGCCGAGACCTTCTTCGAGAAGGACGGTGAACGCTGGGTGCTCCTCGGGGACATGGCGACCGTGGACGAGGAGGGCGTCGTCACCGTCCTCGGCCGGGGCTCGCAGTGCATCAACACCGGTGGCGAGAAGGTGTACCCGGAGGAGGTCGAGCAGGCCCTCAAGGCCCACCCCGACGTGTACGACGCGCTGGTCGCCGGGGTGCCCGACGCCCGCTGGGGCAACCATGTCGCGGCCGTGGTCCAGCTGCGCGAGGGCGCGGCCCACCCCTCCCTGGAGGACATCCAGACCCACTGCCGTACCCGCCTCGCCGGCTACAAGATCCCCCGCCAGCTCGTCCTCACCGACGCCGTCCAGCGCTCCCCCAGCGGCAAGGCGGACTACCGGTGGGCGCGGTCGGTGGCGGTGGCGGCGGACGGCTGAACCGCCGACCGCCGACCGCCGACCGCCGACCGCCGACCGCCGACCGCCGACCGCCGACCGCCGACCGCCGACCGCGCACGATAGCGGCCGGGCTCGCCCCTCGCGTGACCTGTCTGCCGAGGGCGGACGGCGGCGTGGGCCGATGGGGTAGTGGTCTC
>NZ_JAEMUX010000015.1 GCF_016598475.1 Streptomyces adelaidensis
AGCGCGCCACGCCCAGCGCGCCACGCCAGTCCGTCCCGTGGACGCCCCTGACCATCCGTGGCGCTCCGGGCTACCCTGGCGGCGTGCGCCTTCCACGGGAAGCCGCAAAGCCGACAGCCGTCGCATTCCAGGGAGCATCTCCATGGCCTCGTCGCCGAACCCGTCCCTCTCGTCCGCAGCCGCCGCCGGCCGGGCCCGAACCGCCGCGCTGCGCGAGGCCCTCGCGACCCGCGTGGTGGTCGCCGACGGCGCGATGGGCACCATGCTCCAAGCCCAGGACCCCACGCTGGAGGACTTCGAGAACCTCGAAGGCTGCAACGAGATCCTGAACGTCACCCGGCCCGACATCGTGCGCTTCGTCCACGAGGCGTACTTCTCGGTGGGCGTCGACTGCGTCGAGACGAACACGTTCGGCGCCAATCACACGGCGGCGTCCGAGTACGACATCGCCGAGCGCGTGTACGAGCTGTCCGAGGCCGGCGCTCGCATCGCCCGCGAGACGGCCGACGAGTTCGGCGCCCGCGACGGCCGCCAGCGCTGGGTCCTGGGCTCCATCGGCCCGGGTACGAAGCTGCCGTCCCTCGGCCACATCGGCTACACCACGCTCCGCGACGGATTCCAGGCGAACGCCGAGGGCCTGCTCGCCGGCGGCGCCGACGCCCTGATCGTGGAGACCACGCAGGACCTCCTCCAGACGAAGTCGTCGATCCTGGGTGCCCGCCGCGCCATGGAGGCCACCGGCCTCGACGTACCCCTGCTGGTCTCCATGGCCTTCGAGACGACCGGCACGATGCTGCTCGGCTCGGAGATCGGCGCCGCGCTGACCGCGCTCGAACCGCTCGGCATCGACATGATCGGCCTGAACTGCTCGACCGGCCCGGCCGAGATGAGCGAGCACCTGCGCTATCTGTCCCGCCACTCCACCACCCCGCTGCTCTGCATGCCCAACGCCGGCCTGCCGATCCTCACCAAGGACGGCGCCCACTTCCCGCTCGACCCCGAGGGCCTGGCCGACGCCCAGGACACCTTCGTACGGGACTACGGCCTGAACCTGGTCGGCGGCTGCTGCGGCACCACCCCGGAGCACCTGCGGCAGCTCGTGGAGCGCGTGCAGGGCGCCACGCCCGTCGAGCGCCGGCCGCAGCCCGAACCCGGCGCCGCCTCGCTCTACCAGACGGTCCCGTTCCGCCAGGACACCGCGTACATGGCGATCGGCGAGCGGACGAACGCCAACGGGTCGAAGAAGTTCCGCGAGGCCATGCTCGACGCCCGCTGGGACGACTGTGTGGAGATGGCCCGCGACCAGATCCGCGAGGGCGCGCACATGCTCGACCTGTGCGTGGACTACGTCGGCCGCGACGGCGTCGCCGACATGAACGAACTCGCCGGCCGCTTCGCCACCGCCTCCACGCTGCCGATCGTTCTGGACTCCACGGAGGTTCCCGTCCTCCAGGCAGGCCTGGAGAAGCTCGGCGGGCGCGCCGTCATCAACTCGGTGAACTACGAGGACGGCGACGGACCGGAGTCCCGCTTCGCCAAGGTCACGAAGCTGGCCCAGGAGCACGGCGCCGCGCTGATCGCGCTGACGATCGACGAGGAGGGCCAGGCCCGTACCGTCGAGCACAAGGTCGCCATCGCCGAACGGCTGATCGAGGACCTGACGACGAACTGGGGCATCAACGAGTCGGACATCCTCATCGACACGTTGACCTTCACCATCTGTACCGGCCAGGAGGAGTCCCGCAAGGACGGCATCGCCACGATCGAGGCGATCCGCGAACTCAAGCGCCGCCGCCCGGACGTGCAGACCACCCTCGGCCTGTCCAACATCTCCTTCGGCCTCAACCCGGCCGCCCGCATGCTGCTCAACTCGGTCTTCCTCGACGAGTGCGTCAAGGCGGGCCTCGACTCGGCGATCGTGCACGCGTCGAAGATCCTCCCCATCGCCCGCTTCAGCGAGGAGGAGGTCACCACCGCCCTCGACCTCGTCTACGACCGGCGCGCGGAGGGCTACGACCCGCTCCAGAAGCTGATGGCCCTGTTCGAGGGCGCCACCACCAAGTCCCTCAAGGCCGGCAAGGCGGAGGAACTCGCCGCCCTGCCCCTGGACGAGCGACTTCAGCGCCGCATCATCGACGGCGAGAAGAACGGCCTGGCGGCGGACCTCGACGAGGCCCTGACGACCCGACCCGCCCTCGACATCGTCAACGACACCCTCCTGGAGGGCATGAAGGTCGTCGGCGAGCTCTTCGGCTCCGGCCAGATGCAGCTCCCGTTCGTCCTCCAGTCAGCCGAGGTCATGAAGACGGCCGTCGCCTACCTCGAACCGCACATGGAGAAGACGGACGACGACGGCAAGGGCACGATCGTGCTCGCCACCGTCCGCGGCGACGTCCACGACATCGGCAAGAACCTCGTCGACATCATCCTCACCAACAACGGCTACAACGTCGTCAACATCGGCATCAAGCAGCCGGTCTCCGCGATCCTCGAAGCCGCGCAGGAGCACAGGGCCGACGTCATCGGCATGTCCGGCCTCCTTGTGAAGTCGACCGTGATCATGAAGGAGAACCTCCAGGAACTCAACCAGCGCAAGCTGGCCGCCGAGTACCCGGTGATCCTCGGCGGTGCCGCCCTGACCAGGGCGTACGTCGAACAGGACCTCCACGAGATCTACGAGGGCGAGGTCCGCTACGCCCGCGACGCCTTCGAGGGCCTGCGCCTGATGGATGCTCTGATCGGCGTCAAGCGGGGCGTCCCCGGCGCCAAGCTGCCCGAGCTCAAGCAGCGCCGCGTCCGTGCGGCCGCCGCCGTACAGGTCGAGGAGCGCCCCGAAGAGGGCCACGTCCGCTCGGACGTCGCCATCGACAACCCCATCCCCACCCCGCCCTTCTGGGGCACCCGCGTCATCAAGGGCATCCAGCTCAAGGAGTACGCCACCTGGCTCGACGAGGGTGCCCTCTTCAAGGGCCAGTGGGGGCTCAAGCAGGCCCGCACCGGCGACGGGCCCACGTACGAGGAGCTCGTGGAGACCGAGGGCAGGCCCCGGCTGCGCGGCCTGCTGGACAAGCTCCAGACCGAGAACCTGCTCGAAGCGGCCGTCGTCTACGGCTACTTCCCGTGCGTGTCCAAGGACGACGACCTGATCATCCTGGACGACGCGGGCAACGAGCGGACCCGTTTCTCCTTCCCCCGCCAGCGCCGCGGCCGACGGCTGTGCCTGGCCGACTTCTTCCGCCCGGAGGAGTCCGGCGAGACTGACGTCGTGGGCCTCCAGGTCGTCACCGTCGGCTCCCGCATCGGTGAGGAGACCGCCAAGCTCTTCGCCTCCGACTCCTACCGCGACTACCTCGAACTCCACGGCCTGTCCGTGCAGCTGGCCGAGGCCCTCGCCGAGTACTGGCACGCCCGCGTCCGCTCCGAGCTGGGCTTCGCCGGCGAGGACCCGGCCGCGATCGAGGACATGTTCGACCTCAAGTACCGGGGTGCCCGCTTCTCCCTCGGTTACGGCGCCTGCCCCAACCTGGAGGACCGCGCCAAGATCGCCGAGCTCCTTGAGCCCGAGCGGATCGGCGTCCACCTCTCCGAGGAGTTCCAGCTCCACCCCGAGCAGTCCACGGACGCGATCGTGATCCACCACCCTGAGGCGAAGTACTTCAACGCCCGCTGAGCGCTCCGCCGGGTCGAGCGGTGTTTCGAGGCCGCCGGCCCGGCGCGGGCGACAGCGCGGTCCCCGACAAAGGGCGCTTCCGAGCGCGGCGTCGTACACTGGTCGGTCCACCGCAGGCCGGTTCCCCATCCGGGAACCGGCCTGCTCGTCCCACAAGGAGGTGCGCCGGATGACCACGACGATCCCCGCGCTCGGAACCCGTACGGCCGAAGGCTCCGCACTGCAGGCCGTGCTCCTGGACATGGACGGCACCCTGGTGGACACCGAGGGCTTCTGGTGGGACGTGGAGGTCGAGATCTTCGCCGGTCTCGGGCACACCCTCGACGACTCCTGGCGCCATGTCGTGGTCGGCGGCCCCATGAGCCGCAGCGCGGGCTTCCTGATCGAGGCCACCGGCGCCGACATCGCCCTGCCCGAGCTGTCCGTCCTGCTCAACGACGGCTTCGAGGCCCGCATCGGACGCGCGCTGCCGCTGATGCCCGGCGCGTCCAGACTCCTTGCCGAACTCGCCGCGCACGGCGTCCCCACGGCCCTGGTCTCCGCCTCCCACCGGCGCATCATCGACCGCGTCCTCACCTCCCTGGGCCCCCAGCACTTCGCGCTGACCGTCGCGGGCGACGAGGTCGAGCGGACCAAGCCGTTCCCCGACCCCTACCTCCTCGCGGCCGCCGGGCTGGGCGCGGAGCCGGCCAGGTGCGCGGTCATCGAGGACACCGCGACCGGTGTCGCCGCCGCCGAGGCCGCCGGCTGCCACGTGGTGGCCGTCCCGTCCGTCGCCCCCATCGCCCCCGCCGCCCGCCGCACCGTCGTGACCTCACTGGAAGAGGTCGACCTGCCGTTCCTGCGCGGCCTGATCGGTGATCACGTAAGCAATTGAAAATACAAGGAATTCCAAGATCACTCATGGGGTTCCGGCCGGGAATTCGGATCGCTGCAACGAATTCGCCGCAGTGACTGAATTCCGCCGAATGTGAAGCCCTTTCGGCTTGTGAGGTTTGCCACTCGAAGGGGGTTCGGGCGCGCCGTCCATGCGCGCTCGGGCCCCCCTTCGGAGCGCGTTCGCCGCGCGTTTGTGTCCCGATTGGTGAAGAGCGCCCCAAACATTCCGTGCGCACTACACCGGTGTGTCCGCAGCCGGTTCCGCAGCGTGAGGAGGGCCCAACTCCGGTGCGTACCAGCCACTCTGACAGTGCGGGCTAATCTCGACACGAGAACATCGCCGTACTTCCCGTGACGCGCTCGCACCACCCCGCCGGCACCCGTCTCGGAACACAGCTCTGGAGAATTTCGAGCAATGAACCGCAAGACCTTGGTGCTGCCGGCCCTGATCGGTCTGCTCACCCCGGTGCTCGCCTCCTGCCAGGCGACGGACAGCGCGGGCGGCAGCGGTGACGCGATCGTCGTCGGCACCACCGACCGGTTCACCGCCTCGAAGGAGGCCCCGGCCCCCGTCGACCCGGCCTACGCCTACGACGTCGGCACCTGGAACATCCTCCGCCAGACCGTCCAGACCCTCCTGGTCCAGCCCCGCGGCGACGGCGAGCCGGAACCCGAGGCCGCCTCCAGCTGCTCCTTCACCGACACCGGCAACGAGCGCTACGTCTGCAAGCTGCGCGACGGCCTGAAATTCGCGAGCGGCGACCCGGTCACCGCCGAGGACGTGAAGTTCTCCATCGACCGGGCCCGCGCCCTCAAGGCCGACAGCGGTGTCTTCGCCCTGCTGTCCACGATCGACCTCGTCGAGACCAAGGGCAAAGAGGTGATCTTCCACCTCAACAGCCCCGACGCGACCCTCCCGTACAAGCTCTCCACCCCGGTCGCCGGCATCGTCAACCCGGCCGACTACGACAAGGGCAAACTGCGCGACGGCTTCCAGGTCGACGGCTCCGGTCCGTACACCATGGACACCGAGGTCGAGAACAACGAGCTGGTCAAGGCCGTCTTCACCAAGAACCCCAACTACCAGGGGCAGTTGGACCCGAAGAACGACAAGGTCGAGCTGCGCTCCTTCGCCGGCGCCGACGCCATGGGCACCGCCCTGCGGGACGGCGACATCGACCTGATGACCCGCACCATGACACCGGAGCAGATCGACAAGCTCTCCGCGTCCGACGACAGCGACATCGACGTGGTCGAGTCCACCGGCCTGGAGATCCGCTACCTCGCCTTCAACACCGACGCCGCCCCGGTCGAGAGCACCGCCGTCCGCCGGGCCATGGCCGAGGTCATCGACCGCGCCGAACTCGTCTCCAAGGTGTACGGCTCCCAGGTCGAACCCCTCTTCTCGCTCGTCCCGGCCGGCATCACCGGCCACTCCAACTCCTTCTTCGACAAGTACGGCGACCCGGACATCGCCAAGGCCAAGTCGACCCTGGCGGAGGCCGGCGTCACCACCCCGGTGAAGCTGACCCTCCACTACACGACCGACCACTACGGCGCGGCCACGAAGAAGGAGTTCGAGCTGCTGAAGAAGCAACTCGACGACAGCGGCCTGTTCGACGTCACCATCAAGGGCGCGCCCTGGTCGACGTTCCGCCCCGCCGAGCAGGAAGGCGAGTACGCCGTCTACGGCATGGGCTGGTTCCCGGACTTCCCCGACGCCGACAACTACCTCGCGCCCTTCCTCGACAAGGACAACTTCCTCGGCTCGCCGTACGCCAACAAGGAGATCCGCGGCAAGCTGATCCCGGAGTCCCGCCGCGAGGCCGACCGTCTCACCGCCGTGGACAGCCTCGCCAGCATCCAGGACATCGTGGCCGACGACGTGCCCATCCTGCCGCTGTGGCAGGGCAAGCAGTACGTCGCCGCCCGCGACGACATCACCGGCGCCGAATACGCCCTCAACTCCGCCTCGACGCTCCAGCTCTGGGAGCTGGGCCGCGGCGTGGGCAACTGATCGACACCTCGATCCCCGCCCCGGGCAGAGGCCTGCCGGCCTCTGGGGGAGCCCGGAGCGTCCCCAACGCACCCGACGACACAAGGCATCGATACGTGAACATGCGCACGCAGTGGCCCGTCCTGACCATCGCGACAGGGCTGGCCGCCGGCCTGCTGACCGGCTGCGGCTCCGAATCGGGGGGATCCGGGGACTCCGGCTCCAACGTGGTGATGGGGATGTCCGACGACGTCCTCGCCACCGACCCCGCCTCCGGCTACGACCCCGGGTCCTGGCTCCTCTTCAACAACGTCTTCCAGTCCCTGCTGAGCTTCCCCAACGGTGCCACCGAGCCCGAACCGGACCTCGCCGAGGACTGCTCCTTCACGGACAGCGGCACCAAGGTCTACGAGTGCACGCTCAAGGACGGCCTGAAGTTCAGCAACGGTGAGGCGCTCACCGCGAAGGACGTCAAGTTCTCCTTCGACCGCATGCTGAAGATCAACGACGAGGTCGGCCCGGCCATCATGTTCCCCATGCTCGGCAAGGTCGAGACACCGGACGACAAGACCGTCCGCTTCAACCTCAAGTACGCCGACGCCACCTTCCCCAGCAAGATCGCCTCCGGCGCCGGCTCCATCGTCGACGAGAGCGCCTACGACGCCGACGGCCTCCGCAAGGACGGCGAGGCGGTCGGCTCCGGCCCCTACAAGCTGGAGTCCTTCGGCGAGGACGAGGCCGTCTTCAGCGTCAACGAGAACTACCGGGGCACCGCCGACGTCGAGAACGAGGGCGTCACCCTCAAGTTCTTCCACGGTGATCAGGACGCCCTGAAGCAGGCCCTGCTCGAGGGCGAACTCGACGTCACCTACCGCGGCCTCAGCGCCGCCGACATCTCCGACATCGAGACCGAGACCTCCACCGCCAACGGCGTCGACATCGTCGACGGCTCCGGCGCCGAGGTCCAGCACCTGGTCTTCAACATGGACGACCCCATCACCGGCAAGCTCGGCGTCCGCCAGGCCATCGCCTACCTCCTGGACCGCGAGTCCCTCGTCGACGAGGTCTACCAGGGCACCGCGACCCCGCTGTACTCGATCATCCCGGCCGGCATCACCGGCCACAACACGGCCTTCTTCGACACCTACGGCGCCCGCCCCTCCCGCGCCAAGGCCGAGGCCGCCCTGCGCGCCGACAACATCACCGACAAGGTCGAACTGACCCTCTGGTCCACCCCGTCGCGCTACGGCCCCTCGACCGACCAGGAACTGAAGGCCATCGCCGAACAGCTCAACGACAGCGGCCTGTTCGACGCCAAGGTCGAGTCCGTCGCCTTCGACCAGTACGAGAAGGACATAGCCGCCGGCAAGTACGGCGTCTACGTGAAGGGCTGGGTCCCCGACTACCCGGACCCCGACAACTTCACCAGCCCCTTCTTCGGCAAGGGCAACGTCCTTGGCAACAACTACACCAACGACACCATCACCGGTGAACTCCTCACGACGACCGCCGCCCAGAGCGAGCGCTCCTCCACGGAGAAGGAGTACGCCGAACTCCAGAACATCGTCGCCGCCGACGTCCCCCTCCTCCCCGTCTGGCAGGCCAACCAGTACGCCGTCGTCCGCGACGACGTCTACGGCCTGGAGTACTGCCTGGACGCGTCGACCGTGTTCCGCTTCTGGGAGATCAGCAAGGGCTGACCCCCGACACCGCCCCGACGACCGAGGGCGCCCTCTTCCACCGGAAGAGGGCGCCCTCGGCGCGTTGTCACCGTGCGGCCCGCCTACTGCGCGCCGGGGCGCACCAACCCGCTCTCGTACGCGTACACCGCCGCCTGCACCCGGTCCCGCAACCCCAACTTGGTGAGCACATGACCCACATGCGTCTTCACCGTGGTCTCGCTGACGAACAGATCGGCGGCGATCTCCGCGTTCGACAGACCCCGCGCCACCAGCTTCAGCACCTCGACCTCACGGTCGGTCAGCGTGTGCAACGTGTCCGGCACCGGCTCGTCACCCGACGGCAGATGCTCCGCGTACTTGTCGAGGAGCCGGCGCGTGATGCTCGGCGCGAGCATCGCCTCACCCGCCGCGACCACCCGGATCGCCTGCACCAGCTCGTTCGCCGGAGCGTCCTTCAACAGGAACCCACTGGCACCCGCCCGCAACGCCTCCACCACGTACTCGTCCAGATCGAAGGTGGTCAGCACCAGCACCTTCGCCGGACCGTCCCGCCCCGGCCCGGTGATCTGCCGGGTCGCCTCCACCCCGTCCATCCGGGGCATGCGGATATCCATCAGAACCACATCGGGCTGAAGCGCCCGCACCTGGTCGATCGCCTGAAGGCCGTCCCCGGCCTCCCCGACGACCGCGATGTCCTGCTCCGCCTCCAGAATCATCCGGAACCCGGTACGCAGCAGCGGCTGGTCGTCGACCAGTAGGACGCGGATGGCCACGAAAGTCTCCTTCGGCTAGTCCGGCCCCATTCTGCCCTGCGCCGCACCGCCCGACTCGGCTGACCTCACCTGAAGCGGATACGGCGGGGGAGTCCCACCGAACTCCGGACAGACCGCCTGATGATCACACCAACCGCACAGCTTGGTCGGCCGCGGCCGCCAGTCCCCGCTCTCCGTGGCCAGCCGGATCGCCTCCCACAGTGAGAGCAGCTTCCGCTCCACCCGCTCCAGATCCGCGACCACCGGGTCGTACGTCAGCACATCACCACTGCCGAGATAGACGAGCTGGAGCCGGCGCGGCACCACCTGCTTCAGCCGCCACACCACCAGCGCGTAGAACTTCATCTGGAACAGCGCGCCCTCGGCGTACTCCGGCCGCGGCGCCTTCCCCGTCTTGTAGTCGACGATCCGCACCTCACCGGTGGGCGCCACATCCACCCGGTCGATGATCCCGCGCAGCCGGAGCCCCGACTCCAGCTCCGCCTCCACGAACATCTCGCGCTCGGCGGGCTCCAGCCGCGTCGGATCCTCCAACGTGAACCAGCGCTCGACCAGCCGCTCGGCCTCACCCAGCCAGCGTGCCAGCCGCTCACCCTCCGGGTCGTCCGCGAACAGCTCGACCACCTCCGGCCGGGTCTCCCGCAGCCGGTCCCACTGCCCGGGCACCAACGACTTGGCACGCGGAACCGTCCGCTCGGCCGCCGGTGCGTCGAACAGCCGCTCCAGCACCGCGTGCACCAACGTGCCGCGCGTCGCCGCCTCGCTCGGCTTCTCCGGCAACCGGTCGATCACCCGGAACCGGTACAGCAGCGGACACTGCATGAAATCGCCCGCACGTGAGGGCGACAGCGAGGCGGGAGGCGCGGCGGCCCGCACGGCAGGACGACCGCCTTCGCCGCCCACCGGGTCGCCGCCCTCGGGGCCGGTGCCGGTGCGGTCGGTGCTGGTTTCCATGACGACAGACCATACGGCCCACCACTGACAGTGACAGCCACGGCCTCGTACGACCACCGCCCCCGACACCGCACGTCGACACCCGTGTGACACATGCGGCGCGGGGGAAAACAGAGGGGGTGCCGGGGCGGAACCCACCACGACGACCGCATAGCATCGACCACAGACCCTTCCGCCCGGCCACCGGGCGCGGAAGACGCTTCGAACGAGGGGACATCGTGGAGACGAGCGGCGGGAGCGGGCAGCCGCGGTCCGGCAGCGACGAGGCGCCCGAGCGCGCACACCGCGACCCGACCGAGACACCGGCGGCGGAAAGCACCCCCCCGACGAACCCCGAGAACCCGAAGCACCCCGAGGACGCCGCCGCCCCGCAGGAGCCCGCCGCCGAGGAGCCCGCCGCCAAGGCCGCCGACCCCACCGAGGACACGAAGCCGCCGACGGACACGAAGCCGCCGACGGACACGAAGCCGCCGACGGACACGACGACCCCGGACACGACGACCCCGGACAAGGCGACCCCGGAGGAAACCACCCCGGCCGACCTGCACAAGGCACCGGTGGACGACCCGGAGCGCACAGCGGCCTCCGCACGCCCCCAACTCCCCCCCACCAAGCCCCCCAAGCGCCCCAAAGAACCCGGCGGCGGCATCCTCATGGGCCGCCCCTTCGGCGTACCGGTCTACGTCGCGCCCAGCTGGTTCCTCGTCGCCGCCCTGATCACATGGGTCTTCGGCGGCCAACTCGACCGCGTCCTGCCCGAACTCGGCGGCGCCCGCTACCTGGTCTCCCTCTTCTTCGCCGTCGCCTTCTACGCCTCCGTACTCGTCCACGAACTCGCCCACACGGTCGCCGCCCTCCGCTTCAAACTGCCGGTGCGCCGCATCCAGCTCCAGTTCTTCGGCGGCGTCTCCGAGATCGAGAAGGAGTCCGAGACCCCGGGCCGCGAATTCGTCCTCGCCTTCGTCGGCCCCCTGCTCTCCCTGATCCTCGCGGGCATCTTCTACGTCGCCCTCCAGGCCGTCGAACCCGGCACCGTCCCCGGCGTCCTGCTCGCCGGCCTGATGATCTCCAACCTGATCGTGGCCGCGTTCAACCTGCTGCCCGGACTGCCCCTCGACGGCGGCCGCATGCTCCGCGCCGTCGTCTGGAAGATCACCGGCAGACCGATGACAGGCACCGTCGCCGCCGCCTGGGTGGGCCGCGCCCTCGCCATCTCCGTGCTCATCGGACTGCCCCTGCTCACCCAGTCCGGACTGCTCGGCTCCGCTGCCGAGGACAGCGTCGGCATGGACACCGTCCTCGACGCCCTGCTGGCCGCGATCCTCGCCGCCATCATCTGGACCGGCGCCGGCAACAGCCTCCGCATGGCCCGACTGCGCGAACACCTCCCCGAACTCCAGGCCCGCACCCTCACCCGCCGCGCCGTCCCCGTCGAGACCGACACCCCCCTCTCCGAGGCACTGCGCCGCGCCAACGAAGCCGGCGCCCGCGCCCTCGTCGTCGTCGACCCCGCAGGCGAACCCGTCTCCCTCGTCCGCGAAGCCGCCATCGTCGGCGTCCCCGAACACCGCCGCCCCTGGGTCGCCGTCAGCGGCCTCGCCCAGGACCTCACCGACGGCATGCGCGTCTCCGCCGAACTCGCCGGCGAAGACCTCCTCGACGCCCTCCGCGCCGCCCCCGCCACCGAGTACCTGGTCGTCGAGGACTCCGGCGAGATCTACGGCGTCCTCTCCGCGTCCGACGTGGAAAAGGCCTTCGTCAAAGCCATGGCCCGACCCTCCTGACCAACCTCCTCCCGGCACCCGCCCTCCCAACGCGGTGCTCCCCCGCCCGCCCGTCGCACGCCCGCGCAGGCCGATGAAGCGGTGGTCGGAGGCCCCCGCGGGGACCGGTAGGCTGTTCACATGTCCGAACCGACCGGTGCCGCCCGCAGGCGCGGGCCCTTCAAGGTCGGGGACCAGGTTCAGCTGACCGACCCCAAGGGCCGCCACTACACGTTCACGCTCGAAGAGGGAAAGAACTTCCACACCCACAAGGGTTCTTTCCCCCACGACGAGCTGATCGGCGCTCCCGAGGGCAGCGTTGTCCGCACCACGGGGAACGTCGCCTATCTGGCACTGCGCCCCCTGCTCCCCGACTACGTCCTGTCCATGCCCCGCGGCGCAGCCGTGGTCTACCCCAAGGACGCGGGGCAGATCCTCGCCTTCGCCGACATCTTCCCCGGCGCCCGCGTCGTCGAAGCCGGCGTCGGCTCCGGCTCCCTCAGCAGCTTCCTGCTGCGCGCCATCGGCGACCAGGGCATGCTGCACAGCTACGAACGCCGCGAGGACTTCGCCGAGATCGCGCAAGCGAACGTCGAGCGCTACTTCGGCGGCCCCCACCCCGCCTGGCAGCTCACCGTCGGCGACCTCCAGGACAACCTGAGCGACCCCGACGTCGACCGCGTCATCCTCGACATGCTCGCCCCCTGGGAATGCCTGGACGCCGTGTCCAAGGCCCTCGTCCCCGGCGGCATCCTCTGCTGCTACGTGGCGACCACCACCCAGCTCGCCCGCACCGTCGAATCCATCCGCGAGATCGGCTGCTTCAACGAGCCCAGCGCCTGGGAATCGATGATCCGCAACTGGCACGTCGAAGGCCTCGCCGTCCGCCCGGACCACCGGATGATCGGCCACACCGGCTTCCTGCTCACCGCCCGCCGCCTCGCCGACGGCGTCGAGCCCCCCATGCGCCGCCGCCGCCCCTCCAAGGGCGCCTACGGCGAGGACTACACCGGCCCCAACGCCGACGGCGGCGCCGGCCGCTGAGCCGCCCCCCCACCCGCCGCGGGGCCCGGGGGCCTCGCCGACGGGTGGCCGGCAGCCTCCGCGCCGCGCACAACGCGCCATTGACGTGGCCGAGTTCCCGACAGCGCCAGGGAACTCGGCCACGGCGCACACCCCTTGACGCGCCGCCGGAAAGCTGCGGGAACCACGTACCCCGCCGTTCCAACCCCCTGTGACGTGTGGCACCATGCGGGGCATCCCAACCGGCACAGCACCCTCAGGAGACGCTCCTAGTGCAGCAATCCGCCGTCCCGGAACTGGCACACGCGCACACCCGCCCCATCCACTGGCTCGCCACGGCCACCGCCCTCGCCGGAGTCATGGCCCTCTCGTCCGCCCTCCAGCCCGACGCGGCCAGAGCGGCCCAGCCAGGCCCCCAGGCCGCACCGGCCCCCGCCGTCGTAGCGCCCCCCGACCCCACCGAGGTGGACCTCCCCCTCGACTGCGGACCCGTCGGGATCGTCGTGAAGGCGAAGCGCTCCGGAGACCTCGACGGCGACGGCCGCCCCGAGACCGTCGCCGTCGTGCACTGCGACGCCAGCATGGGCACCCCGCCCGACAGCGTGTACGTCCTCACCCGCTCCACGGACACCGCGGCACCCCGGCTGATCGCCACCCTCGTCGCCCCGAAGGCCCGCAAGACCGTCACCGACTTCGCCGTCCGCGACGCCGTCGTCACCGCCACCCTGCACGGCTACTCGTCGACCGACATCCCCAACTGCTGCCCCGACGTGACGGACCCCCTCAAGTGGCAGTGGAAGAACGGGGCGTTCGTACGCTCGACGCCCGCCGGAGCACAAAGCGTCTGACACCGCCCGCGGCCAGACGTACGGGAAGTGATCACCCGGCAAACCCGGTGTGAGAAAGCAGACACAGCCCGACGCGGAGTACCCGCCGGGTCACTCCGCGTCAGGACCGAAGACCTCGACCCTGTCCGAGACTCGACGCACATGGATGCAGTCGCCCGGACATTCCTTCGCGGAGTCCACCACATCCGTGAGAAGCGGCAGCGGAACGGGTGTTGCCGCCCCCGGGGCCTGCAACAACTCGTCCTCAGGACTCTTCACATAGGCCAGCCCGTCGATGTCCAGCTCGAACACCTCGGGCGCGTACTGGGCACAGATGCCGTCGCCGGTGCACAGGTCCTGATCGATCCAGACCTCCAGCGCCTCACCCTCGGCCCCGGCCTCCTGCTGCACGGTCATCTCTTCTGCCGTTTCTCTCATCGAGCCGGTCGGGAACGATGCGGGCTCTGACGGGTGTTGAACACTTCGACCCTACCTGGGGCGGCTTCCCAACCATGTTCGGTGGGTATTCCCCTGGCGTGAGGGAGAGCGCAAGGGTGAAGATCGGACACACCCCGACCGTCTTTGTGATCTAGGGGTTTCAATCGACACCCACCCAGGTAGGGTCTGGAAGCGTCCAGCTCCCCTTGGAGGAGGTGAGGACCGTGGCAGCCCACGACGACGACATGAACCGCGGCATCCGCCCGGGACGAGGGTCCGACGACCCGGCCGGGCAGATTGCCTACCTTGAGCAGGAGATCGCCGTCCTGCGACGCAAGCTCGCCGACTCTCCGCGACACACGAGGATTCTCGAAGAGCGGATCGTCGAGCTGCAGACCAATCTGGCCGGCGTGTCCGCACAGAACGAGCGGCTGGCCAACACGCTCCGTGAGGCCCGCGACCAGATCGTGGCCCTCAAGGAAGAAGTCGACCGGCTCGCACAGCCACCGGCCGGCTTCGGTGTCTTCCTCGTAGCGAACGAGGACGGCACGGCCGACATCTTCACCGGAGGCCGCAAACTCCGGGTGAACGTCAGCCCCAGCGTCGAGCTGGAAGAGCTCAGGCGTGGCCAGGAAGTGATGCTCAACGAAGCTCTCAACGTGGTCGAGGCCATGGAATACGAGAGCGTCGGAGACATCGTCACCCTCAAGGAGATCCTCGAGGACGGCGAGCGCGCACTCGTCCAGGGGCACACCGACGAGGAACGGGTGGTACGGCTCGCCGAGCCGCTGCTGGACATCACCATCCGCCCCGGCGACGCCCTCCTGCTCGAACCGCGCTCGGGCTACGTCTACGAAGTCGTCCCCAAGAGCGAGGTCGAGGAACTCGTCCTCGAAGAGGTCCCGGACATCGGCTACGAACAGATCGGTGGCCTTGGCAACCAGATCGAGATGATCCGCGACGCCGTCGAGCTCCCCTACCTCTACCCGGACCTCTTCAAGGAGCACGAACTCCGTCCGCCCAAGGGTGTCCTTCTGTACGGCCCCCCCGGATGCGGCAAGACGCTCATCGCCAAGGCCGTGGCGAACTCACTCGCCAAGAAGGTCGCCGAGGTGACCGGCCAGGCCCAGGGCAAGAGCTTCTTCCTCAACATCAAGGGCCCCGAACTCCTCAACAAGTACGTCGGCGAGACCGAGCGGCAGATCCGCCTCGTCTTCCAGCGTGCCAGGGAGAAGGCCAGCGAGGGCACCCCCGTCATCGTCTTCTTCGACGAGATGGAATCCCTCTTCCGCACCCGCGGCTCCGGTGTCAGCTCGGACGTGGAGAACACCATCGTCCCGCAGCTGCTCGCCGAGATCGACGGCGTGGAAGGCCTGGAGAACGTGGTCGTGATCGGCGCCTCGAACCGCGAGGACATGATCGACCCCGCGATCCTGCGCCCCGGCCGGCTCGACGTGAAGATCAAGATCGAGCGTCCGGACGCCGAAGCGGCCAAGGACATCTTCCAGAAGTACCTCACCGAACGCCTCCCGCTCCACACGGACGACGTCGGCGAACACGGCGGCTCCAAGGCCACCACCGTCCAGAGCATGATCCAGACGGCAGTGGAACACATGTACGCCGAATCCGAGGAAAACCGCTTCCTGGAAGTCACCTACGCCAACGGAGACAAGGAAGTCCTCTACTTCAAGGACTTCAACTCCGGCGCCATGATCGAAAACATCGTCGGACGCGCCAAAAAAATGGCCATCAAGGACTTCCTCGACAAGAACCAGAAGGGCCTCCGCGTCTCCCACCTCCTCCAGGCTTGCGTGGACGAGTTCAAGGAGAACGAGGACCTGCCCAACACCACCAACCCGGACGACTGGGCCCGAATCTCCGGAAAGAAGGGCGAACGGATTGTCTACATCCGTACCCTGATCACCGGAAAGCAGGGCGCCGACACCGGACGCTCCATCGACACGGTGGCGAACACCGGTCAGTACCTGTAAAACACAGGGCGGCTGCGGGTGCCCTCACCGGGTACCCGCAGCCGACTGTTTTCCAGGACACGGCCGGAGCAAGGCAATGACGCAAATGATCTCCCCACCAGCGCAGAGCCGTTCTAGGCTCTTTCGTACCGCCGAGTCGCGCAGTGCGGGACCGGGCACCGCACACGCACCGGAGCGCCAGCGGTACTTGAGCGGCGTCCCCGACCGAGGACGCCGCCGGGCAAGGAGGGCCGCATGACCGTACGGCGAGTAATGGGCATCGAGACGGAGTACGGGATCTCCGTCCCCGGCCACCCCAATGCCAATGCCATGCTCACCTCGTCCCAGATCGTCAACGCCTACGCCGCGGCGATGCACCGGGCCCGCCGGGCCCGCTGGGACTTCGAGGAGGAGAACCCGCTGCGGGACGCGCGAGGCTTCGACCTCGCCCGCGAGGCCGCCGACTCCAGCCAGCTCACCGACGAGGACATCGGCCTCGCCAACGTCATCCTCACCAACGGCGCACGCCTCTACGTCGACCACGCACACCCCGAATACAGCGCCCCCGAAGTCACCAACCCCTTCGACGCCGTCCTCTGGGACAAAGCCGGCGAACGCATCATGGCCGAGGCCGCCGAACGCGCCGCCCAGCTCCCCGGCGCCCAACCCATCCACCTCTACAAGAACAACACCGACAACAAGGGCGCCTCCTACGGCACACACGAGAACTACCTGATGAAGCGGGAAACCCCCTTCTCGGACATCGTGCGCCACCTCACCCCCTTCTTCGTCTCCCGCCAGGTCATCACCGGCGCCGGCCGCGTCGGCATCGGCCAGGACGGCCACGAACACGGCTTCCAGCTCAGCCAGCGCGCCGACTACTTCGAAGTCGAGGTCGGCCTGGAGACGACGCTGAAGCGCCCCATCATCAACACCCGAGACGAACCCCACGCCGACGCGGAGAAATACCGCCGCCTCCACGTGATCATCGGCGACGCGAACCTCTCCGAGATCTCGACCTACCTGAAGCTGGGCACGACAGCGCTGGTCCTGTCCATGATCGAAGACGGCTTCATCGCCGTCGACCTGGCCGTCGACCAGCCCGTACGCACGTTGCACCAGGTCTCCCACGACCCGACCCTGCAACGCCTCGTCACCCTCCGCAGCGGACGCACCCTGACCGCCGTACAACTCCAGATGGAGTACTACGAGCTGTCACGCAAATACGTGGAGGAGCGCTTCGGGGCGGATGCCGACGAGCAGACGAAGGATGTCCTCAGTCGCTGGGAGGACACGCTCAACCGGCTGGAGAACGACCCGATGAGCCTCTCCGGGGAACTGGACTGGGTCGCCAAGCGGGAACTCATGGAGGGCTACCGGCGCCGCGACGACCTCGACTGGGACGCCGCCCGGCTCCACCTCGTCGACCTCCAGTACGCCGACGTACGCGCCGACAAGGGCCTCTACAACCGTCTGGCGGCCCGCGGCAAGATGAAGCGGCTCCTGGACGAGACGGACGTCGAGAGGGCCCGTACGAAGCCGCCGGAGGACACTCGCGCGTACTTCCGAGGCCGCTGCCTGGAGCAGTACGCCGACGACGTCGCGGCCGCCTCCTGGGACTCGGTGATCTTCGACCTTCCCGGTCGGGATTCGCTCCAGCGCGTCCCAACCCTCGAACCGCTTCGCGGAACGCGAAATCACGTCAAGGAGCTCCTGGACCGCTGCCGCACGGCAGAAGACCTGGTCAGGGTCCTGTCCGGCCGCTGAACCGGGGTTCATCCCCGATCAGCGGGGCAGGGTGGAAACAGCGGCGTCCGGGAATCATCGAGGTGGTCCCCGGACGTTGTGGAAACAACGGGGCCAATGTCAGACCCGGCTTGTAGGGTCTGATCATCACCGATCGGCAGGAATGCCGACCTGTCGACCATGTCGGGCAACAGAGCGGGGTTGAGGGTTATGGCGACCAAGGACACCGGCGGCGGACAGCAGAAGGCCACACGTTCCACTGAAGAGGTCGAGGAGGCACCCGAGGCGCAGGCATCGGAGGACCTCAAGGAGCGGCAGGAGAAGCTGAGCGACGACGTCGACTCGGTTCTGGACGAGATCGACGACGTCTTGGAAGAAAATGCCGAGGATTTCGTACGCTCGTTCGTTCAAAAGGGTGGACAGTAGTCACATCCATGAACGATGGGGGGTTGAAGAAGTGCTCGGCTTGCCAGCAAGTGCTTCCGGCCGGCGCATTCGCGAGCAACAGGTCGCGACCTGATGGTCTGCAGGCCAATTGCCGTGAATGCGCGGCCGAGTACCACCGGCGACGCCAAGAAGCACGCGGCAAGACGGTTCGAGAGAAAGTCGATGTACCCGACGGACACAAGTTCTGCCGGACGTGCGGTGAGGTCAAGCCACACGGCGAGTGGCATCGCAATGCCACTGCATCCGATGGTCTGTCCACGCGCTGCAAGACATGCCGAGCAGCGCCGTCTCGGCAGGACCACCTGAGGCGCCAGTACGGCATCACCGAAGCCGAACGCGACGAGTTGATCGCCTCCCAAGGGGGCGTCTGCTGTATCTGTTTGGCGGCTTTGCCGGCTCATGTGGATCACTGCCATGAGACGGGTAGGGTCCGAGGCGTACTGTGCTTCAGCTGCAACGCGGCGCTGGGGCAGTTCAAGGATCGGCCCGACGTCATAAGGCGGGCTGCGACATACGTGGAAGGAAACGCGTGGAAGCCAACACTCGTAGCACCGGGCGTCTACCAGCTGCCTTCCTGACGCCAGGGTCGTCGTCCTTCATGGACTTTCTGTCGGACCACCAGCCGGAGCTGCTCCCCGGCAAGCGGCAGCTGCCGCCGGTCCAGGGCGTGATCGAGGCCCCGCACGGCACGACGATCGTGGCCGTGACGTTCCCCGGTGGTGTGGTGCTCGCCGGTGACCGCCGGGCCACGATGGGGAACATGATCGCGCAGCGGGACATCGAGAAGGTGTTCCCGGCGGACGAGTACTCGGCGGTGGGTATCGCCGGTACGGCGGGTCTGGCCGTGGAGATGGTCAAGCTGTTCCAGCTGGAGCTGGAGCACTTCGAGAAGGTGGAGGGCGCCCAGCTCTCCCTGGAGGGCAAGGCCAACCGTCTGTCGACCATGATCCGTTCCAATCTGGGCATGGCCATGCAGGGTCTGGCAGTCGTCCCGCTCTTCGCCGGTTTCGACGTCGACCGTGCGAAGGGCCGTATTTTCTCCTACGACGTGACGGGTGGCCGTTCCGAGGAGAGCGGTTACGCGTCCACCGGCTCCGGGTCGATCTTCGCGCGCGGTGCCATGAAGAAGCTCTTTCGTGACGATCTGACCGAGGACCAGGCCACGACTCTCGTGATCCAGGCCCTGTACGACGCGGCAGACGACGACTCGGCGACCGGTGGTCCCGATGTCGCCCGCCGGATCTACCCGATCGTCACCGTGATCACCGAGGACGGCTTCCGTCGGCTCACCGACGACGAGTCGTCCGAGATCGCCCGCTCGATCCTGGAGCGGCGCATGGAGCAGCCCGACGGCCCGCGCGCTGCCCTGCTCTAGCCGATCCGGTCGACGGCCTTCTTATCAAGGTGATCCAGTGACTTCGACAGAAAGGGACGGATAACCGGTGTCGACGCCGTTCTATGTCTCACCCCAGCAGGCCATGGCCGACCGGGCGGAGTACGCCCGCAAGGGCATCGCCCGTGGCCGCAGCCTGGTCGTGCTGCAGTATGCCGACGGCATCGTGTTCGTCGGCGAGAACCCGTCCCGCGCGCTGCACAAGTTCAGCGAGATCTATGACCGGATCGGCTTCGCGGCCGCCGGCAAGTACAACGAGTACGAGAACCTGCGGATCGGTGGTGTGCGCTATGCCGACCTGCGTGGTTACACCTATGACCGTGACGATGTGACCGCCCGTGGTCTCGCCAATGTCTATGCGCAGACGCTGGGCACGATCTTCTCCTCCGCGGCCGAGAAGCCGTACGAGGTGGAGCTGGTCGTCGCCGAGGTCGGTGAGACTCCCGAGGGTGATCAGATCTACCGTCTGCCGCACGACGGTTCGATCGTCGATGAGCACGGCTCGGTGGCGGTGGGCGGTAACGCCGAGCAGATCAGTACGTATCTGGATCAGCGTCACGAGGACGGCATGTCCTTGGCCGATGCCCTCAAGCTCGCTGTCCAGGCTCTCTCCCGTGACACGAACGGCACGCAGCGGGAGATCCCTGCCGAGCGCCTGGAGGTCGCTGTCCTCGACCGTACGCGTCCCCAGAAGCGCAAGTTCAAGCGCATCGTCGGTCGTCAGCTCGGTCGGCTGCTGGAAGTGGACGGCGCCAGCACGGAGGCCGAAAGCTCCGAGGAGGAGTAGCACCAGCACGCCGCTGCGAACCCTGCCCGTAGTGCGCCCCGGCCGTCACAGGCCGGGGCGCGCGGCGTTCGGTGGTGCTCAGTGGCCTGGGGGCGCTGTGGACGCCCGAACCACCAGCTCTACGGGAATGTCCCCCTCCGCGGGTGTGCGGCCGTCCAGGACGGCCAGCAGGGCCTGCATGCCGCGCTCCCCGAAGAGTTCCGCGTCCAGTCGGACGGTGGTCAGCTCGGGGTCGAGTGCGGTGGCGAGTGCGAGGTCGTCGAGGCCTGTCACGGAGATGTCCTCCGGTACGCGTAGGCCCAGTCGGCGTGCGGCCTTGTAGGCGCCGGCGGCGAGTTTGTCGTCGTCGCACACCAGTGCGGTGGGTCGGGGGCCGGGCGCGGCGAGCGCGGTCTGCGTCGCGGTCAGGGCGTCGTCGATGGAGATCGGTGCGGCGGTGGTCCGCAGGGAGGTTCCCGGGATCGCTCCGAGTCGTGCCGCGAGTTCCCGGGCGCGGATGTCGAAGGTCCAGGAGGGTACGTCCGCGGCGAGGTGCAGGAAGTGGCGGTGGCCCAGTTCCAGGAGGTGTTCGGCGATCTGTCGTACGCCGTCGCGGATGTCGAGGTTGACGGTGGCGGCGCCGAGGCTGCCGTCGGGGTCGCTGTCGAGCATCACCAGGGGGAGTTGGTCGCCCCGGATCGCGCTGAGCGCGTCGGCGGCCATGGAGGAGGCGATGACGCCGTCGAGGGCGGCCTGGGCGGAGGCGAAGGGGTCGCGGGCGGGGCCGACGCCCTGGGGGGAGGGGTAGAGGACGACGCCGAAGCCGTGTTCGGCGGCGACGCGGGCCGCGCCGGTGTAGACGCCGGCGAAGAATTCGGTGGTGAGGGCGGGTACGACGAGGAGCACGGTGCGGGTGTGGCCGAGGCGTAGGTTGCGGGCGGCGAGGTTGGGCCGGTAGCCCAGTTCGCGGGCTGCTTCGCGTACGCGTTCGGCGGTGGTCTCGGAGACGCGGCCGCGCCATTTGTCGCCGAGGACGAGGGAGACGGCTGCCTGGGAGACGCCGGCGGCCTGGGCGACGTCACGGCTCGTGGGCCGTGTGGTACCTCGTGCCACCGTGGGTCTGCTCCTTCGTCTCTTCGTCTGGACTGGCGGACAGCGCACATGGTACGTATGACTGAGGACGTTATACGTAACACTTCCTCCGTCGTGAGCCGACGGGAGCCGTCGAGAGGCAGGACATGGCCGCCGGATACCCGGAGATCCTCAGGGCGCGGCATGCCGCGCGTCTGCTCGCGGGCACGTTGGTGGGGCGGTTGCCGAACGCAACCGCCGCGATCGCCGTCGTGCTGTTCGTGCGTGCGGAGGGAGGTTCGTACAGCCTCGCGGGTGCGCTGGCGGCGGTGTACGGGGTCGCGAACGCGGTGGGGCAGCCGCTGCTGGGGCGGTTGGTGGATGTGTACGGGCAGCCGCGGGTGCAGTTGCCCGCCGCGCTGGTCTCGGCGCTCGGGATGACGGCGTTCGCTTTCGTGGGCCTCGATCCGCTGACGCCGGCGTATGTCTCGATGGTGGTCGCCGGGTTGTTCACGCCGCCGTTGGAGGGTGGTCTGCGGGCCTTGTGGCCGAGCGTGCTCCGCAAGGAGGAGCAGGTGCACACGGCGTACGCGATGGACGCGGTGGCGCAGGAGGTCATGTTCACGGTCGGGCCGCTGCTGGTGACGCTGTGCGTGGCGCTGTGGTCGGCTCAGGCGGCGTTGGTCGTGCTGAGCGTGATCGGGGTGCTGGGGGCTCTCTGGGTGGTCGCCTCGCCGCCTTCGCGTGCCTGGCGTTCGGCGCCGCGCGAGGCGCACTGGCTGGGTGCGCTGCGTTCGCCTGGGCTGCTGGCGCTGCTGGGCGCGTTCCTGTTCGTGGGGATCGCGCTCGGGTCGATCACGGTCGCGGCCGTGTCGTACGCGGACGGGCGCGGCGGGGACGCGGTGTACGGGTGGCTGATGGCGGGTGTCGGGTTCGGTGCGCTGGTCGGTGGTCTGGCGTACGGGGCGCGGCAGTGGGGTGGCGCGCCGGAGCGTCGACTGCAGGTGCTGGTCGGGTTGCTGGCGGTGTGTTACGTGCCGTTGACGCTGTTGCCGGGTCCGGTGGGGATGACGGCGCTGACGGCGCTCGCGGGGGTGTTCCTGGCGCCTGCTCTCGCGTGTGCGTTCGTGCTGGTGGACCGGCACGCGCCGCGGGGGACGGTGACGGAGGCGTTCTCGTGGATCGTGACGACGTTCACGGTGGGCGCGTCGGTCGGGACGGGTGTCGCGGGGCCGGTCGTGGAGTGGGGTGGGACGTGGTGGGGATTCGTGGTTCCGGGGGCCGCGGGGGCCGTGTCGTTGCTGGTTCTGCTGGCGACGGGGCGGGTACTCGCTGTTCCTTCTGAGGGTGCGGTGGTTGCGGTCTCTTCGGAAAATGATCCAAACCGTGCTGCCGAACCCCGTTTCAGCTCGGTGGATCGGGCGTAATGTTCAGTCATGGACCGCCGCATTTTCGGGCTGGAGAACGAGTACGGCGTCACGTGTACGTTCAGGGGACAGCGCCGTCTGTCTCCTGACGAGGTGGCTCGGTACCTCTTCCGCCGTGTCGTGTCATGGGGCCGCAGCAGCAATGTGTTTCTGCGGAACGGGGCCCGCCTCTATCTCGACGTGGGCTCACATCCGGAATACGCGACACCCGAATGTGACAACGTGACCGAACTGGTCACTCACGACAAGGCCGGCGAGCGCATTCTCGAAGGACTGCTGGTCGATGCCGAACGCCGCCTGCACGAGGAGGGAATCGCGGGCGACGTCTACCTCTTCAAGAACAACACGGACTCGGCGGGCAACTCGTACGGTTGCCACGAGAACTATCTGGTGGCCCGGCACGGGGAGTTCTCCCGGCTCGCGGACATCCTCATTCCGTTCCTCGTCACCCGGCAGCTGCTGTGTGGTGCGGGCAAGGTGCTGCAGACCCCGCGCGGTGCGGTGTACTGCGTGAGCCAGCGCGCGGAGCACATCTGGGAGGGCGTCAGCTCGGCGACCACCCGCTCCCGGCCGATCATCAATACCCGCGACGAGCCGCATGCGGACGCCGAGCGGTACCGCCGTCTCCACGTCATCGTGGGTGACTCGAACATGTCCGAGACGACCATGCTGCTGAAGGTCGGTGCCACCGACCTGGTGCTGCGCATGATCGAGGCGGGCACGGTCATGCGTGACCTCACTCTGGAGAACCCGATCAGGGCGATCCGCGAGGTCAGTCATGACCTCACCGGCCGTCGCAAGGTGCGGCTGGCCAGCGGCCGGGAGGCCTCCGCGCTGGAGGTGCAGCGCGAGTACTTCGAGAAGGCCGTGGACTTCGTGGAGCGCCGCGGCATCCGTACGGGCACCGTCGAGCAGGTCCTGGAGCTGTGGGGCCGCACGCTGGACGCGATCGAGGCCGAGGACCTCGACCGGATCGGTACCGAAATCGACTGGGTGATGAAGTACAAGCTCATCGAGCGGTACCGGGCCAAGCACAACATGACGATGTCGCATCCGCGGGTTGCGCAGATAGACCTCGCGTATCACGACATCCACCGCCGTCGTGGTCTGTACTACCTCCTGGAGAGGAAAGGCCAAGCCACCCGCATCTGTAATGACTTGAAGATCTTCGAGGGCAAGTCGGTTCCGCCGCAGACGACTCGGGCGCGGCTGCGCGGTGACTTCATCCGGCGTGCACAGGAACAGCGTCGTGATTTCACGGTCGACTGGGTGCATCTGAAGCTCAACGACCAGGCACAACGCACGGTGTTGTGCAAGGACCCGTTCCGTTCCGTCGACGACCGGGTGGAGAAGCTGATCGCGGGAATGTGAGCAGCGAGGTTTCGGGAGCGATTCCGGAACGCAACGCGGGGCGCCGTACGTTTGCCGTACGGCGCCCTTCTCACGCCGTAGAGTTGCGCGCACGCCATCCGACAAGATCGACCGATACGAGGCCTTCACCGTGCGCCGACGTTCCCTCCTCATCGCTGTTCCCGCTGGACTGGTCACGCTCGCCGCCTGTGGTGACGGTGAGTCCGACTCGGCCAAGGCGAGCAGCAGTCCGTCCGCGTCGGCGAGCGCGGCGAAGCCGCCGAAGATCGTGGATGGTCCGCTGCCCGCGATCACGGACGGTGCGAAGTTCGACGAGAAGCCGACCGTGGCGAAGGGCAGTGGTGATCCGTCGGAGGATCTGGCGGTGAAGACGGTCATCGCGGGCACGGGGCGGACGGTCGCGGAGGGTGACTACATCCAGGCGAACTACCTGGGTCAGGTCTGGGCCACCGCCAAGGTGTTCGACAACTCCTATGACCGTAAGACGCCGCTGGTCATCCAGTTGACGCCGCAGGGCATCATCGACGGCTGGCGGTACGGTCTGGCGGGCAAGAAGGCCGGCAGCCGGGTCGAGATGGCTGTGCCGCCGACCTGGGGTTACGGCACCGAGGGCAATGCCTCGGCGGGTATCAAGGGCACCGACACGCTGGTCTTCGTCGTGGATGTGCAGGACACGTTCAACGCCAAGAGTTCCGCGAAGGGCACGAAGGTCGCGCAGGACAATGTGGATCTGCCGAAGGTGAGCACCAACACCGACGGCAAGGCGCCCACGATCGAGGTGCCGAAGGTCGACCCGCCGACGAAGCTCGTGGCGAACTACATCATCGAGGGTGACGGCGCCGTGGTCGGTGCGGAGGACAGCCTTCTGGTGCAGTACAGGGGTGTGCTGTGGGACACGGGCAAGGAGTTCGACTCCTCGTACAGCCGGGAGGCGTTGAGCTCGTTCGGGCTGCAGCAGGTAGTCAAGGGCTGGTCGCAGGGTATGACCGGCAAGAAGGTGGGCAGTCGCCTTCTCATCGTGATCCCGCCGAAGCTGGGTTACGGGGACACGCCGCCGAGTGGCAGTGACATCAAGAAGGATTCCGTGATGGTGTTCACGGTGGACATCCTCGCGAAGATGTAGCACCCGGGATGCGAGACTGTCCGGCGTTGCCCCGTACATACACAAGCAGGAGCCTGAAGACGTGAGCATTGAGAAGCCCGAGATCGACTTCCCCGGTGGCGAGCCCCCGGCGGACCTTGAGATCAAGGACATCTGGGTGGGTGACGGTGCGGAGGCCAAGGCGGGTGACACCGTCCTGGTGCACTACGTGGGCGTGGCCTTCTCCACCGGTGAGGAGTTCGACGCGTCCTGGAACCGGGGTACGCCGCTGGAGTTCCGGCTCGGTGTCGGCCAGGTCATCGCCGGCTGGGACCAGGGCGTGCAGGGCATGAAGGTCGGTGGCCGTCGTCAGCTGGTCATTCCGGCGCACCTCGCGTACGGCGACCGCGGTGCCGGTGGCCGTATCGGTCCCGGCGAGACGCTGATCTTCGTCTGCGACCTGGTGAAGGTCTGATCGACGGGTGGGGTCCGACCGGCCGGAGTGAAGTCTGATCGTCGTATCGGCTGTCTGTCCGGGTGATCGATCCGCTTGATCGTCGTTCCATGTGGGTCCGGGATCAGACCGGACCTGATCGGCTGGGGTCCATGCCTGTTCGGGCATGGACCCTCGGCTTTTGCCGCGACGCTTCGTAGCGGTACGGTCATCCGGCAGAAGCACCCAGAGGGAAGGGCGTCGATGGCCATTGCCAAGGCCGAGCGGTTGATGAACCTGGCGCTGTGTCTGCTGGGGACGCGCCGGCCGCTCAGCAAGCGGGAATTGCGAGGGTCCATCGAGGCCTATCTCGAAGCGGGGACCGACGACTCCTTCAACCGCATGTTCGAGCGCGACAAGGACGATCTGCGCGAACTCGGCCTGGTCATCGAGACGGTGGAGAACCTCGACGGCGAGGTCGGCTATCTGGCCCGCCGCGACAGCAACAGCCTCCCGCCCATCACCCTGGACGCCGAGGAGGCCGCGGCCCTCGGTCTCGCCGCGAAGGTCTGGCAGCAGGCGCGTCTCGCCGGTGCCGCGAGTGGCGCCCTGCAGAAGCTGCGCGCGGCCGGGCTGCCCGAGGACGTCGACCCGTACGAGGCGCACGGCGCCCTGGAGCCGCGCATCCCGGTCCATGAGGCCGCGTTCGAGCCGTTGATGCTGGCCTGTCGTGACCGCCGTCCGGTCGTGTTCGAGTACCGCAAGGCCACCGCCGCCCGCCCCGAGACCCGGCAGGTGGAGCCGTGGGCCCTGGAGTGCTGGCGGGGCCACTGGTATCTCGCCGGCTGGGACCGCGACCGGGGTGCCGAGCGGGTCTTCCGGCTCTCCCGGATCACCGGCAAGGTCCGCAGCCGGGGCAGCGCCTTCACCGTCGAGGTCCCGGACGTCGTCACCGTGCGGGAGACGGTCGCGAGCTGGGCGGGCGAGAGAGCCGACCGCTCCGCGCTGATCCGACTGCGTGGGGGCGCCGGTTACCCGCTGCGGGCGAAGGCCTCGGCCGTACGGGAACTCGGGGACGGCTGGGACGAGTTGGAGATTCCGTACGGGCACGGTCTGGATGCCTGGCTGGTGGAGTTCGGGCCCGACGTGGTGGTCCTGGAGCCCGCCGAGCTGCGGGCCGATGTGGTGGACCGGCTGCGTGCCGTGGCCAAGGGTTGAGGGGGACGTAAGAACGTGGTGGGAAAACCGGCCCGGCCGGGGAACGCCATCGACCAGACCCGGCGGATGCTCTCCCTCGTGACGTATCTGCGGGAGCGCCCCGGCGCCCGGATCGAGGACGTCGCGCGTGCGTTCGGGATCACCGAGGACGAGCTGGTCTCGGATCTCGATGTGCTGCCCATGTGCGGGACCAGCTTCCGCGGCGGTGATCTGCTCGACATCGACACCGACGGTGAGCGGATCTGGTGGCACAACCCGGCCGCCCTCGGCGCGGAGGCCGCCGAGCCGCTGCGGCTGGCGGCCGACGAGGCCACCGCTCTGCTGGTGGCCGCCCGCGCCGTGACCACCCTGCCCGGGCTGCGCGAGAGCGACCGGCAGGCCCTGCTGCGGGCCACCGCGAAGGTCGAGACGGCGGCCGGGGAGGCGGCGGGCGCCAGCTCGCGGCTGTCGGTCACCTTCGAGGCCGAGGGCGGTGTCTTCGCGGACGTCGACCGGGCCATCTCGGAGCGCCGGCGGCTGTGGATCCGCTACTACTCGCCCGCCCGCGACGAGCTCACCGAACGCGAGATCGACCCGATTCGGCTGGTCAGCGTCGGTCACACCTACGTCGAGGCCTGGTGCCGCCGCTCGGAGGCCCGCCGCACGTTCCGGCTCGACCGGGTCGCCGAGATCAAGATTCTCGACGAGCCGTCCGCGCCGCCCGAGATCGAGTTGCGGGACCTGTCCCAGGCTCTGGTGCAGCCCGCCGCCGAGGACCCCGAGGTCGTCGTGGAGGTCGGCCCCGGCGGGCGCTGGGTCGCCGAGTACTACCCGCACGACAGCGCGGAGGAGCTGCCGGACGGCGGTCTGCGCATCAGCCTGCGCACCCCCGACCCCGCCTCGCTGAGGCGGCTCGCGCTGCGGCTCGGGCGGGACGGCCGGATCGTCTCGCCGCAGGACCTCGCCGCCGCCGCCCGCCGAGCGGCCCGCGAGGCACTGGAGGCCTACGACGAGGTCGCGACGGGTACGACGACGGTGACGGGCGCGACGACGGCGAACGACCGGAGCGGCCGGGACGATCGGAGCGGCCGGGACAGGGAGAAGCGAGGGCTGTGAGCGGCGGGTCGATTGTGTCCGGTGTGACGTCCGGCGTGAAGTCCGGGGTGCAGGAGATTCAGGAGATGACCGTGGCGGCCGCCTTCGGGGGCATGAAGCGGGCGGTCGACGTGGTGTTCAGGGTCGGCTGCCCGGACTGCCGTGCCCATGTCGAGCTGGGTGCGAACGCACTGCGGCTGGCCATCGGAGCGACCAGCAAGACCACCTTCTACTCCTTCACCTGCCCCGAGTGCGGAGTCGCCGTCCGTAAGCCGGCCGGCGAGCGGATCGTCGAGCTGCTGACCGGCGGCGGGGTCCGGACGCTGCGGCTGCACTCGGCGAGCTAGGGTCGTCGCCATGTTCTGGCCGATGTTCGCTGTAGCTATGGGTTTTCTGGGGTTGGTCGTGCTCGGGGTGCTCGCCGTGCGGGTTTTCGTGGAGGCTCAGCGGTTGGGTCGGCAGGTCACGGACTCGGCCCGGCGCATCAATCGGGCGGCGGAGGACCTGGAGCGGGCGACCGCGAGCGCGGCCCGCTCTGTGGACGCTCTGTGACTTTAGGTCGAGGCCGCTGTGAGTTGCCCGCCGAGTGCGTTTTGCGCCACTTCGCCCTGTCACTTTCTCACCTTCGGCAGGTACGCTGCGTGTCGCGGCCCGGAGAACGAGGCCCGAGTCGCGAATCGGGAGTGCGCCCAGGGATTGCCTAGCGTTCACCCCTGAGAGTTACGATCGCTGCCAGGACGATCGTTCGGACACCTGTCCGACCGGTCGGACGGCTCCCACCCGCCGCCTCGGTGAAGAAGGTAGACAGCTATGGGTAGGCTCGGCCCCACCGAGATCATTCTGATCCTCGTCGTCATCATCCTGCTCTTCGGCGCGAAGAAGCTTCCGGACATGGCGCGCTCGCTCGGCAAGTCCGCTCGCATCCTCAAGAGCGAGGCCAAGGCCATGAAGTCCGACGGCCAGGACGACACCACCGCGGCTGCCGCGCCTCCGCACCCGAACGCCGAGGCCCCGGCGCAGCGCACCATCCAGGCCGCCCCCGGTGACGTGACCAGCTCCCGTCCGGTCGCCGAGCCGACGGACACGACCAAGCGCTGACGCAAGGCCGGACAAGACTTCCGGCCTGCCGCACGAGATGAGGACGTGGGTTGCTCAAGTCTGCCCGCAAGACGGAGAAGGATCCCGAGGGGCGGATGCCCCTCGCGGAGCACCTGCGCGAGCTGCGGAACCGCCTTGTCAAGAGCCTGCTGGCGATCGTGGTCACGACGGTCATCGCTGCCGTCTTCTACAAGGACATCATCCAGTTCTTCACGGATCCCATTCTCCAGGCGGTGGGATGCGAATACAGCTTCGCCGAACTGGCGAAGGACACCAGTCAGACCAGTTGCGCGCGCATCGTGCAGAACGGTCTGCTGAGCCCGTTCACACTCGCTCTCACGGTCTCGCTGTCGTCGGGCGTGGTGCTCGCCGCCCCGGTCTGGCTCTACCAGCTCTGGGGGTTCGTGGCGCCGGGCCTGCACCGCAACGAGAAGAAGTACGGCCTCGGCTTCGTGGCGGCGGGCTTCCCGCTGTTCCTCGCGGGTTCGTACTTCGCCTACTGGTCGCTGCCCAAGATGGCGTCGGTCATGCTGGAGTTCTCGATCATCGGAAGCGACAACCAGCTTCCCCTCGATGATCTGCTGAACCTGATCATGCGGATGATCGTCGTCTTCGGCCTCTCCTTCGAGCTGCCCCTGCTGCTCGTGATGCTGAACTTCGGCGGTGTCCTCTCCGGCGAGAAGATGGCCGGCTGGTGGCGGGGCATGATCCTGGGCATCACGCTCTTCGCCGCGATCGCCACCCCCAGCACCGACCCGATCTCCATGCTGGCGCTGGCGGGCCCCATCTGGGTCCTGTACTTCTGCGCGTGTGCCATCGCGCTGACCAACGACAAGCGCCGGGCCCGCCGCGAGGCCATGAACCCGGGCGACGACGAGGCCTCCGAACTGGACCTCACCCCCGAGGACGTCGGCGAGGTCGAGACCGTATCGACCAGCCGGGCCCTGCCCGCTCCGTCGCCGTCCCCCGAGACCGAGCGCGACCGGATCAACGGCTACGACGACGTCACCTGACGCGGGGACGACACCCCTCGGACCGGTACGCGGCCGGGGCGCCCACACGGCGCACCCGGCCGTTCGCACGCCATGGCGCGAAATCGCGTACGGCGCCTCGTGCGCCGTCGTGTGCCCCGGACCACGCCCCCGGCCCCCTGCGGTGCCCTGAACTGCGGTGATCCTGTGCCGCCCGGGCACCGATCCGCATAATGATCGTCCTGTTGTCAGTGCGGGCCGGTAGTCTCGAAAGCACGATGACAGAGGACCTCTCACCGGCCGAGCGGTATGCGGCAGCACGCAGGCGCGCTGTCGAGCAGGCCACCGCGCTCGCCTCCTTCCGCGAGATGTACGACTTCGGTCTCGACCCCTTCCAGATCGAGGCCTGCCAGGCGCTCGAAGCGGGCAAGGGCGTGCTCGTGGCCGCCCCCACCGGCTCCGGCAAGACGATCGTCGGCGAGTTCGCCGTCCACCTCGCCCTCCAGCAGGGCAAGAAGTGCTTCTACACGACACCCATCAAGGCGCTGTCGAACCAGAAGTACGCCGACCTGTGCCGCCGCTACGGGGCCGACAAGGTCGGCCTGCTCACCGGCGACAACAGTGTCAACTCCGATGCCCCGGTGGTCGTGATGACCACCGAGGTCCTGCGGAACATGCTGTACGCGGGCTCCCAGACCCTCCTGGGCCTCGGCCATGTGGTCATGGACGAGGTGCACTACCTCTCCGACCGCTTCCGCGGCGCCGTCTGGGAAGAGGTGATCATCCACCTCCCGGAGTCCGTCACCCTGATCTCCCTCTCGGCGACCGTGTCGAACGCGGAGGAGTTCGGTGACTGGCTGGACACCGTGCGCGGCGACACCCAGGTGATCGTCTCCGAACACCGGCCCGTGCCGCTGTTCCAGCATGTCCTCGCCGGACGGCGGATGTACGACCTCTTCGAGGAGGGCGAGGGCCACAAGAAGGCCGTCAACCCCGACCTCACGCGCATGGCGCGCATGGAGGCCAGCCGCCCCTCCTTCCAGGACCGCAGACGCGGCCGCGCCATGCGCGAGGCCGACCGTGAGCGCGAGCGCAGACAGCGCTCCCGGATCTGGATCCCGAGCCGCCCCGAAGTCATCGAACGGCTCGACTCCGAAGGCCTGTTGCCCGCCATCACCTTCATCTTCAGCCGCGCCGCCTGCGAGGCCGCCGTCCAGCAGTGCCTCTACGCGGGACTCCGGCTGAACGACGACGACGCACGGCTCAGGGTGCGCGCCCTGGTCGAGGAGCGCACGGCGTCGATCCCGCACGAGGATCTCCATGTCCTCGGCTACTACGAGTGGCTGGAAGGCCTGGAGCGCGGCATCGCCGCCCACCACGCGGGCATGCTGCCGACGTTCAAGGAAGTTGTCGAGGAGCTGTTCGTACGCGGCCTGGTCAAGGCCGTGTTCGCCACCGAGACCCTCGCGCTCGGCATCAACATGCCCGCGCGCTCGGTGGTGTTGGAGAAGCTCGTCAAGTGGAACGGCGAGCAGCACGCCGACATCACCCCCGGTGAGTACACCCAGTTGACCGGTCGTGCCGGGCGTCGGGGCATCGACGTCGAGGGCCACGCCGTCGTGCTGTGGCAGCGCGGCATGAACCCCGACCACCTGGCCGGACTCGCGGGCACCCGGACGTATCCGCTGCGCTCCAGCTTCAAGCCGTCGTACAACATGGCGGTCAACCTGGTCGAGCAGTTCGGCCGGCACCGCTCGCGCGAGCTGCTCGAGACGTCCTTCGCGCAGTTCCAGGCCGACAAGTCGGTCGTCGGGATCTCCCGGCAGGTGCAGCGCAACGAGGAGGGCCTCGAGGGCTACCAGGAGTCCATGACCTGCCACCTCGGGGACTTCGAGGAGTACGCGCGCCTGCGGCGGGAGCTGAAGGACCGCGAGACAGAGCTGGCCAAGCAGGGCGTCGCCCAGCGGCGGGCCGAGGCCGCGGTGGCGCTGGAGAAGCTGAAGCCGGGGGACATCATCCATGTCCCGACCGGCAAGTACGCGGGCCTGGCGCTGGTGCTGGATCCCGGACTGCCCGCCGGGCGGTCCAACGGCCATCGCGGCTTCGAGCACCACGACGGACCGCGTCCGCTGGTGCTCACCGCCGAGCGGCAGGTCAAGCGGCTGGCGTCCATGGACTTCCCGGTGCCGGTGGAAGCCCTGGAGCGGATGCGGATCCCGAAGTCCTTCAACCCGCGCTCGCCGCAGTCGCGGCGGGACCTGGCCTCCGCGCTGCGCACCAAGGCCGGACACCTCGTGCCCGACCGGCACGGCAGGCGGCGGGCGGCCGCCGCCGACGACCGTGAGATCGCGCGGCTCCGCGCCGACCTGCGAGCCCACCCCTGCCACGGGTGCGACGACCGTGAGGATCACGCGCGTTGGGCCGAGCGCTACTACCGGCTCAAGCGGGACACCGCGCAGCTGGAGCAGCGCATCGAAGGACGTACGAACACCATCGCGCGGACCTTCGACCGCATCGTCGCGCTCCTGACCGAGCTGGACTATCTGCGCAGCGACGAGGTCACCGAGCACGGGAAGCGGCTCGCGCGGCTCTACGGCGAGCTGGACCTGCTCGCCAGTGAGTGTCTGCGGGCCGGTGTGTGGGAGGGTCTGGGGCCGGCTGAGCTCGCCGCGTGTGTCTCGGCGCTCGTGTACGAGGCCCGGAGCGGCGACGACGCGATGGCGCCGAAGCTGCCGTCCGGGAACGCGAAGGCCGCGCTGGGGGAGATGGTGCGGATCTGGGGGCGGCTGGACGCGCTGGAGGAGGAGTTCCGGATCAGGCAGAGCGAAGGGGTGGGGCAGCGGGAGCCCGACCTCGGGTTCGCCTGGGCCGCGTATATGTGGGCCTCGGGGAAGGGGCTCGACGAGGTGTTGCGTGAGGCGGAGATGCCGGCGGGGGATTTTGTGCGGTGGTGTAAGCAGGTGATCGATGTGCTGGGGCAGGTGTCGGCGGCCGCGCCGCCGGGGTCGACTGTGGGGAAGAGTGCGCGGAAGGCTGTTGAGGGGTTGTTGAGGGGGGTTGTGGCTTACTCGTCGGTTGGGTGAGTTGTGTGAGTGGGCGCCGGTTGTGGGGGCGCCTGATGTGGGGGGTGGGTTGTTCGGCGGGTGCGGGTTGATTGTGGCTGGTCGCGCCCACGCGGCAGAGCCGCATATTGATTCAGCCCCGCGCCCCTGAAAAGCGCCGCCGGCGCCCCTCGGTTGAGGGGCGCCGGCGGTGGGTCGGGCGGGGTCGGTCGGCGGCCGTGGGTCTGGTCAGCGGGTCAGATACGCTCTCCAACCGCCGTACTCCGTGATGTCCGGGGCTTCTCGCAGGGCGGTCGGTTCGCAGAGGAAGCCCGGGGTCCGGGTGCCGTCGGAGAGTTCGATGGTGCCCAGGGTCATGGGGCGGGGGAGGGTGGTCAGCAGGCGGCCCAGGCCCTCTGCCGGGAGGCGCCAGACCTCGACCTCGACCGGTGATCCGTCCTCGCCCACGTGGACCAGGCCCGGCTTGGGCGGGGTCGTGTCCAGGGCGTGCAGGCGGTAGACGGGGGCGGTCGTGGTCGTCTGTTCCAGCTGGGCGCCCAGGGCCAGGAGCTGGGAGTTGAGGGGCTGGCCCGAGAGGTGGGCGCCCACGACGGCCAGGCGGGCCTCCGGCAGCAGGAGGGTGGCGATCCGGGCCAGGCGTTCGTCCGTGAAGGCCGGGCCGATCAGCATCACGCCGAAGGGGAGGCCGCGGACCTCGCCCGCGGGGACGGCGACCGCCGCCAGGTCGAAGAGGTTCGTCGAATTGGTGAAGCGGCCGAGGCGGGCGTTGGCACCCAGCGGGTCGGCGGCGACCTCGGCGAGCGTGGGGTGACCGGGGGCGGTCGGCAGCAACAGGGCGTCTGCGTCGGCCAGTTCGGCCAGGGCCCGGGTGCGCAGGACGGCCAGCCGGTCCTGGTCGGCGAAGAGCTGGTGGGCCGGGATGTCGCGGGCGCGGGTGATGATGCCGGCGACGGTGGGGTCGAGGGAGTCGACGCCGTCCGCGATTGCCTTGTCGACAAAGCTCCCCACGGCTGTGTAGCGCTCGGCGACGAACGCGCCCTGGTACAGCATGGCCGCGGCCTCGCTGAACGGGGTGAGGTCGAGGGGGCGTACGTCCGCGCCCGCTGCCCTCAGCCGGGTCACGGCCGCCTCGTAGGCCTCCGCCGAGCCCTCGTCCAGCTCGCCGAGCTGCTCGCGTGGGGGGACGGCGACGCGCCATGGGCCGGGCGTGCGCTGTGGGAGCGCGGGGAGGGTGCGGTCGGGCGGGGAGGCCAGGTGGGCGAGTGCCTCTTCGGCCTCGGGGAGGGTGCGGGCGAACACCGTCACGCAGTCGATGGAGGCGCAGGCCGGGACGACGCCGGTGGTCGGGACCAGGCCGCGGGTGGGCTTCAGGCCGACGATGCCGTTGAACGCGGCGGGGATCCGGCCGGAGCCGGCCGTGTCCGTTCCGAGGGCGAGGTCGACGATGCCGAGCGCCACCGCCACGGCTGAGCCGGAGCTGGAGCCGCCGCTGATCCGGGACGGGTCGACGGCGTTGCGGACGGCGCCGTGGGGTGAGCGGGTGCCGACCAGGCCGGTGGCGAACTGGTCGAGGTTCGTGGTGCCGAGGACGATCGCGCCGGCCGCGCGCAGGCGGGCCACGGCCGGGGCGTCGGCCTCCGGCGGGTACGCATAGGCCGGGCACCCCGCGGTCGTGGGGAGGCCGTGCACATCGATGTTGCCCTTGGCGGCGAAGAGGCGGCCCGCGAGGGGGAGCCGGTCGCCCGCGGCGAGGCGGGCATCAATGGCCCTTGCCTCGGCCTCCACCTCGGCCCGGGGGCGCAGGTCGATCCAGATCTCGGGGCGGTCTACGGCTGCGATGCGGGCGTAGGCCAGGTGAACTCGGGTCAGGGTCGACATCTGTGCTCCTTGGCGGGGTGGTTCCGTCGGCTGCGGGCCGGTGGGCGGCGTGTGCCCACCCGTTCCGCCCTGCGGAACGATTGCCCACACACCACCACGGTCATCGGGCGCCCGGTGCAGCGGTTGCCCGCGCACCACCGGTGGTGTTGTGAGGTACCCGGCGGGGCGGGCGAGGCCGCACCCCGGTGGGATTGTCGGGCGGCCGGTGGGTTGGCCGGCCACGTACCACCGGTGGGATTGTCGGGAGGCCGGCGGTGTGGTCGGCCGCGTACCACCGGTGGGATTGTCGGGAGGCCGGCGGTGTGGTCGGCCGCGTACCACCGGCGGGGTGCGGGCGGCCGGCGGTGTGGTCGGCCGCGTACTCCGGCGGGTCGTGAGTCGCCCAGAGATGTGGCCGGCCACACGCCTCCGCGCCCGGTTCGATGCCCCCGGTGGAGGAGCCGCCCACCTGCTGCCGGGCCGTGTCCGAGGCCTCCGTGACCTGGCCGGTCGCGGAGCGCATCGCGGCGTCTCAGGCATTTTCTGGGCCCGACGGGGTCAGGATCAGCAAGGCTGTGCCTGCCTCGACCTGGGCGCCGGGTCTGGTCAGGATCTGGTCGATCACGCCGTCCATCGGGGCGTGGACGCGGGACTCCATTTTCATGGCCTCCAGGGCCAGAAGGGGCTGGCCGGTGGTCACTCGGTCGCCCGGTCGGACGTTGAGTTGCCAGACGGAGGCGGCGAACTCGGCCTCGATGAGGTGGCCGCCCTCGGGGATGTGCACCGTTGCGGTAGGAGCTGGTGGGGCCGCTGCCGTCTCGGCCCTCGTGAACTCGCCGGCCGCTTCCCAGGCGGTCCGCTCCGCCGCGAAGGCGCCCTGCTGCCTGGACCTGAACTCCGCTATGGAATCGGAGTGTTCCGTCAGGAAGGTCTCGTACTCGGACAGGGAGAAGACGCCCTCCTCGACGCGTGGTACGAAGCGGCCGGAGACGATGTCCGCGCGGAGGTCGAGGAGCTCGTCGGCGTCGACGGGGTACCACTTGATGCGGTCGAAGAAGCGGAGCAGCCAGGGGGAGCCGGACTGGAAGGCGCCGCGTTGCTGCCAGGGGGACCAGACCTGGGTGGTGCGGCCGACGAACTGGTAGCCGCCAGGGCCTTCCATGCCGTAGACGCAGAGGTACGCGCCACCGATGCCGACCGAGTTCTCGGCGGTCCAGGTGCGTGCCGGGTTGTACTTCGTCGTCACCAGGCGGTGGCGGGGGTCCAGCGGGGTCGCGACCGGGGCGCCCAGGTACACATCGCCCAGGCCCAGGACGAGGTACTCCGCGGCGAAGACCGTGTCGTACACGTCCGTGACCGAGTCCAGGCCGTTGACGCGGCGGATGAACTCGATGTTCCAGGGGCACCAGGGCGCGTCGTCGCGGACGCCCGCCATGTAGCGGGCGATGGCCTCGCGGGTCGCGGGGTCGTCCCAGGAGAGGGGGAGGTGGATCGTGCGGGAGGGGACGACCAGTTCGTCCGCCGGGGGGAGGGCCGCCACGATCTCCCGTACCGCTGTGAGGAGTTCGGGTTGGGGGAGGGTCGTCGGGGTCGTCCGGATCTGTAGGGAGCGAATGCCGGGGGTGAGGTCCCTCACGCCGTCGAGGGCGGCCTCGGTGACCGCTTCCATCAGGGCGTGCACCCGCATGCGCAGGGCCAGGTCGAGCTGCATGGGGCCGAACTCGACCAGGAGGTTGTCGTCGCCGCTGCGGCGGTACGTCACATCGCCGTCGCGGGCCAGTACGCCGCCGTCGACGATCGCCCGGCGGGGCGAGGCGTCGTCCGCCACCGGGAGGAAGCGGACGGTGTCGCCGGGGCGGAACTGGCCGAGCTTCCAGCGCTCGGTGGAGATGACCGTGGCCGGGCAGACGAAGCCGCCGAGGGAGGGGCCGTCGGGGCCGAGGAGGACCGGCATGTCGCCGGTGTAGTCGACGGCGCCGACCGAGTACGGGGTGTCGTGGATGTTGGAGGGGTGCAGGCCCGCCTCGCCGCCGTCGGTGCGGGCCCAGCGGGGCTTCGGACCGACCAGTCGTACACCTGTGCGGGCCGAGTTGAAGTGGACCTTCCAGTCGGCCGCGTAGAACTCGTGGATGTCGTCCTCGGTGAAGAACTCCGGTGCGGCGTGCGGGCCTTCGAGGGCGGCCACCTGCCAGGAGGAGTCGAACACCGGACGGGCCGGCTCCGGGACGGGACCGCCTTCAGCGACCGCCCCGCCGCGCAGTACGTCGCCCGTGCGCAGGGCCCGGCCGCCGTGGCCGCCGAAGCGGCCCAGGGTGAAGGTGGCCGCGCTGCCCAGGAACGACGGGACGTCCACGCCGCCGCCCGCGAAGAGCACGTACGTGCGAAGGCCGTGTTCGGTGGGCGCGCCGACGGACAGGACGGCCCCGGCCGGCACCGTCACCGGCTCCCACTGCCCGACCGGTGAGCCGTCGACGGTCACGGGGGCCGGAGCGCCCGTCACACAGACAGTGGTGGCGTGGGTGAAGCGCAGAGACGGTCCCTGGAGGGTGCATTCGAGGCCCGGGGCGCCCTCGGGGTTGCCGAGCGCCCGGTTGCCGAGGCGGAAGGACAGGTCGTCCATGGGGCCGCAGGGCGGGACGCCGACCTGCCAGTAGCCGGTACGGCCGGGCCAGTCCTGCACGGTGGTGAGGACGCCACCGGAGACGACCTCGATCCGGGGGGTCGGGTCGGTGACGGCCGCGAGGGTGGCCGTGGAGTGGGCGGCCCGCCGGAAGTCCGGGTCGTCCAGGGCCGCCCGGACCAGACCCAGGTTCGTCTCGATGCCCTCGACGCGGGTCCTGGCCAGCGCCTCGTCGAGCCGCCGCAGGGCGTGCGCGCGGTCGGAGCCGTACGCGACGACCTTGGCGAGCAGCGGGTCGTACGAGGTCGTGACCTCGGTGCCCGTCTCCACCCAGCCGTCGACGCGGACACCCTGCGGGAACTCGACCCGGGTCAACAGGCCCGCGCTCGGCCGGTGTTCACGCGCCGGGTCCTCGGCGTAGACGCGGGCCTCCACGGCGTGGCCGCGGGGTGCCCCGGGGGCCTGTACGACGGCGGAGTCGCCGCGCGCCAGGCGCAGCATCCAGGCGACGAGGTCGACGCCGTAGATCTCCTCGGTGACCGGGTGTTCGACCTGGAGGCGGGTGTTGACCTCCAGGAAGTAGGCCTCCTCGCGTGCGGCGTCGTAGACGAACTCGACGGTGCCGGCGGAGCGGTACTCCACGCTCGCGCACAGGTCGCGGGCGGAGGCGGTCAGTTGCTCGCGCACGAGGGCGGGGAGGCCGGGGGCCGGGGCCTCCTCGACGACCTTCTGGTTGCGGCGCTGGAGGGAGCAGTCGCGGTCGCCGAAGGTGACGACGAGGCCGTCGCCGTCGCCGAAGACCTGCACCTCGACATGGCGGGCCCGCTCGACGAGGCGTTCGAGGAAGACACCGGCGGAGGAGAAGGAGGCGGCGGCGACGCGCTGCACCCGCTCCCAGGCGTCGGTCAGTTCATCGGCGGAGCGACATGCAGACATACCGATACCGCCGCCACCGCCGGTCGCCTTGAGCATCACCGGGTAGCCGATCGCCGAGGCACGGTCGAGGGCCTCGTCGAGCGAGGACAGCAGACCGGTGCCGGGCAGCAGCGGGACGCCCGCCGCCTCGGCCGCCTCCCGCGCGGTGTGCTTCGCGCCGAACAGCTCCAGCTGGTCCGGGGTAGGCCCGACGAACACGATGCCGGCGTCCTCGCAGCGCCGCGCGAAGGCCGCGTCCTCGGCGAGGAAGCCGTAGCCCGGATGGATGGCGCCCGCGCCCGTGTCCTTGGCCGCCTTCAGGATCAGGTCCGGGTCGAGGTACGACTCCTTCGCGGGCGCCGGGCCGAGGCGTACGGCCCGGTCGGCGAGGCGTACGTGGGGCGCGGCGCGGTCGGCGTCCGAGTACACGGCGACCGTGCGCAGGCCCAGTTCGCGGGCGGTGCGGATGATCCGTACCGCGATCTCGCCCCGGTTGGCGACGAGCAGCGTGTCGAAGGTCATGCCGGGTTCCCCCGGGCCTCGGCGGGCGCCTCGACGGTCATCTCCACGGCGGTGGGGTCGAAGCCGTTGCAGGGGTTGTTGATCTGGGGGCAGTTGGAGACCAGGACGAGCACATCGCGTTCGGCGCGCAGGGCGAGGGCGAGACCGGGGGCGGAGATGCCGTCGACGATGCCGAGGGTGCCGTCCTTCTCGACGGGCACGTTCATGTACCAGTTGATGTTCGACACCAGGTCACGCTTGCCGAGGCCGTGCCTGGCGCCCTCCGCGAGGAAGTTGTCCACGCAGGCGTGCTGCGACCAGGTGTGGTGTCCGTACCGCAGGGAGTTCGACTCCTTGGAGCAGGCGCCGCCGACCGTGTCGTGCCGGCCGACGTCGTCGGCGACCACGGTCATCAGCGGTGTGCACTCGTTGGACATCAGCACGCTGCCGGTGGTGAGGAAGATGCCGCCCTGCGCGTGGATCGTGTCGGGGCCGCTGTAGCGGACGGCCGTGTCATGGGCGTCGTACACGAGGAAGTCGACGGCCTGGTTGCCGTGCAGGTCGGTGATGGTGAGGGTCTCGCCGGTGCGGATCACTGACGACCAGGCGGCCCTGGCCGGGACGACGGTCTTGACGCGCTCTGTTTTCATGCGTTCGGTCTTCATGCGACTCCCCTCGCGGCGAGGAACTCGGCGGTGTTCAGGAAGGCACGGTGGCCCTCTGGTGTGGCGTCCCACAGGGGGTCGCCGGGGCGGGTCGGCTCGGCGCGCCAGGCGAGCACCTTCAGCGGCGTGCTGACGTACTCCGGGCGCGGATCGGCCGGGTGCGGCACATTGGCGATCAGTACGGTCACGTCTTGCTCGGCGCGCAGGGTCACGCTGCCGCCCGGGCCGCTGGAGCCGGTGAAGTCGAGGGTGCCGTCGTCGCGTACCGCCACGCCCTGGAAGAAGGAGAGCGACGGCGGCAGGTCCCGGGGTTCGAGGCCGTTCTTGGCGGCGGCCAGCTTGAACAGCTCGCGTCCGGCGGGGGAGGGCGACTGCGAGGCGCCGTCCCCGTACCGCTCGGTGTTGCGTACGAGGGTGGAGGTGCCGCACAGCGCGTCGTGCCGGCCCGAGGTGTCGGCGACGACCGACGCGAGGACGCGGCCCTGGTCGGACAGGAGCAGTACGCCCGCACCGAGGTAGGCGTTCCACTGGACCTTGACCGTGTCCGCGACGTTCAGCCGCTCCCAGGGGCGGTCGGCGTGGTGGAGCAGCAGATGCGCGCACGCGTCGCCGTGCGGGTCGGTCAGCCGGACCTCGGTGCCCCGGGCCAGCACGCGGTGCGTGTAGTTCCCGCCCGCCACCGTCTCCGCCCACACCAGCCGCTCCGGCTCGCAGGGAGGCTGCGGCCAGCCGCTCGCCGGTACCACCGGCATCGCCTCGGCCCGGGTGCCCTCCTGCGCCCGGGCGTGATCACGTGCTCCGTACGTCGTCGATGTCGTCGCCATCGCGGGACCTCCGGCTGCTCCGGTTATTTCTGTCGCTTGACAGAAATTAGGTGTGGGGCGGGTCGGCGCCATGTCCCGTGCGTTGCGGGGTGGTTACCGACCCCTCACGATGATCGTGCCTCGCCGGGGCCCCGGGGAACCGCGTGATCGGGCAAAGGGGATGCGTGGGCGCCGTGTGCGAGGATCGAACACATGGGAAGCGCGGGTGCCACGGGTGGGCGGCGGGTCGGCAGGCCCCGGGCCGCACGGCGCCCGGAGACCGGGCTGTCGGCCCGGGACGAACTGCTCGCGGCGGCGGCGGAGTTGTTCACCACGCGGGGGTACGCGGCCACCACCACCCGCGCCGTCGCCGAGCTGGCCGGTATGCGGCAGGCGTCCATGTACCACTACGTCTCCGGCAAGGAGGAGCTGCTCGCCGAGCTCCTGGAGTCCACGGTCACGCCGTCGCTCACCTGCGCCCGCGAGCTCCTCGCCCGGGACGCCGCCCCCGCCGAGGACCGGCTGTGGGAGCTGTGCCGCACCGACGTCGGCTTCCTCTGTGGCGGCCCGCACAACCTCGGCGGCCTCTACCTCCTCCCGGAGGTCCGCGCCGAGCGCTTCGCCGGCTTCCATGCCGTACGGGCGGAACTCAAGGACGCCTACCGGCAGTTGATCGCCGCGACGGCTGAGGGCGGGGCGCTGGCCAAGGGTGAGCTGGACCTGCGTACGGACCTGGTCTTCGGGCTGATCGAGGGCGTCATCCTGGTGCACCGCTCCGACCCGGACCGTCCCGTGTCCGCGTTCGCGGAGGCGACGGCGGACGCCGCGCTGCGGATCGCCGGCGTCTGGGCCCCCTGAGCGCTGCCGCCGGCATCGAATCACCCTGTCAAGAGGCACTTTTCGTATGTCCGTTCGCGATTACGCAGCGTGTGCGAATGGCGTCCCAGCGTGTAAATCACCAGAGCGTACTCCTGTCGCGCGGGTGATTTCAGTCGGTTGCTGAATATGACACAGCGATGATCCGGTCGGACTAAGCTCGCCCGCAGCGCACCGAGTTGAGGTGTATTCGTGCGCTTGTTCCAAAAAATACCGAAGATCCAGTTTGATTCGCGGATGAACCCCAACAACCCGAGCAACCCACAGCACCTCCCAGCAACTCCCCCGACCGTCAGCCGAACTGTCTTTAGAGGGCATACATGGTGAGTGTTCAATCGCCTCCCGGTGGCCGTGAACTTCCCTACGCGCGCGTGCTGCCGCTACCGGCGATACTGATGGCCGCGGCGACCGGGGCCACCGTCTCCCTGGTGACGGGGTCGGTCCGGCTCGCCGTCGGCTTGTGCGGAGCCGTCGCCACGCTCCTGCTGATCGCGGTCGCCGTCGTCGCGGTGCGCGGCGGCCGCCGCGCGGTCCGTGAACTGCGTACCGAACACGGCAGGCGGACCGCCTTCCTCGAAGAGCGGATCGCCTCCCACGACCAGGAGTTCATCCGGCTGGGCAAGGAGATCCTGCCCGCCGCGCTGTACCGGCTGAACGGCGGAGAATCCCCCTCAGAGGTGATTCGTCATGTCATCGACGGTGACGTCGAGTGGCGTGAACTTCCCGCATCGCAGCGTGAGCTGGTTCGCATGGTGCTCGCCATCATCGACCGCGAGGCAGCGATGCGCGACTCCTCGCAGCGCTCCTTCGTCAACATCGCCCGGCGCGTCCAGGCGATCGTCCATCAGCAGAACAACGAACTCCGCGAGATGGAGGAGGACCACGGGCGCAACCCCGAGGTCTTCGACGACCTGCTGCGTATCGACCACGGCACCGCGCTGATCGGCCGGCTCGCCGACTCCATCGCCGTCCTCGGCGGCAGCCGTCCCGGCCGTGTCTGGCCCCGGCCCGTCCCGCTGTACAGCTGCCTGCGCGGCGCGATGTCCCGCATCCTGGAGTACCGCCGCATCGAGCTGCACTCCATCGCCAAGGTCAACGTCAACGGCGTCTCCGTCGAGCCGGTCATCCACGCCTGCGCCGAACTCCTCGACAACGCCACCCGCTACTCCCCGCCCCACACCAAGGTGCACGTCACCGCCGTGGAGGTGCAGACCGGCATCGCCATCGAGATCGAGGACGGCGGCGTCAGCCTCAGCGAGGAGACCCGCACCAAGGTCGAGGACATGCTCGCCAAGGCCCAGGCAGGCGTCGACCTGCAGGAACTCGGCACCAGCCCGCGCCTCGGCCTCGCCGTCGTCGGCCGTCTCTCGACGATGTACAACATGCAGATCTCGCTCCGGCAGTCCGCGTACGGCGGTGTCCGCGCCGTCGTCGTCGTACCCCGCGACATGCTCACCGAAGAGCCGGCCCCCGGATTCGCGCACGGCATCGGCGCCGCCTCCGTCCCCACCATGGACACCGGCGGAGTCGAGGCCCCCAACCGCAAGGCCAAGCGTCGCCGCCCGACCACCGGACCGCGGATCCCGAGCTCCGCGGAAGACATGGGTCAGGGCATGGAGGACGACGTCCCCGTCGTCACCGAGTGGACCGCCAACGGCCTGCCGCAGCGCCGCAGCCGGCAGACCATCCCGCTCAGCCAGCAGTACGCCGAGGCCGCCGCCGCGGAAGCCGCCGCCGAGGCCGCCATGGCCGCCGCGCCCGTGTGGCAGCCGGAGCCCGAGCCGGAGAAGGAACTGCCGCCGCCCGGCATGTGGGTCGAGGCGTTCATGGCCGGGCTGAAGGGCGACCCCGACCCGAACGCAGCCAGCAACCCGGACGACCCCACGGCGTCCACCGCTCTCACCGCGAACACCGAGCCGGCCCGCACGGAGGCCGACGACGAGGGGGACCTCAAGTGATCCAGCAACGGGCCAACTTCGACTGGATGCTGAAGGATCTGGCCGACGGCGTACCCGGCATCCAGCAGATCGTCGTGCTCTCCGCCGACGGACTGCGGATCGCCCGCCACGGCGGTGATCCGGACGCCGCCGACCGGGTCGCCGCGGCCTGCGCGGGACTGCAGAGCCTGGCCGGGGCCGTGGCCGGGGAGATCCCGCAGAGCGACGGCGAGATGCGGATGGTCATCATCGAGATCCACGGCGGCTACTTCTACCTGATGGCCGCCGGTTCCAACGCCTATCTCGCGGTGCTCGCCAACGAGATCGCGGAGCCGGGGCTGATGAGCAACCGCATGCGCGACCTCGTCGACCGGATCGGCGCCCACCTCACCAGTCCGCCGCGCCGCAACGGGCAGACCGTATGACTCCTCCGCAACGCCGGCGGCGCCAACCCAAGCAGGAACCACCTCCCCCGCCTCCCCCGGAGGTGCCCGAGGACGGAAGGGGCGAGCGGCCTCCCGAGCGCCTCTACATCCTCACGGGGGAGGACAACGAGCGGGCCCCGATCGACCTCGTCACGTTAATCGTGGCGCGCGCCGAGCCGCCGCCGTCCGCCGCGCCGGAGCAGTCGGCGCTGCTCCGGATCTGCCAGGCACCCCTGTCCGTGGCCGAGATCTCGGCCTATCTCAACCTGCCGATCAGCGTGGTGACCGTCCTGCTCACCGAGCTGCTGACGGCCGAACTGGTACAGGCGCGCGCACCGGTCGTCCGGCAGGCGCAAGCGGACCGTTCCCTCCTCGAAGCGGTGATGCATGGACTTCAAAAGCTCTGACACCATCACGGGTCCACGGACCGAGGACCACCTGCCGCACAGCGCGCAGGCCGCGGCGAAGATCGTGATCGTGGGCGGTTTCGGGGTCGGCAAGACGACCATGGTGGGTTCCGTCAGCGAGATCAGGCCGCTGACGACCGAGGAGACCATGACGCAGGCCGGCATCGGAGTCGACGACAACTTCGGCTCCAAGTCCAAGACGGCCACCACCGTGGCCATGGACTTCGGCCGCATCAGCGTCACGGACCAGCTGGTGCTCTATCTGTTCGGCACCCCCGGACAGGAGCGGTTCTGGTTCCTGTGGAACGGCCTGTTCGAAGGGGCCCTCGGCGCGGTCGTCCTGGTCGACACCCGCCGGCTGGAGGTCAGCTTCGACGTCATGGGCCGCCTGGAGGAACGCCGGGTGCCCTTCGTCGTCGCGATCAACGACTTCCCGGACGCGCCCCGCTACCCGATCGAGGAACTGCGCCAGGCGCTCGACCTGGCCGAGGAGATCCCGATCATCCGCTGCGACGCGCGCCGCCGGGCCTCCAGCCGCGACGTCCTCATGACCCTCATGCGCTTCCTGCACTCGCTGACCGCGACGGGAGCGTCGGCATGAGCGCCGATTGATTCCCCCCCCACCAAGTCCCTTGACCGGGAGCCGTGTCGTCCTGCACGGAAGTCCCCTCCCGGTCGCCCCAGCAACTCCCCAGACACCGGATCCACTTCAGTTTCGGAGCGATCATCGTGACGCCTGAATCCCATTCCCCCGCAGGAACGGACGACCTCACGCTCGGGCCACCCCCCGGATGCCCCGCCCACGGCATGGCCCCCGGCGGGCTGCGCCGCCTGTACGGCCCCGAGGCGGAGGATCTGGGAGCCGTGTACGAGAAACTACGGGCCGAGCACGGCACCGTGGCCCCCGCCCTGCTCCACGACGACGTGCCGATCTGGGTGGTGCTCGGGCACAGCGAGAACATGCACATGGTGAGCACGCCTTCGCAGTTCTGCAGGGACACCCGGTTGTGGGTTCCTCTGCAGGAAGGCACGATCAGGCCCGATCACCCGCTCATGCCGCACATCGCATGGCAGCCCATCTGCTGTCATGCCGAGGGCGACGAGCACCTTCGACTGCGCGGCGCGGTCTCGGGCGCCATGTCGACCATCGACTTCCGGGGCATTCGCCGTCACATCAACCGCGCGACCCAGCACCTCGTCAACCAGTTCTGCGAGGAGGGCAGGGCCGACCTGGTCGGCCAGTTCTGTGAGCATCTGCCGATGGCGGTCCTGTGCGAGATCCTCGGCATGCCTGAGGAGTACAACGACCGGATGGTGCAGGCCGCTCGTGACGCGCTCAAGGGTACCGAGACCGCGATCGCCAGCAACGCCTACGTCGTGGACGTCCTCGGCCGGCTCACCATCCGCCGCCGCGCCCAACCCCAGGAGGACTTCACCAGCCACCTCATCACACACCCGGCCGGGCTCACCGACGACGAGGTCAGTGAACATCTCCGGGTGGTGCTCTACGCCGCTTACGAGGCGACCGCCAACCTCCTCGCCAATGTGATGCGCATCGTGCTCACCGACCCCGGCTTCCGTGCCCAGTTGAACGGCGGCCAGATGACCGTTCCCGAGGCGGTCGAGCAGTCCCTCTGGGACGAGCCGCCGTTCAGCACGGTCCTCGCCTACTTCGCCAAGCAGGAGACCGAGCTGGGCGGCCAGCGCATCCGCAAGGGCGACGGTCTGCTGTTCGGCATCGCGCCGGGCAATATCGACCCGAAGGTCCGCCCCGACCTCAAGGCCAACATGCAGGGCAACCGCTCCCACCTCGCCTTCGGCGGCGGCCCGCACGAGTGCCCGGGTCAGGACATCGGCCGCGCCATCGCCGACGTAGGTGTCGACGCACTGCTGACGCGCCTCCCGGACGTGCAACTCGCCTGCGAGGAGCACGAGCTGTGCTGGCGGGAGTCCATTTCGAACCGGCACCTGGTGGAGCTGCCGGTGACGTTCGCGCCGAAGACTCAGCAAGACGTCATGGAGCGACCCTCCGTCAACCCGGTACCGAGGCAGAACCCGAACAACCGGCGCGTCGGCACGCAGCAGAAACCGTCCACAGCTCCTGAACCCGCCACCCCGGCCGCCGAGCCGACGCCCGAGCCGGCTCGTCGGCCCACCTTGTTCCGGCGTCTCCTGAGCCTGCGCTGGTGGGGCGGCAAGTGAGGCGACCGGGCACCGGGGCTATCCGGCCCACTCCTCGTAGTGCGACCAGGACCGCAACCCCCGCGGGCTGACGAATCGGTGCTCGCGCCCCGTGATCGGATCGGTGAACTCCAGCAACCGCGCCAGCAGTTGGAGCGGGCGCCGGAAGTCACCGACCGTCACGGGGCCGGTCACCACCGGGTAGAGGGGATCGCCGAGGATCGGCACCCCCAACGCGCTCATATGCACCCTCAGCTGGTGAGTCTGTCCGGTACGCGGCATGAGCCGGTACCGGGCGCGCCCGTCCCGATGCTCCAGCAACTCGACCCGACTGACGGCGTTGGGCTCACCCTCGACCTCGCGGGCCGCAAGGACCCCGCGTTCCTTGAGGATCCGGCTGCGTACGGTGCGGGGCAGGACCAGCGCTGGATCGTGCGGCGCCACAGCCTCGTACTCCTTGGTCACCCGTCTGTCCCGGAACAGGGACTGGTACGCGCCTCGCTCCTCCGGCCGTACGGTGAACAGCACCAGCCCGGCCGTCAGCCGGTCCAGCCGGTGTGCCGCGCCCAGCGCAGGGATGTCCAACTGCCTCCGTAGCCGTGCCAGGACCGTCTCGGCGATATGGCTGCCACGCGGGGTGGTAGCCAGAAAATGCGGCTTGTCGGCCACGACCAGATGCTCGTCCCGGTACAGGACGTCGACCGTGAACGGCACCCGTTCCTCGTCGGGCAGCTCCCGGTGGAACCACACCGACATCCCCGGCACGTACGCCATGTCCCGCGGCACCGGACGCCCGCTGACGTCCACGATCCGTCCCTCGTCCAGCATGGCGTCGATCACTCCGGCTCCGGCCGCCAGCCGCGCCACGAGATGATCCCGCACCGTCGCCCACGCGTCGCCGACCGGCAGCCGTACGCGCATCGGGTCCACCCCGTCACGCTGTGGCAGGGGAGAAGGCGGGGGCGGGCTACGGCGTCTCATCACATCCAGCGTATCGAGAGGTCACCCGGCGAGTGTGTCCGGCAGATTCCTCCACCAGGCGATCGAGGGGATCCTCAGCGGGTCCGGGGCGGGGGTGCCGCAGGCACGGCGGGCGGCTGGGATCCGGATGACGGAGCCGCCCTGAGGGACGGTGTGGCGGGGACAGGTCGCGGCCCAGTCGAGGTGTCCGCGGATCATGGACGCGAGGTTCGCGAGGTAGCCGGCCAGCGCGGGACCCGCGGTCTCGTTGACCTCGCGGCACAGACGCAGCCAGTACGCCAGCACCCGATCGCGCATCGACACGGCCTGGGTGAGGGCCTCGGCGGGGCCGGAGCCAGTGGTGCGGGCGAGGACGTCAGGGAGGTTGTTGACGTCCTCGGTACCGTCGTGACGGTCCTTGGCGTAGCCACATATGTCGTTGTCCCAGCCCAGGATCAGGCTGGTCATCTCCGTCAGGGCCCGTACCTGTGGCCGGTCCAGATCCGTGAGTGCCGGTTCGACACCGTCCACGGTGGCGGCGAGATCCGCGAGCGGCAGCACCCAGGTGGTGGCGAGACGGTTCCGCACATAGGTGTCCAGGTCGGGCGGCAGACGGCGGACGTTGTTCGCGCTCTCGCGCACCTCGGCGGCGAGGGTGACTCGGAAGTCTCGTACGAGCCGTGCGGTGAGTGCCGGAGATGCCGCGTGCCTGAGACGCCGGCCGATGTCGTTCAGAGCCCGCACCGATGGGTCGGCCGGTTCTGCGGGTCGACTCCGGTCGAGCGCGCGGGACAGCGTCGCCGCGTAGCGTGCGAAGTCGTCGGGCAGGCCGCGCAGCCGTCCGTCGTCGTTCAGGTCGTCGATGACGAACGTCAAGGTGAGCAGGGCGGCCATGGTCTGGGCGCCGGCGAGCGTGGCACGCGGAACGAAGCGAGCCGCGAGCCCGGCGATGTCCGCGGTGGCGAGGCGTTCGATCTCGTGGCGGCTCATGGCGAGTCCGTGACGGATGCTCCACTCGAGCTGGAACGCGGTGATCGAGGCTCGTTGCGGGTGGATCTGGCTGGGGATCGGGCACCACAGCGAGGGTATGGAGAGCGGTCCACGCGGCGACTCGTTCATGGGTACTCCCTTCCTGGTCGCCGGCCCGAGGTGCGGCCGGCCGACGGTGGGTGAAGTCGCGTCCGGGCGGGCCGGTAGGGAACGGCCCAAGGGGCTGAGCGAGTTGGTCGCGTAGTGAGAGTGGCCTGTCAGGGTTCATACCGCCGGAGACGGGAGAGGGCCCGCGGCCGTGTGTCGCACAAGGTCGATAAGTCCGCGGCAGGTCAGAGCGTGTGCCTGGGACGCCACATCCGTAAGGAACGGGCGTGGGCCACACATATAGGGGGCGGGTTCGATCCAGGTGCCGTCGTCCAGTTGGCTTTCGATGAGGAAGCATGCGGCCCGCCGGAGCGCCTGTGGTGTGCCGGCGCGGGAGCGGGTGAGAACGGTTGCCGCGAGGGCTGTCGCGGCCGGGCTCGAACCGCTCGCCCCAGGGAAGGCCGGCCAGCCGCCGTCCCCGTTCTGGGTGGCCGCCAGCGTCCTGGCCTCCGAGCGGGCCGCGACGGTGTCCCAGCCCACCACGGGGCCGATCTCCGCTGCGGGATAGCCGGGGAATACGTACCAGTCGGCGGTCCAGCGACCGGCACCGCGGTGCTGCTGGAGAAGCCAGCGAGCGGCCTGCTGCACGCCGACCTCCTCGGGGGCGTGGGCGAGTATTCCGGCGACCATGTGCGCGACGGTGTCCTGGGCCACGGTGTCACTGGTGGTTGTCCAAGTGGTCCACAGTCCCCGGTGGTCCTGGTGGTCGCGCGCGTAGTCGGCGGCGGCCGGCCACGCCTTGCGGCCCTGTTCTGTGCCGGCCAGAGCGAGCAGGGTGTTCCCTGTGGTGTCGGCGTCGCAGGCCAGGCCATTGCCCGCGATCGCTGCCGACACACTTCCCCACCCCCCTCGAGACGACTGGGCCCGGGCCAGGAAAGTCAATGCCCCGGGCCGGGCATGGGTGTCGAAAACGGAGTGGCCACGCAGGCAGCGCACCATCAGGCCGGTGTCCCAGATGTCGAACGTGGTGAACCGCCATGTCCCATCCGCGTGTTGGTCTGCCAGGAGCCTGGCCATGCAACGGCGCGCGGCAGCTCGTCCCGGTGCGACCCGGGTCAGCGCCAAGCAGGCCATGGCGGTGACCAGCGGCATGGCGTGGAACGAACCGTCCGGGGCCTGCTCGGCGGTCAACGCGGCAACGACGTCGTCGTCCACCGGCAAGCCGGCCGCGTCCCTGGCGATGATCTGGGCGGACAGGAGCTGAGCTCGATGCCAACCCGTCAGCGAAGCGCCGCCTTCATGGCTGAGGGCCTCTGTCGCGTGGGTGAGGAGTTCGTGCGGGAGGCAATCCGGCACGCCCGCTGCCACGCCGAGGGTCTGCAGAAGTATCCGGCGACGCCGGTGTGCGGCACCGACGTGTGGTAGAGCGGGCATGGCCGGAGGGTCTGTGACATCAAGGGCGAGGGCGCGAAGCCATTCGTCCGCGGCCGCTGTGAAGGCGTCGTGCCGCTGGGGTTCGGCCTGCCGCAGCCACGCATGCACACGATCCTGGTGTGGAGAACGGCATCCTGCCTTGGCCAGGGCGAAGGCCGCGAGGGCGTTCTCCAGGATGCGTGGTCGTGGGGGTGTCGCCCACGAGCCGTTGGGCTGCTGTGTCTCCAGGCCTGCGGCAGCAGCCCGGTCGAGGCAGCGCTGCGTCTCCCGGGCCAGTGCCGGCGCTTCTCCCAGAGAGTGACATGTTTTACGGAAACTATTCATAGCGGCTCATCTCCGCAGCGCAGGCGAAAGCCATGGGGATCCGATCGGGGCATGCCGAAGTACAGGGTCAGGGATAGCCTTCCCTCCCGCCATACGGCGCCATGCGTGCAGTCGTACGCCCTGCGCGCGCGGTGGTTCCTTCCCTGAGCCTCGGCGCGTCTCGCAACGAGGTTTGTGCAACTGGTAGTTGCACGCCGAGGGGCGGAACGGGGGCGCACGAAGTCGCGGGGAGAGCGGGAAGGGTATGTTCGCACCTCCGTGCGGTAAGTTCATACTTCCGTGCGCCCTCGTGCAGTTGGCTTGTGCTCCGAACTGACAGGGCACTCTCCAGGGGAAATACGGGCGTTGGGACCCTGGGCTGTGATCGCACGGCGATCGCGGTTCACCTCCAAGGAGGTTGCCGCATGAGATCCAGGCCGCCGGGTGAACGCCTGGCTGGGCCTGTTGAGCGCACGACGCGCGGTCGACGACCGCCCTTTCGAGCTCCTGGACCGCAAGTCCCCGGCCACTGCCAGGGACGATCTGCCCGTTGAGGCCTTGAGGCCTTGAGGCCTTGAGGCCTTGAGGCCTTGAGGCCTTGAGGCCTTGAGGCCTTGGGGCCTTGAAATCTTTGAAGTACGGCGCGATTTGATCCGTTCGGGTGGAAGAGTATCCGCCCGCCGCAGTGGGTGCTCGGCCGATATCCGGCGGGCTGCGCCGGTCCTGTGACCGGGCTTCACGCAGCCCTGTCCCGCGGCGGCGCCCGCCACAACGGTGGAGGACCGATGACACAGGCCGACTACTCGTTCGTCACCGCGCCGGGGGCGTTGCCGCTGCTCGGCCACACTTTGCGCTTCCTGCGTGACCCACTGCGCTTCCTGCGTTCACTGCCCGCCGTCGGCGACCTCGTCACGATCCGGCTCGGTCCCTTCGACGCCCTCGTGGTCTGCGCTCCCGAACTCACCCGCCGGGTTCTCTTGGACGACCGCACCTTCGACAAAGGCGGCTTCCTCTTCGATCGCAGCCGCGAGTTCCTGGGCAACGGTCTCGGAACCTGCCCGCACAAGGACCACCGTCGGCAGCGACGAATGATCCAGCCGGCCTTCCACCGTGGGCGCCTGCCGGGCTACGCCCAGGAGATGAGGGCACAGGCCCGCGCGGTGACCGACGCGTGGCAGGCAGGCCGGACGATCGATGTCCTGGCCGAAACGACGACGATCAGCCTTCGCACCACCGCGGCCACGATCTTCTCCGCCGCGCCCGCAGCTCTCCGGGAATCACTGGCCGCCGACCTGGTGACCCTCGAAGAAGGCGTGTTCCGGCGGATGCTTCTGCCACCTCATACCGACGCCATCCCCACCCCTGGCAAGCGCCGCTACGACCGCGCCTACACCCGGTCGCAGCAGACCATCAACCGCATCATCGCCGACTACCGGGCAGACGGCATCGACCACGGTGACCTGATGTCCATGTTGCTGGCAGCCCAGGACGACCTCGCGGCCCCGGGGGCGGAGGGAGCGCGACTGTCCGACGAAGAGGTCAGGGATCAGGTCATGTCCTTCCTCTTCGCCAGCACGGACACGATAGGCAAAGCCCTGGCCTGGGCACTCCACCTGCTGGGACGTCACCCCCGTATCGCGGAGCGACTCCACGCCGAGGTGGACGAGGTGCTGACCGACGGCGTCGCCACCTTCGAGGATCTGCCCCGGCTGGAGATGACCCGGAACATCGTCACCGAGACCATGCGCTTGTATCCGCCCGGCTGGCTGCTGACCCGGACGACCACGGTCGACACCGAACTCGGCGGTCGGCAGATCCCCGCCGGCACCGATGTCGTCCTCAGCCCCTACCAGATTCACCATCGTGCCGACCTGTACACCGACCCGGAGAACTTCGATCCGGACCGGTGGGCGCCGGAGCGAGTGAAAGCCATCCCTCGCGACGCGTACCTGACTTTCGGGACGGGCGCACGCAAGTGCATCGGTGACGCCTACGCGATGACCGAAGCCACCCTCGTGCTGGCGACCATTGCCGCCCGGTGGCGACTGGAGCACACCTCGGGCCGACGACGGGTCAGGGCGGCACCGTATGCGCTCGCGCTGGGTCCCAAAGAGCTGTACATGCGCACCGTCGCGCGGGCCGGCCAGGGGGGCACGAAGCCCCAGGACGCAGCACCCGCACAGGCGACCGCGAACCGAGCGTGATCCTGGACCGGACGCGGCGGCTACTGGCCGACCCATGAGGGACACCACGGCGGCTACCGGGTCGGTTCCCGGGGAGTCCGGGCAGGTTCTGCGGCAGTGCGCGCGCCCGGCCCCGAGTCAGCGCGCGCCCCGGCCCCGAGTCAGCCGATAAACGACGCCAAGTCCCACAGTGAGTAGCAGGAACAGCACCGTGAACCACTGGAACCACCAGTGGCCGCCCGCCGGGTCGTACACCTCCGCGCGGGGCCAGGCAAGGTTGACGGTCATGAAGAGGCCGTAGAGGAGGGCGAGGGCGTTGATGGGGATGCCCCAGCGGCCGAGGGAGAAGAGGGGCTTGCCGGTCTCGTCGGTTCCCTCGGAGGTGTAGGTGCCCTTCAGGCGCCGTACGAGCAGGGGGCCGGTGACCATCGCGTACGCCAGGTACAGCATCACGATGCAGGTGGTGCCGATGGCCAGGAAGGCTTCCGGGGAGGCGAAGTTGAGGAGGAGCAGGGCGGCGGCGAGGAGGCCGACGACCAGGGCGGGGGCGGTGGGCATGCCGGTGCGCGGGTTGACCTTGGCGAGCCGCTTCCCGAAGGGGAGTTGGCCGTCGCGGGCCATGGAGAAGAGCATGCGGCAGGCCGACGTCTGGATCGCGAGCGTGGCCACGGTGATGGCCACCACCACGTCGGCGAGCAGCGCGCGGCCCACTCCGTCGCCGAGGCTGCTGGTCAGGACGTAGCTCAGACCGTCCATGCCCAGCCGGCCGTCGGTGAGGCTGGGCGCGGCGAGCAGACCGCCGAGGACGATGAGCCCGCCGAGGAGGCCGGCCGCGCCGAGTGCCGTGAGGATCGTGCGGGGTGCCGTGCGGCGCGGGTTGTGGGTCTCCTCGCTCATCTCACCCGCGCTGTCGAATCCGATCATCACGTACGCCGCCATGAACGACCCCACGAGCAGGGCGCCCAGGAGGTCCGTGCTGCCCTCGGCGGTGTGGAAGGTGATGCCGGGGGAGCGCTCGGAGTGGGTGAGCAGGAGAACGACGATCAGGATCGCGCCGATGATCTCGGCGGTGACACCGACCCGGTTGATCACGGACAGCACCCGGTTGTCGAGCACGTTCACCAGCGTGGTGAGGACCAGCAGGATCACGCCGAGCACGGCCGCGTTCGCCGCGCCCGTCGCCGTGGTGGGCGCCGGGTCGCCGCCGACGAGCTGGAAGCCCGACCAGATCGCGGGCATCACCATCTGCAGCGCGAGCGCCGCCGCCGCGACCACCACGATCTGTCCGATCACCATGATCCAGCCGGCGAACCAGCCGAAGGTGACGTTCGACAGGCGCGAGGACCACTGGTAGATCGCGCCCGAGAGCGGATAGCGCGCCGCCAGCTCCGCGAAACACGCGGCCACCATCAGCTGGCCGATGAGCACCGCCGGCCAGGTCCAGAAGAAGACCGGGCCGCCGAACGCGTATCCGAAGGCGAAGAACTGGAAGACGGTCGTGAGGACCGAGATGAAGGAGAAACCGGCGGCGAACGAGGCGTACCTGCTCAGGCTGCGATGCAGTTCCTGGCGGTAGCCGAACTCGGTCAGGGAACGGTCGTCGGAGGAGTGCGGTGGATCCGGCCGGACGTCGGCGGGGGCGGTGCTCGTCATGGCGGCAACCTGCTTTCGCACAGAGCGGCGCGAGAATTCCTGTCGGGCGACAGAAATTAGGGACGCCCTGTTTCACGCGCGTCACGCGACCGTGTCGCGGCCGCGCCCATTTCCTCACGGCCTTGAAGTGAGGGTGTACTACGGGTTCTACGGCTCCGGAAGACGGGCGCGCTCGGTTCCGGCCAACGGCGGTGAGGATGCTCGATGAATGACGCGATGGCCCCCTGGAGGGCCGGGCCGGGGGCGCCGGACTCGCCGGTGATCCTGCACGTACCGCACGGTTCGCGGGAGATCCCGGCCTCCGTACGGGCCGGGATTCTGCTCGATGACGCCGCGCTGGAGCGGGAGTTGGACCACATCACCGACGCCCACACGGACCGCATCGCCGAGACGGCCGCCGTCCGGTCGGCCGTCCGGCCATGGACGTTCGTGAACCGGCTGTCCCGACTGGTCGTCGACCCCGAACGGTTCCCGGACGAGCGGGAGGAGATGCTGGCCGCCGGCATGGGCGCGGTCTACACCCGGACCACGCACCGCCGGCCCCTGCGCCCCGCCGCCCACGACGGACGTGCCCTCGACGGACAGCCGCTCATCGACCGCTACTTCCACCCCTACGCCGCCGCCATGACCGATGCCGTGACGCGCCGTCTGGAGGCCGTGGGCCGGGCGGTCGTCATCGACGTCCATTCCTACCCGACCGAGCCCCTGCCCTACGAACTCCACGCCGACGGCCCCCGGCCCCCCGTCTGCCTCGGCCACGACCCCTTCCACACCCCGCCCGCCCTCCTCGCCCTCGCGGAGGAGGCGTTCGCGGGCTTCGGAGGGACGGAGGTCAACACGCCCTTCGGCGGCGCGTACGTCCCACTCAAGTACTACGGGAGTGACCCACGCGTGAGCGCCCTGATGATCGAGATCCGGCGGGATGCCTATATGGCGGAGCCGGGTGGTCCGGTGGGGGTGGGCTCGGGGGAGGGGGAGGGGGCGGAGGAGGGGCTGGAGGCGCTGGCGGACGCGCTCGGGCGGCTTGTGGACGCGGTGTCCGGCCGCCTGAGCCCCTGAGCCCCTGCCCCGTTACGTCAGCCCCGCCTGAAGGTGCCGAGGCCGTTCTCGTCGAACGCCTCGATCGTCACCGTCGTCGCTTTGCCGCCCTCCTCGCCCTTGAACGTCACGCCGGACGGGCCGCTGGCGTTCTCGCCGACCGTCTCGAAGTAGAACGTGTCGCCGTCGTAGTGGGTCAGGGCGAAGGTCATGGGCTTCGGGCCGAGGCGCAGGGTCAGTTCGCCGCCCGTCTCGGTGACGGTGAGGGGGCCGTAGTACGCGTTGCCGTAGGTGCCCGTGTAGGTGGGGTCGGGGCGCGCGTCGGAGGCGTCCTCGGGGGGCTTGGTGTAGTCGGTGGGGGAGTGGGACTTCTGGGCTTCCTGCTCGTAGATCTGGCCGGCCAGGTCCAGCCAGTCCTCGGTCGGCTTGCCGTGCTGGGCCGTGTCGAAGAAGTCGAACGAGACGGCGTCGGCGAGGCCGACGGGTTCGCCGTTGGTGAGGACGGCGATGCCGAGCTGCTCGCCGGGCAGCATCGTGACGTTGGTGTTGACGCCGAGGGCGAAGGCGCCGGAGTGGCTCAGGCGGAGGCGGCCGAGGTCGTCGTAGGCGACGTTCCAGCCGAGGCCGTAGAAGCCGGCGCGGCCCGCCGGTGCGGGCGGTGGGTTGGAGACGATCTCGGGGACGTGGGTGCGTTCCAGGGGGTCGGCGGCGATGATCCGGTCGCCGTCCAGCTCGCCGTTGGCCAGCTGGAGGCGCAGCCAGCGGGAGAGGTCGCGGACCGTGGAGCTGGCGCCGCCCGCCGGTGACTGGGCGTCGGCGTCCCGGACGTGCCTCGCCTCCCAGCCGCTGCCGCTGCCGCTGCCGCTGCTGTCGCTGTCGTGGTCGCTGTCGTCGGCGCGGACGTGGGCGAAGGCCTTGTCGTTCGTGCCCTCGTAGTCGCTGAAGCGGGAGCTGGTGGCGTCCATGCCGGCCGGCTTGTAGAGCGTGTCCTCGGAGAGCTTCTCCCAGCTTGTCCCGGCGGCGTCGGCCACGGCCTCGCCCGCCGCCGTGACGCCGAAGTTGGTGTACGCGTAGCTCGCGCGGAACGGGGTCAGGGGCTCCTGACGGAGGTGGCCGAGGATGTACTCCCGGTTGTAGCCGAGGTCCTCCAGGAGGTCCCCGGCATGGTCGGGGAGGCCGCTGCGGTGGGAGAAGAGGTCGGCGACGGTGACGTGGTCGGTGACCCAGGGGTCCTTCAGGGCGAAACCGGGTAGCCGGCCGGCCACCGGGTCGTCCCAGGCGACCGTCTTGTCGCCGACGGCCCCGGCGACCACGGTCGAGGCCAGCGGCTTCGACAGGGACGCCAGCTGGAACACCGTGTCCGGGCCGACCTCGCCGTCCTGGCCCACGTGCCGCTTGCCGTAGCCGTCCAGGTGGACGACCCGGTCCTTGTACACGACGGCCACCGCGACGCCGGGCACCCCGGTCCGGTCCATGGCGCGGTCGACGATGCCGTCGAGCGCGTCCACCGCCCGGTCGACGTCGTCCTGAGTGAGCTGGGGCGGCGGTTGCGGCGGGGGAGCCGCCGAGGCGGTGCCGACACCGAACGGGGCACCGCCGAGGACCAGGAGCGAGGCCAGGGCCGTCGCGCCCCGGGCCCTGCCGCCGCGATGTGTCCTCGTCCGTCGAGCACCCATGCGTTCATTCAAACGGGTGAGCCGGGCTTTGTCCTGTGGAGGAGGCGGCCCGGCCGCCGGGGGTCACACGGGGGCGCGCGGTGGTGGACCTGCAGGTCACACGGGGGCGCGCGGTGGTGGACCCGCAGGTCACACGGGCCCACCCTCGTGGACACGCGGGTCACGCGATGACGGTCACGCGCCACACCATGACGGTCACGCCGTCGCGGACACCCCGTCCTGCTCCGCCTCCACGCGCGCGTTCCACTCCTTCTTCGACGCCTGCCAGCCGTCCTCGTCGTGGCCGAGACGCCAGTAGCCGGAGATCGACAAGTCCTCGCGCGGAATGGCGAGTTCGACGCGCAGCAGGCGGCGCAGCTCCTTCACGAAGGCGGCCTCGCCGTGGACGAAGGCGTGCAGCCGGCCCTCGGGGAACTCCAGCGCGCGTACGGCCTCGACGAGGGCGACGCCGACGGGACGGTCCCCGCGGTGCAGCCAGACGACATCCACATCGGAGTTGATCTTCTGCTCCTCCTCGGGCCCGGCGACCTCGACGATCGCGTGGACGCGGGCGCCGTCGGGGAGAGCCTCCAGGGAGGCGCCGATCGCGGGCAGGGCGCTCTCGTCGCCGACGAGCAGATGCCAGTCGGCCTCCGGATCGGGCGCGTAGGCACCGCCCGGGCCGAGGAAACGGATCAGCTCGCCCGGCTGGACGCGGGTGGCCCAGGGACCGGCGATGCCCTCGTCACCGTGGAGCACGAAGTCGACGGTCAGCTCGCTCAGTTCGCGATCCCAGGCACGCACGGTGTACGTCCGGGTCACCGGCCACTGGTCCCGGGGGAACTCCGCGCGGATGCGTTCGAGATCGAAGGGCTCCGGGTAGGTCACACCCTCGGGGCCGAACAGGAACTTCACATAATGGTCGGTGCTGCCGCGCAGTGAGAACCCGGCGAGACCATCGCCGCCGAGGACGACGCGCTGCATGTGCGGGGTGAGCCGCTCGGTGCGGACGACGCGCGCGGAGTGGGGCTTCGGGGTCCTGCGTACCGGACGCTCTGCCATGACGGCCTCCCAAATACCTAGCTAAGGCTTACCTAAGTTAGCATCTCCCCCTGATTAACACCCCATGCTTGAGGCGTGTACGAGGACTTCACGATGTGAATCGCGCCTCAGAGCCCTCACCACCCGAGTGTCACCCCGCCCCCCGGCGTACGCCCCACCCGGGGCGTTCACCTCACGCCTGGAGCGTCGTGAGCAGTCGCTGTAGCGAACCACCGAGACCCCAGCGCGCCGCGAGCGCCTCCAGCGCCGCCGGATCCCGCGGTTCGCGCGGCAGAGCCGTATCGACGTCAGGCAAGGGTACGTCCGCCGCCACCCGTACGACCGTGGGGGCGACCGCGATGTAGGGCCGGGCCTCGTCGAGCCGCTTGCGCTGCGACGGTGTGAGCCTGGCCGCCGGGTCGTCGACCGCGGCCATGATCCCGGTCAGGTCGCCGAACTGGTCGAGCAGCTTCGCGGCCGTCTTCTCACCGATGCCGGGCACCCCCGGCAGACCGTCGCTCGGGTCGCCGCGCAGCAGGGCCAGATCCACGTACCCGGGGCCGTCCACGCCGTACTTGCCGCGCAGCCACGCCTCGTCGGTGAGCTGGAGAGTGCCCACGCCCTTGAGCGGATACAGCACACGGACCCCGCGCCCGTCGTCGACCAGCTGGTACAGGTCGCGGTCGCCGGTGACGATGTCGACCGGCTCCTTCGCGAGGGCCGTGAAGGTGCCGATCACGTCGTCCGCCTCGTACCCGGCGACGCCCACGCGCGCGATCCCGAGCGCGTCCAGCACCTCCTCGATGACCGGCACCTGCGGCGACAGGGTGTCCGGCACCTGCTCCTCGTCCGGCCCGGCCGCGTGCTCCTCGGCGACGCGGTGCGCCTTGTAGGAGGGGATCAGATCGACCCGCCACTGCGGGCGCCAGTCCGCGTCCATGCACGCCACCAGGTCCGTCGGCCGGTGGTCCTTGACCAGGCGGTCGATGAACTCCAGCAGCCCGCGCACGGCGTTCACCGGTGTGCCGTCCGGGGCCCTCACGGAATCCGGCACCCCGAAATAGGCTCGGAAGTACAGCGAGGCGGTGTCGAGAAGCATCAAGCGTCGGGTCACGCCACGCATCATGCCGTACTGCACCGACACGCCGCTCCCACCCCAGGTCGCTCCCGTACGTGGCGTGCGCGAACCCGTTCCTCCGGCGCGTTCCGTGAACACCCCTGCCCCGGACACGGTCCAGGACGCGTACGGTCTCAAGGGCGAGTACCAGCTGGTCAAGTCCAACACCTCCGCGATGCTCGCCCAGTTGGACCGCGCATACCAGAAGAAGGAGCCGATCGCCGTCACGCTCTGGTCGCCGCACTGCGCGTACGACAGGTACGACCTCACCCGGCTCGCCGACCCCGAGCAGACCTGGGACGCCAACAACCAGATCAGGACGCTCCCCCACAAGGGCTTCCCCGAGAAGCACTCCGAGCTGAACGGCTGGCTGAAGAACTGGCACATGACTCCGGACGAACTGATGAGCCTTGAGCAGGCGATCCAGAAGGCCGGGCGGGGCAAGGAGGACGAGGGCGTCCAGAAGTGGATCGACGCCCACCCGGGGATCGTCGACGAGATGGCGCCGGTGAAGTAGTCCGAGTCCGTCGTGCCGCTGGTGCCGTACCGAACGGGCGAGGTGGTTACGTACTGGCGTACGAGAGAGATCCGGACAACCGCATCGTGGGGCTGCGGTCACCCCGATCCGGGCGCACTTCGGCAGGCCGGGCGGACCGCGCGTACGACGCTCCGCGCAGCCGGTCGCGATGTGCCGGGGGCACGTCCGAGGTCACCGCCGTGCGCGGCGACACGGGCGAAGTCACCGGAAGGTTGCGGGGAATTGTGCGGCACCGTCCGTCAACTCGCGTCGGGGTCAATGGACTTTGCGGATCGGCGGTCGAGCGCGATGACCAGCAGGAGCGTGCCGTGGCGGCTCGGGGGGCGGCCGGATGCGTCGGCGAACGTCACCGTGCATGACCGGGCGGAAAATCGCTGGTGCTGAGAGAGGACCGACGTCCACGGGTCGACTTCGGCGGCCGGGAGGCGTACGCCTGCGATCCGGTGACCGGACGTGCCGGCCGGGTCACCCCGCGCTTCCACGGCGGCAGCGCCTCCCCCGCGAATCCGTCGGCCGCTCTCGGCGCCGGCTCCGAGGGGTGCCCCGCGCCCCTGGTCAGCCTGTTCGTGCCAGGGGAAGGAGCGGTGGGAGGGGAGCCGGGAGGGGAGGCGGGACAACCGCTCCACTGGCGAGAACCGTCAGCATGGACCTCCTCCTGGTTTACAGGGATGTGACGGGCACGTGAAACGGTTTGCCGAACATGCGTAGGGTGCAGAGAACTCATCAGGAGAAGTGCGCCCGATGAGTGCCGGACGGGTGGCCATCCGTAACCGGAACAGTGGACGCCGGACCAGCGGGCGTCCGAGAGCCGACCGACGAGCGAAGGAGGGAGCCGGAGCTATGGGCGACCACAAAGAACAGCCCCTTCGGGTGGGCGCGGCCGTCCGGCGGCGGCGCCGGGCACAGGAGCTCACCCTCGCCGTCGTGGCCGAGCGCAGCGGCCTGTCGGTTCCCTTCCTCAGCCAGGTGGAGAACGAGCGGGCCCGCCCCAGCAAGCCCTCCCTGGACCGTATCGCCGACGCCCTCGGCACCACCGCCGTCGAACTCCTCGCCGCGGCCGACCCGGCGTGCAGCGTCGATGTCGTACGCGCCGCCGCGGACGGCTTCACGCCCCCCGAGTCGCACTCGCGCTCCCTGGTACGTGGTCACCACCAGCTGCACGCCATGGAGTTCACCGGCGACCACGACGAGGGCCGCGAGGTACAGCACCGCAACGACGAGTTGCTGTACGTCGCCGACGGCGCCGTCGAGGTCGAGGCCGAGGGCCGCGCCCACCGCCTCGGGCGCGGCGACACGCTGTACATGTCCGGTGGTGTGCGGCACCGGTGGCGGGCCACCGAGCCCGACACCCGGGTGATCGTGGTGGCCGTCGCGGACCACATCGAGGCCCTGGAGGACCGCCACCGCCAGGGCGCGTGACACCGTCGTGCGCTCCGTGTCCCGAGTCGTCTCACTCGTCCCGTCGCTGACCGAGGCCGTGGCTTCCTCTCGTTGCCCGGAGTGCTGGTCGGCGCCACCGACTGGTGCGACCACCCCCGTGACCTCGACGTCGTCCGGGTCGGCGGGACCAAGAACCCCGGCATCGACACGATCGTCCGGCTCGCCCCCGACCTCGTGATCGCCAACGAGGAGGAGAACCGCGAGCCCGACCTGACCGCCCTGCGGGAGGCGGGCGTCGAGGTCCTCGTCACCGAGGTACGGAGAGGGCGTGGCCCGGGCTGCCGGGGCCGGTGGCGCAGGGGCCGGCGCCCGACCGTCGTACGACCGCCGTGGTGCCCCTCTGGCGCCGGCCCTGGATGGTCCTCGGCCGGGACACCTTCGCCGGCGACCTGAAGGGGGCCACGGCCGGGTCGAGGAGGTGGGCGCGGGCCTGGTTGTGGTGGGCCCAGTGCAGGGCGCGGGCGCCGAGGAGGACGGCCAGAGAGAGGAGAGCGAGGGCCCAGACCGCCGTACAGGCCGTCCGCAGCCCCGGCACGTCCAGGGGGAGCCCGGCACCGGCCGTGGCCACGATGGCGGTGCCCATGACGGGGGCGTACCAGTTGGGGCCGAGGTGGCGGGGGGCGGGGGGCGGGGAAGTGGAGTCGCGGGTGGGGAAGAACCGCCGATGGAGGCACTGGAGGCACCGGATGCGCCGGATGTACTGCACGGCCTGGACGGGCTGCGGTGGCCATGCTGCGAGCGTCCCGCCGCCCGGCGGGCCCCCACCAGGGAGTCCGCTTGTACGGGGACATAAGCTGGGGTTATGAGTGAGAGCGCGGAGCGGGGCGGGCTGGCCCATCGGGTGCCGGATCTCGGGGCCCTCGAACTGCTGCTGGCCGTGGCACGGCTGGGCTCGCTCGGGCGGGCGGCGCGGGAGCTGGGGATCACCCAGCCGGCCGCGAGCAGCCGGATCCGCTCGATGGAACGCCAGCTGGGCGTCGCCCTGGTCGACCGGTCGCCGCGCGGGTCCCGGCTCACGGACGCGGGCGCGCTGGTCACGGACTGGGCCCGGCGGATCGTGGAGGCGGCCGAGGTGTTCGACGTGGGGGCGCAGGCGCTGCGCGACCGGCGCGACTCCCGGCTCCGCGTCGCCGCCAGCATGACGATCGCCGAGTATCTGCTGCCCGGCTGGCTCATCGCGTTGCGCACCGCGCGCCCGGACACGGCGGTCTCGCTCCTCGCGGGCAACTCGACGGTCGTCGCGGAGCGGCTGCTCGCGGACGAGGCCGACCTGGGGTTCGTCGAGGGGCCGACCGTCCCGGCCGGCCTCGACGCGGCCGTGATAGCCCACGACCACGTGATCGTCGTGACGGCCCCCAGTCACCCCTGGGCCCGCCGCCGCAAACCCCTGGACGCGGCGGAGCTGGCCGCGACCCCGCTGATCCTCCGCGAGAAGGGTTCCGGCACCCGCCAGGTCCTGGAAGCGGCCCTCGGCACCCTGGCCCGCCCCCTCATCGAGCTCTCCTCCACCACGGCGGTCAAGTCCTCCGCGCTGAGCGGAGCCGGCCCCGCCGTGCTCAGCGAACTCGCCCTCGGCGAGGAACTCTCCGCCCGCCGGCTGATCCGCATCCCGGTGGAGGGCGTACGCCTGCGCCGGGCCCTGCGGGCCGTCTGGCCGACGGGGCACCGGCCGACGGGACCTGCGCGGGACCTGCTGGGGCTGACGCGGGCCCCCCTGGCCTGACCTCGGCCCGGGGAGGCTCTGGAGCCGTCAGCCGTCAGCCGTCAGCCGTCAGCCGTCAGCCGTCAGCCGTCAGCCGTCAGCCGTCAGTGATCAGCGGGCGCGGGCGGCTGCGGCCCGCGTGAGGGCCTGCATCACCCGGGTGTCCTCACCCATCTCGGGATGCCACTGCACACCCAACACCCAGGCCGGATCGGGGAGTTCGATCGCCTCGACCGTGCCGTCCGCCGCGTACGCCGAGGCGTGCAGGCCCTCGCCGAGGCGGTCGACGGCCTGGTGGTGGTACGTCGGTACGGCGGTCTCCTCGGGGACGACGTCCCCGTACCGGGTGCCCGGCACCGGCTTCACGCCGTGGCGGCCGAAGACGCCCACCTCGGTCACATGGCCGTCGAGGTGCTGGACCAGTGTGCCGCCGAGCGCGACGTTGAGGAGCTGCATGCCGCGGCAGATCCCGAGGAGGGGTGTGCCGGTGGCCAGTGCCGCCCGGATCAGGGCCAGCTCCCACGCGTCGCGCTGGGGCGCGGGCGGGCCGCAGCGGGGGGAGCGCTCGTCGCCGTACCGGGCGGGGTCGACGTCGGGGCCGCCGGCGATGACCAGCCCGTCGAGACGGGCGACGGCCTCCGCCGCGTACGACGGGTCGTCCGGCGGCAGCATCGCGGCGATGCCGCCCGCCGCCTGGACGAGCCGCGGATAGCCGATCGGCAGCAGTGCCGCCTCCAGCTCCCAGACACCCCAGCGGGCGCCGGACTCCAGATACGTACTCACACCGATCAGCGGCCTTGCCACGCGTGCTCCTTCCAGCGGCGGGACGGATCGGGAAATGTTCAGTCCCGTGACAACTCTGCCTCGGCCGCGGCCAGCGCGGCGAATTCCTCCTCCGGAGCCTTCGCCACCAGGTGCTTGCGGCTGTAGAGCCCGAAGTACGCCACCGCGACCGCGTACACACCGAGCGCGATGAACGCGGCCGTCACATCCACCAGGAAGGTCGCCACCAGCGCGGAGCAGGCCAGGACCAGCGCGACCGAGGACGTCAGGACCCCGCCCGGCGTCCGGTACGGCCGCTCCAGACCCGGTTCGCGGCGGCGCAGGACGATGTGCGACAGGGACATCAGCGCGTAGCTGATCGTGGCGCCGAAGACGGCGATGTTGAGCAGGAGGGCGCCGTCCCCGGTGGCCGCCGCCAGGACGAAGCCGATGGTGCCCGGGACCAGCAGGCCCAGGTAGGGGGCCTTGCGGCTGCTGGTCAGCGACAGGACCCGGGGCAGGTAGCCGGCGCGGGAGAGCGCGAACAGCTGCCGGGAGCCCGCGTAGATCAGGGAGAAGAACGAGGCCACGAGGCCGGCCAGACCGGCGTAGTTCACGAACCGGCTGAGCGGGGTCGCCTTGCCGTCCGGCTGCAGTGCCTCGACGAGCGGGTTGCCCGCCTCCTGGATCGCGTTCGAGCCGCGCGCCCCGGTGGCGGCGAGGAAGGTGATCACGGCCAGCACCACGAGGACGCCCATCGACCAGCGGATGGCCTTCGGCAGCGTACGGGCCGGGTCCTTGGTCTCCTCGGCGGCCAGCGGCACGCCCTCGACGCCCAGGAAGAACCACATGCCGAACGGGAACGCCGCCCAGATGCCGAGCAGGCCCATGGGCAGCCACGAGTTCGAGCCGAAGGCGGCGGCGTCCACCGGGATGTCGTCGAGCGACGCCACGTCGAAGTCGGGCAGCGCGCCCAGGGCGAAGACGACGAGGGCGGCGACCGCGATACCGGTGACGACGAAGCTGACGATCAGCGCCTCGCCGACGCCCCACAGGTGGATACCGATGAAGAGCGCGAAGCAGAACAGGTAGACCGGCCAGCTCGATGTCAGGCCGAACAGACCCAACGACTCGACGTAGTCACCGATGAAGATCACGATGGCGGCCGGCGCGAGGACGTACTCGATGAGGATCGCCGTACCGGTCAGGAAGCCGCCCCACGGGCCGAGCGCCCGGCGTGCGAAGCCGTAGCCGCCGCCCGCCGTGGGCAGGATCGCGGACAGCTCGGCGAGGGCGAAGACCATGCAGGCGTACATGGTGCCCATGAGGACCGTGGCGATGGCCAGGCCGCCGAAGCCGCCCTCCGCGAGGCCGAAGTTCCAGCCGGAGAAGTCGCCGGAGACGACGTAGGCGACACCGAGACCGGTGAGCAGCACCCAGCCGGCGCTGCCCCGGCGGAGAGCTCGGCGGTCCAGATAGTCGTCGGGCTTGTCGGTGCTGCTCGTGCTGGTGGATTTCATGGACATGGCGCAACTTCCCACGCGGCGGACACGGACTCTTCCGGGCGCTGCGGGGTCGACAGGCCCTGACTCAATGGAATAGAGCCATACCTTTGTGGGGCTGGTGGCAGAAAAGCAATACCCCTGCGTTAAGCGTCCGTAAATCCCTGCTCGTCCGAGGTGGGAGGTCGGGGGCGGCTCAGCCCAGGAAGCCGCGCAGCAGGGCCGCCGTTCCCGAGCAGTGCTCGCGCATGATCTCCCGCGCCGCGTCGGCGTCCTCGTCGAGCACGGCCTCCACCAGGGCGGCGTGCTGCTGCTGGGAGTGTTCGAGGTTGCGCACCAGCAGCGGTATGCAGTCGAGCAGGTCGTTGACCGTCGCGCGGACGGCCGCGTACTGGGTGGTGAGCGTGGGGGAGCCGGACAGCTCGGCGAGGGTGAGGTGCAGCAGGGTGTCCAGGCGGCGGTACTCGGTGAGCGGCGCGTCGTGCGTGTGGGCCAGGGCCTCGCGCAGCCGGTCGGCCTGTTCGCCGGTCAGGCCGTGCGACGCGCACAGCCCGGCCGCGCCCACCTCCAGCACCTCGCGGAAACGCAGCGTGTCCTCGACGTCGACACCCTTCAGGCGGCGGCGCAGCTCGTCCTCGCCGGGGGCGTGGGCGCGCGGCAGGACGAACGTCCCGCCGTACCGCCCCCGTCGCGCCTCTATCAGCCCCTGGTCCTGCAGGACCTTCAGGACCTCGCGGAGGGTGACCCGGCTGATCCCGAGCCGGTCGGCCAGGTCGCGCTCGGCCGGCAGCCGCTCGCCGCTCGGCACCAGGCCGAGCCGGACGACCTGGAGCACCTGCTCCAGGGCCTCCTCGAAGCCGTTGCCCGCCCGCACCGGCCGCAGTACCGACGTCAGCCGGTCACCGGCCTCCGGTGTCCCTTGCCCCGCCCCCGTCTGCGACATGTGACCGAACCCCCTTCCCAACTAATGGTTATGGGTAATACCTTATGGCTCCCGGATGGCCGAAAAGCCCAAGGAGGCTTTCCCGTGGCAGAACGCACACCCCCGCTCTCCGTCGAGGAACTGCACGCCCTCGTCGCGGGCGGTGAGATCGACACTGTCGTCCTGGCCTTCCCCGACATGCAAGGGCGCCTGCAGGGCAAGCGCTTCGCCGCGCGCTTCTTCCTCGACGAGGTGCTGGCCCACGGCACCGAGGGCTGCAACTACCTGCTCGCCGTCGACACCGAGATGAACACCGTCGACGGCTACGAGATGTCCTCCTGGGACCGGGGCTACGGCGACTTCGCCATGCACCCCGACCTCAGCACCCTGCGCCGGGTGCCGTGGAACGAGGGTACGGCCATGCTCATCGCCGACCTGGCGTGGAACGACGGCTCACCCGTCGTCGCCGCGCCCCGTCAGATCCTGCGCCGCCAGCTGGAGCGGCTGGCCGAGCTGGGCTACACGGCCAACGTCGGCACCGAGCTGGAGTTCATCGTCTTCAAGGACACCTTCGAGCAGGCCTGGGACCTGGGCTACAAGGGCCTCACCCCGGCCAACCAGTACAACATCGACTACTCCGTCCTCGGCACGGGCCGCATCGAGCCCCTGCTGCGCCGCATCCGCAACGAGATGGAGGGCGCCGGGCTGACCGTCGAGTCCGCCAAGGGCGAGTGCAACCCGGGGCAGCACGAGATCGTGTTCAAGTACGACGACGCCCTGGTCACCTGCGACCAGCACGCCATCTACAAGACCGGCGCCAAGGAGATCGCCTCCCAGGAGGGCGTGTCGCTCACCTTCATGGCGAAGTACAACGAGCGCGAGGGCAACTCCTGCCACATCCACCTCTCGCTCGCGGACGCCGACGGTGGCAACGTCATGGCCGACGGCCACGACATGTCGCCGGTCATGCGGCACTTCCTCGCCGGACAGCTCACCGCGCTCCGTGACTTCTCGCTGCTCTACGCGCCCAACATCAACTCCTACAAGCGGTTCCAGCCGGGCTCCTTCGCGCCGACCGCCGTGGCCTGGGGCTACGACAACCGGACGTGTGCGCTGCGCGTCGTCGGGCACGGCCGCTCGATGCGCTTCGAGAACCGGCTCCCCGGCGGGGACGTCAACCCGCACCTCGCCGTCGCCGGGCTGATCGCGGCCGGGCTGTACGGCATAGAGCAGAAGCTGGAGCTGCCGGAGGTGTGTACGGGGAACGCCTACTCGGCCGGGTACGCACAGGTGCCGACGACCCTGCGCGAGGCAGCCGAGCTGTGGGAGAACAGCCCGATCGCCAAGGCCGCCTTCGGCGACGAGGTCGTCGCGCACTACCGCAACATGGCCCGCGTCGAGCTGGCCGCCTTCGACGCCGCCGTGACCGACTGGGAGCTGCGCCGCTCCTTCGAACGCCTGTAGACACCCGCACCGAGAGGCCCCTTTCTTGTCCGCACAGTCCGAGCAGGCCGAGCAGCCCCGGCGGTACGAGCCGCGGCTCCAGGTACTCAACCCCGCCACCGAGGAGGTCATCGCCACCGTCCCGGCCGCCACCGCGGCGGACGTCGACGCGGCCGTCGCCCTGGCGACGAAGGTCCAGCGGCTGTGGGCCGCCATGGCCCCCGCCGACCGCGCCCGGCGACTGCGCGCCTTCGCCGTGACCGTGGACGAGCACCTCGAGGAGCTGGCCCGGCTGGAGGTCCGCGAGGCCGGCCACACCATCGGCAACGCCCGCTGGGAGGCGAGCAACGTCAGGGACCTGCTCGACTACGCGGCCGGCGGCGTCGAACGCCTCACCGGACGCCAGATCCCGGTCGCCGGCGGCCTCGACATCACCCTCCTCGAACCGCTCGGCGTCATCGGCGTGATCGCCCCCTGGAACTTCCCGATGCCCATCGCGGCCTGGGGCTTCGCCCCCGCGCTCGCGGCCGGCAACGCGGTGCTCCTCAAGCCCGCCGAGACCACCCCGCTCACCGCCCTCCGCCTCGCCGAACTCGCCCTGGAGGCGGGCCTGCCCGAGGGCCTCCTCCAGGTGCTGCCCGGCCACGGCCCGGTCACCGGCAACGCCCTCGTCGAGCACCCCGGCATCGCGAAGATCGTCTTCACCGGGTCAACAGCCGTGGGCAAACAGGTGTTGGCAAAGGGTTCGGCGCTGCTCAAGCGCATCACCCTCGAACTCGGCGGCAAGAGCCCCAACATCGTCTTCGCCGACTCCGACCTCGAAGCCGCCGCCGCCGCGGCTCCCATGGCATTCCTCGACAACTCCGGCCAGGACTGCTGCGCCCGCACCCGCATCCTCGTCCAGCGCTCCGCCTACGACCGCTTCCTGGACCTCCTCGCCCCCGGCATCGAGTCCGTCCGCGTCGGCGACCCGGCCGACGAGAACACCCAGATGGGCCCGCTGATCTCCAGGGCCCAACTGGACCGCGTCCGCTCCTACGTCGACCCGGACGCGCCCGGCATCTGCGGCAAGGCCCCCGAGGGCCCCGGCTTCTGGTTCCCGCCGACCGTCCTCACCGGCGTCGAGGCCCACGCGCGTGTGGCCGCCGAGGAGGTCTTCGGACCGGTCGCCGTCGTCCTCCCCTTCGACGACGAGGCCGACGCGATCCGGCTCGCCAACGACACCCCCTACGGCCTCTCCGGCTCCATCTGGACCCGGGACGTCGGCCGCGCGCTGCGCGTCTCGCAGGCCGTCCGCGCGGGCAACCTGTCCGTCAACTCCCACTCCAGCGTCCGCTACTCGACCCCCTTCGGCGGCTACAAGCAGTCCGGTATCGGCCGCGAACTCGGCCCGGACGCTCTGACCGCCTTCACCGAGACCAAGAACGTCTTCATCAGCACGGAAGGCCCCGCACAGTGACCGCATCCCCCGACGACAACATCTGCCGCCGACTGGCCGGCCGTACCGCCGTCATCACCGGTGCCGGCAGCGGCATCGGCCTCGCCGCCGCGCGCCGGCTCGCCTCCGAGGGCGCGCACGTAGTCTGCGCCGACGTCGACGAGGCACGCGGCAAGGCCGCCGCCGAGGAGGTCGACGGGCTCTTCGTGAAGGTCGACGTCACCGACCCCGAGCAGGTCGAGGCGCTCTTCAAGGCCGCGTACGACACCTACGGCAGCGTCGACATCGCCTTCAACAACGCGGGCATCTCACCGCCCGACGACGACTCCATCCTGGAGACCGGCCTGGAGGCGTGGAAGCGCGTCCAGGAGGTCAACCTCACCTCCGTGTACCTGTGCTGCAAGGCCGCGATCCCCTACATGCGCCGCCAGGGCAAGGGCTCGATCATCAACACCGCGTCCTTCGTGGCCCGGATGGGCGCCGCGACCTCGCAGATCTCGTACACGGCCTCCAAGGGCGGTGTACTGGCCATGTCGCGGGAGCTGGGCGTGCAGTTCGCCCGCGAGGGCATCCGCGTCAACGCCCTCTGCCCCGGCCCGGTCAACACCCCCCTCCTCCAGGAACTGTTCGCGAAGGACCCGGAGCGGGCCGCGCGCCGGCTCGTGCACATCCCGGTCGGCCGGTTCGCGGAGGCCGAGGAGATCGCCGCGGCCGTCGCCTTCCTCGCCAGCGACGACTCGTCCTTCGTCAACGCCACCGACTTCCTGGTCGACGGCGGCATCTCGGGCGCGTACGTCACCCCGCTCTAGGTGTTCTGTCTCGGAGAACCGCGCTCGGAGAACCGCGCTCGGAGAACCGCGCTCGGAGAACCGCGCACGGAGAACCGCGCACGGAGAACCGCGCACGGAGAACCGCGCACGGAGAACCGCGCACAGAGAACACCGGCATCGAGAACACCGGCACAGCCGGTGTGATTAGAGTGCCGGGATGAGCAGTTCGCCGCCGCCCGGCTGGTACAGCGACCCGTCCTACCCGCTCACCGAACGCTGGTGGGACGGGACCGCGTGGACCGACCACCGGCGCCAGCCGGAGCAGCTTCGGCAGCCCGTGGGCCCGCCGCGGCCGCCCACCCGCAAGGGGCCCGGGCGTACCAAGGTCGTCGTGCTGGCCGCCGCCGGGGCCGTCCTGGTCGCCGGGGCGGTCACGGGCGGCGTCCTCCTGCTCGGCGAGGACGGCGACGGCGGCCAGGAGACGCGCACGGCGACGGCATCCCCGACGACCGGCGCCGACGGGAGCGACAGCCCCTCCCCGTCGAAGTCCTCGTCCAAGCCCTCCGACGACGCGTCGACCGCCGTGGACGACCTCAACGGCATCACCTTCCCGATCCTCGACGGCTGGATCGACGGCGACGGATCCGCCGAGGACGACGCCGTCCTGGTCACCGACGGCATCTACGACTGCCCCGGCGACGACGGCCTCTGCCGAGCCGGCACGGTCGTCTCGCGGACCGTCACCGGCAGCGACGAGACCTCCCCGAAGGCCCTCGCCGAGAACGACATCGAGGACGCGGCGAACGACGCGTACGACCGCGACACGCTGGACCGGCGCCCGTACAACGGGATCACCGGCCACGAGGTCGTCGACTCCGGCTCGGTCGCCGTCGCCGGCCGCGCCGGGTACTTCGTGCGCTGGCGCGTGACCACCGGGGCGGGACCCGGCGGCTATGTCCAGTCCCTCGTCTTCCCGTCCAGCAGCGGCTCCGAGGCCCCCGTCCTCGTCCGGTTCGCCATCGACGCGGGCGACGACGGCCCCCCGGTCGGCGACATCGACACGATCGTCAAGGGCATCCGACCGGTGGGCGACGCCGGCACGGGCGGGGGAGTGGGCAGCAGCCTCGGCCCCTCGTGAGCCCGAGGGGCCCGGCAACCACCGGGCCCTGTCGGCCTACAGGAACGTGTGACCCTCGCCGCGGTACGTCGGCACGGTCGCCGTCACCTCGCCGCCCTCCACCAGGTGCAGCACGTCGAACCGCTCGCACAGCTCACCGGCCTTGGCGTGCCGGAACCACACCTTGTCGCCGAGGAGCAGATCGTCCGCGGGCGCGCCGAGCAGCGGGGTCTGCACCTCGCCGGGACCCTCCTGCGGGTCGTATCTCAGCCCCTCGGGCAGATACGGCACGGGCAGCCGGTCGCGTCCCGGCGCGCCGGAGGCCGGGTAGCCGCCGCCCAGGACGGTGACGACCCCGACACCCGGGCGCCGGACGACGGGCATGGCGAAGAGCGCGGCCGGACGCCCGCTGAACGAGGTGTAGTTGTCGAAGAGCCGCGGCACGTACAGCCCCGACCCGGCGCCGATCTCGGTGACCGAGTCCTCCGCCGCCGTGTGTTGCACACTGCCCGTGCCGCCGCCGTTGACGAACTCCAGGTCCGGTGCCACCACCCGTACCGCGCGCACCACTTCGGCCCGGCGCGCGGCCAGCTCCTTCTTCGCGGTGGCCTGCATCAGCCGTACCGCCCGCGACCGCAGCGGCCGTCCGGCCACCGAGTCGCCGACCCCGGCGATATGCCCCTCGTACGCCATGATCCCGACCAGCTTGAACCCCGGGCGTCCGGCGACGGCCCGCGCCATGTCGGCGACCTGCGCGGGGGAGCGCAGCGGGGAGCGCAGGGCTCCGACGCGCACCCGGCCGCCGAGAAGCTTCAGCGAGGTGTCCAACTCCAGGCAGACGCGCACCACTTCGGTGCCGCCCCGCCGGGAGTTGTCGATCAGCTGAAGCTGGGCCGGGTCGTCGACCATCACGGTCACGGCGGCGGCGAGCTTGGGGTCGCCCGTCAGCTCGGCGAAGGCCTCGTGGTCGGCCGACGGGTAGGCGAGGAGGACGTCCTCGAACCCGGAACGGGCCAGCCACAGGGACTCGGCGAGAGTGAACGACATGATGCCCTGGAAGCCCTCACGGGCCAGGACCCTCTCCAGCAGCGCCCGGCAGCGAACGGACTTGCTCGCGACGCGGATCGGCTTGCCGCCGGCCCTGCGGAGGAGGTCGTCGGCGTTCGAGTCGAAGGCGTCGAGGTCGACGATCGCCAAAGGCGCGTCGAGATGAGCGGTGGCCCGGTCGTAGCGGGCCCGGTCGGCGGCGCGCGCAGTCATGGACGAAGACTGCCAGACATGATTACCGCAGGGTAGGGGGACGTTCCGGGCAGAAGCCGCGGTCCCGTCGACTGGTTCCCGTTCGAGCGGGGCCAACCCGTAGAGTGACGCGCACGCAGGGACGACCTCGACGGGGATGCCGATCCGCTGCCACGGGTATGGCTTGCCTGTGGTGTGGCGGACCGACGGCGGCGCGACTCCCACGGTATGCGTGACGGCCGCTCCCCACGGGCGGTCGGACGCCCGGACGACCTCCGGGTCGGCCCGGGACGAGGAAAGCGGGGGGTGCATGAGCACGGAAGCGCGCCGCGCCTCCATCCCCCCACGCCCACCGGCGCCACCCCGCCCGCCGATACCCCCGGGCCACACCTCCACACCACCCGACGGCGCCGCGCGCGACGAGAAACGTCCACAGCCGCCGTCGCGTGAGGCCGACCCGGACAACCAGGTGCCGGGCGCGCGTCCGTCCACCGAAAGCGCCTCATCGCAGCCGCTGCCGCCGCCCCGCCCGGACAGCGCCCCCTCCACCGGGGCCGGGTCGACCGCACCACGACGTCCGCAGCGGCCCCCGGCCGCCGGCGCCCCCGCGCGGCCCACCACACCACCGCGACCGGCCGCGGCGCCGACCACCTCACGGGACGCCCGGCATTCGGGCACCCCGGACGGGCAACGACGACCGTACGGCGCCGACGCCACCAACTCGCCGGAGAACAGGCAGAGTTCGGCCGGCCAGGGCGGCCCCGCGCCCTCCCGTGCGCACGGCTCGGGCCCGACGGCCGGACAGGGGCCCGCACGCGGCGCCACCACCGACACCAGCACCGCCCGGCTGCGCGCCGAGCACCCGCGCTTCTCCGACTTCCGGCGCACCGCGGGCCAGAACAGCGGCACCGCGGCCGCCCCACCGCCCCCGGTGGCCTCTTCCCGCTTCCCGGACGCCCCGCCCCCGGCACGCGACGCCGCCCGGCGCACGGACGACCAGGCCGCCGACTCCGCCCCGGCCTCCGGCGGCCGGCCGCCCCGTCCCACCGGCTCCGCCCCCGGCGACACGGCGCCCCGCCCGGCCGGCCGCCCCCCGGCGGCGCCGCCCCGTACCGGCGCACCGGCTCCCGGCAGCGCCGTACCGCCCACGACCCTCCGCCGCCCCCTGCCCGAAGAGGCCGCCCCCGAGGGCACCCCCCGGCCGCGCCCCCTCACACCCGACCGCCCCGGCGGCTGGCAGCCCCCGACGGGCCCGTCCCGGCGGTCCGCCGAAGCCATCGACGCCGCGCTCGGCGAGTCCCCCGGACGGCCCTTCGTGTCGTTCGCGCAGCCCGACACCGCGCCGTGGACGCAGACCGAACCGCGCGGCGTACGGCGAAAACCGCGGGCCTCCGGGGCCCGGGCGGCGGCCGTGGCCGCGTGCGTGGTGCTGGGCGTCGGCCTCATCGGCGGCGCGGCGGCCGGGAGTTGGCTCACCGGGGACCCCGGGACGGACGGCGCCCGCGACACCTTCGCGGTGGCCGGTGAACTGTGGCACGGCGTACCCGTGGACGAACTCTTTCCGCCCACCGTGCAGGGCGAGGGCGCCGGACCCGGCGGCACCGACCGCGCCTGGACCCGGATCGCCGTCGCACCGGACAGCGGCTGCGCGGACGCCTTCGACCCCCTGCTGCGCAAGGCACTCTCCCCCGTCGGCTGTCTGCGCCTGCTGCGCGCCACCTACACCGACGCCACCCGCAGCAACGTCACCACCGTCGGCCTGATGTTCACCAAGGCCGACGCCACCACCATGACCTCCCTCAAGGCCCGCTTCGAGCAGGACGGCCTCGACCGCCGCACCGACCTGATGCCCCGCCCGTACGCCGCCAAGGACACCGTCGCCGCCGGCTTCGGCGACGACCAGCGGGCCTCCTGGACCATCTCCGTGCTCACCGAGGTCCCCGTCGTCGTCTACGCCGTCTCGGGCTTCGCCGACGGCCGCAGCGTCACCGAACCCCAGCCCGCCGAGGACGCCATGGAGTCCGGCGCCACCACGGCCCCCGCCCAGTCCGGCCTCGGCCACGAGGCGAAGGGCCTCGCCGACCGCATCGAACGCGGACTGCGCAGGACCGCCGCGTCCGCCACGGAGAAGCCTTCATGAGAGCCGAGAAAACCGGGACGATCGGCCGACGCTCCCTGCGCGTCGGCCTCCTCAGCGTCCCGCTCGCCGCCTCCCTGGCCCTCCTGCCGTCCACCGCCGCCCACGCCGACGGCATCCGGGACCAGCAGTGGGCGCTGGACGCCATGTACACGCAGGAGGCGTGGCGCACCACCAAGGGCGCGGGCATCACCGTCGCGGTCCTCGACACGGGCGTCGACGACGAACACCCGGACCTGGCGGGCAACGTCCTGCCGACGAAGGACATGGTCGGTTTCGGCGCCTCGCGCGGCGACCGCGCCTGGGCCCGCCACGGCACAGCCATGGCCGGCATCATCGCCGGACACGGACACGGCGTGAACGACGGCGACGGCGTCCTCGGCATCGCCCCGGAGGCGAAGATCCTCCCCGTCCGCGTCATCCTCGAAGACGGCGACTCCGCCCGCGCCAAGGCCCGCAGCACCCGGGGCAACGCCCTCGCCGAGGGCATCCGCTGGGCCGCCGACCAGGGCGCCGACGTCATCAACCTCTCCCTCGGCGACGACTCCGAGTCCGCCCACCCCGAACCCTCCGAGGACGCCGCCGTCCAGTACGCCCTCGAGAAGGGCTCCATCGTGGTCGCCTCGGCCGGCAACGGCGGCGAGAAGGGCGACCACATCTCCTACCCGGCGGCCTACCCGGGCGTGATCGCGGTGGCCGCCGTCGACGAGAACGGCACCCGCGCCGCGTTCTCCACCCGCCGCTGGTACGCCACCGTCAGCGCCCCCGGCGTCGACGTCGTCATCGCCGACCCCGACCGCAAGTACTACGAGGGCTGGGGCACCAGCGCCGCCGCGGCTTTCGTCTCGGGCGCCGTCGCCCTCATCGAGGCGGCCCACCCCGGCCTGACCCCCGCCCAGGTCAAGCGGCTCCTGGAGGACACCGCCCGCAACGCCCCCGTCGGCGGCCGCGACGACGCCCGCGGCTTCGGCTTCGTCGACCCGGCGGCCGCCATCCAGGCGGGCGGCGAGCTCACCCCCGACGACCTCAGATCCGCCTCGTACGGCCGCGAGTACTTCGGCGCCGGCCCGGACCCGGCGGAGGAGGAGGACCCGGCCGTCGGCTGGACCGCCCCCGCCGCCGGCGGCCTCGGCGTGGTCCTGCTGGTCACCGCGGTGGCGGCCTGGCGGGGACGCGGTCGCGGCCGGCCCGACGAGTACGTGATCTGACGCCTACGAGGTGGCGGCCGTGCTCGCCGGGGCCGTCGCCTCCAGGGAGTCCGCCGCGGCGCCGAACACCGAGACGGCCGCCCGGGCCGCCGCCTCGACCAGCGCGACCCCCTTCGCCTTCGTCGTGTTGCCGTTCGACACCACCGCGACCAGGTACTCCTGCCCGTCCACGGTGACCCGCCCGATGCTGTTGATGTCCCACAGCCCGGTGGCGGTACGCGGCAGCCACCCGTTCTTCAGGGCGAACGCGGACCCCGCGGACCCGTCGTCGGCCACCGCCGAGACACCCCAGTCCTGCCCCTCGGCGATCTGTCCCATCAGCCCCTGGAGATACGTCCGCGAGGCCGGGCTCAGCTCCGACGCGTCCTCGTCCCCGAACACCTGCTGGAGCAGGACGAGTTGATCGGCCGCCGTGGTCTGCGTCAGGCCCCAGTACAGGCCGTCGCCCCCCTCGGTGCCGGTCAGCCCCAACCGCTCGTTCGCCGCGTCGAGACCGGCCGCCTGCCCGATCGCCTTCCACAGCGCCGTCGCGGAGACGTTGTCGCTCTCCCGGATCATCGCGCCGGCGTACGCCTTCTCCTGGGCCGTGAGCTGCCGGCCGGCGTCCTGCGCCTGGAGCAGCAGAGCCGCCAGGATGTCCGCCTTCACGATGCTGGCGGTGTCGAACCGCTCGTCCCCGTACACAGCCGTGTCCCCGGACGTCAGGTCGAGCACGGCCACGGACACCGCCGCCCCGTCCTCGACCGTCACGTCCTCGAGCGCCGCCGCGAGCAGCTCGTCGTGATCCACTTCGGGCTCCGCCACAGGTTCCACCGAAGCCTCCCCAACGACCGCGTCCGCTCCCGGCGCGGTGGAGGCGGAGGGCGATACCGACGACGCCGACGACGATACGGCGGTGCTCCCGCCCCCGTGTGCCTGGGCCTTCACGTACACCGTCCCGGCGGCCGTGCCGACCACGACGACGACCGAGGCCAGCACGGCGTGGAAGAGCGGACGGCGCCCGGAGGGGCGGGCGCTGCGACGGGCTCCGTGTGAGGGCATGACGCGATGGTTCTGCGCCGCGCTGTGCGCTTGGTTAGGCGATTGTTAGATGCTTGTCAGGGAAAGCTGAGAAAACCGTGAGTGATGTGACGGTCACGTTTCCGGCCCGGCATAACCCCTGGAGACTTCCCCCGATAGGGTCGGCGACCGTGGCGAACAAGAACATTCCCGACTCCGGCTTCTCCGACGACGACGGCTCCGCCGACCCCCGGCTGAGCACCGCGCTCGCCGCCTGGGCCGAGGACCGGACCGCCGTGGCCCCCGTCCTGGAAGCGCTCAAGGGCGCCCGGCTGCTCGTCCCCGTCGTGGCCGTGCTCGGCGAGGTCGAGATCGACGGTCAGGAGGGGAGCGAAGCTCGTTGGAAGGGCGGTGGTGGGCGACGGGAGGGCGGGCTGCGCCGCGAGAAGACCAGCGACATGGCCGTCCCCACCCTGAAGGCCGGCGGCCGCACCGCCCTGCCCGCCTTCACCTCCACCGACTCGCTGGCCCGCTGGGACCCCGCCGCCCGCCCCGTCGCCGTACCCCTGCACCAGGCGCTCCAGGCCGCCGCGCACGAGAAGGCCGACACGATCGTGCTCGACCTCGCCGGGCCGGTCGCCTATGAGCTGACCGGCCGCGCCCTGCTCGCGCTCGCCGAGGGCCGCACCACCACCGACCCGCTCGCCGACCCCGCCGTCGTCGACGCAGTACGCGCCGCCGTCGCCGCCGAGCCGGCCGTGCTCCGCGCCCACCTCGGCCCCGGACAGTCGGACGGCACCCTCGCCCTCGTCCTGGACACCGCCGCCCCGCCGGCCGAGACCGCGCGGTCGGTCGCCGGCCGTCTCGCCGCCGACGACACACTGCGGGCCCGCCTGGTACGCGGCCTCGACCTGGCACTGCTGCCGGCCGGGGCGACGCCACCGGGCGAGCCCTTGTACGTACGAAGCTGACGTCCTAGCCGTAGACCGCGCCCGTGTACTTCTCGCCCGGGCCCTGGCCCGGCTCGTCGGGCACGAGCGACGCCTCGCGGAACGCCAGTTGCAGCGACTTCAGACCGTCGCGCAGCGGCGCCGCGTGGAAGGAGCTGATCTCGGTCGCGGACGCGTCGAGCAGACCGGCGAGGGCGTGCACCAGCTTGCGGGCCTCGTCCAGGTCCTTGTACTTGTCGCCCTCTTCGGTCAGCCCGAGCTTCACCGCGGCGGCACTCATCAGGTTGACGGCGACCGTCACGATCACCTCGACCGCGGGGACCTCGGCGATGTCGCGGGTCATCGAGTCGAAGTCGGGGCTCTCAGCAGGGGTCTCACTCATGCCCCACACGATAGGCCCCGGCCCGCCCGCCCCCGCCTGTGGGAGGCCGTCGCGCCCGAATTGGCACCCCCCGCGTCAACCCGCTATGGTTGGACAACGACCGGCTGGATACCTGTGTGTCCGGCCCGCAAGTGGAGGCTCCGAACTCCCACCTGACCGCCCTCCGGGACGGCAGGTCACCCGGTCAGGCGGTCCCCACCGTTCCGTACGGACGGTGGAGTCGTCCGATATTGCGCCCCGCGGCACACCCGCGGCGGTGCTCCGGCAGTACATGGAGCCCCGCCTGTGTCCCGTCCGGGGCATTTTTCATGCGCCGCGATGGTTGGTCTACATGTCAACCAGACATACGCGGCGGTCCGCCAGACCGTCGTGTGGGTGCTACCGAGGAGGATCCATCAGCGCCGAGCCTCGCATCAACGACCGGATTCGCGTTCCCGAGGTGCGACTTGTCGGTCCCAGCGGCGAGCAGGTCGGGATTGTCCCGCTTGCCAAGGCCCTGGAGCTTGCGCAGGAGTACGACCTCGACCTGGTCGAGGTCGCCGCGACCGCGCGTCCGCCGGTCTGCAAGCTCATGGACTACGGGAAGTTCAAGTACGAGTCGGCCATGAAGGCCCGTGAGGCGCGCAAGAACCAGGCGCACACGGTCATCAAGGAGATGAAGCTCCGGCCGAAGATCGACCCGCACGACTACGACACCAAAAAGGGTCACGTCGTCCGGTTCCTCAAGCAGGGCGACAAGGTCAAGATCACGATCATGTTCCGTGGTCGCGAGCAGTCCCGGCCCGAGCTGGGCTACCGACTGCTGCAGCGTCTCGCGGAGGACGTCCAGGAGCTCGGGTTCATCGAATCGAACCCGAAGCAGGACGGCCGAAACATGATCATGGTTCTCGGTCCGCACAAGAAGAAGACCGAGGCGATGGCCGAGGCCCGTCAGGCGCAGGAGGCCCGGAAGGCGGAAGCGAAGGCCAACCCCGGCCGCTCGCAGAACGCCGCCGACTCCGACCTCGACGACGATGTCGACCTCGACGTCGATGCCGACGTCGATCTCGAGGCGCCTGCCGAGGAGCCTGCCGAGGCGTAAGTCCCCGGGACGCGAGTCCGGGGGAAGCCCTGGATACGAGTCCAGGGTGCCAACCGATAGAAATGACGTTCCGTCGTGCCCGGTTCAACGACCGGGCACCGGAGCGCCACCGACGAGGAGAGAACGGCGCTATGCCGAAGAATAAGTCGCACAGCGGTGCCAGCAAGCGCTTCAAGATCACCGGCTCCGGCAAGGTGCTCCGTGAGCGCGCCGGCAAGCGCCACTATCTCGAGCACAAGTCGTCCCGCGTGACGCGTCGCCTCACCGGCAACGCCGAGATGGCCCCGGGTGACGCCGCGAAGATCAAGAAGCTTCTCGGCAAGTGACCTACGCGGCGCTCGGACCGAGCGCCGTACGTCAGGACCGGGACCCCATCGATTCCGGGCCGTGTGAGTCCCACCACGGCCCCGCTACAAGGAGCTAAAAAGTGGCACGCGTCAAGCGGGCAGTCAACGCCCACAAGAAGCGCCGGGCGATCCTCGAAGCCGCCTCCGGCTACCGCGGTCAGCGTTCGCGTCTGTACCGCAAGGCCAAGGAGCAGGTCACCCACTCGCTGGTCTACAACTACAACGACCGCAAGAAGCGCAAGGGCGACTTCCGTCAGCTGTGGATCCAGCGCATCAACGCTGCGGCTCGCCAGAACGGCATGACGTACAACCGCCTCATCCAGGGTCTGAAGGCCGCGAACATCGAGGTCGACCGCAAGATCCTCGCCGAGCTGGCCGTCAACGACGCGGGCGCGTTCGCCGCGCTCGTCGAGGTCGCCCAGAAGGCGCTGCCGGCGGATGTGAACGCGCCCAAGGCCGCGTGACGCTGCGCTGGGCTTGAGCCGAAAGTATCCGGACCCGCAGGCAGCAGCCTGCGGGTCCGAGTGCGTCCGAGGGCCGTCCCCTTCCTCGCCTCCGCCGCCCCTGCCCGTCCCATCCCCTGGGCTCCGCCCCGGACCCCGCTCCTCAAACGCCGGAGGGGCTGAAATCACCAGAGACCTCCCGACCGAAGGTGCCCCATGCCCCCCGCCCCCGAGCTGATCTCCCCCCGTTCCCCCCGCGTCTCCGCCGCCCGCCGGCTCGCGAAGCGGAACTTCCGGGGCAAGGAGCGGCTGTTCCTGGCGGAGGGCCCGCAGGCGGTGCGGGAGGCGGCCGCGCACCGGCCCGGCGGCCACGCCACGCTGGTCGAACTGTTCGCGACGGTCGAGGCCGCGGAGCGGTACGCCGACATCGTGGCGGAGGCCCGGGACGCCGGCGCCCGTGTCCACCTCGCCGACGAGCAGGTGATCGCCGACATCTCGACGACCGTCACCCCGCAGGGCCTTGTCGGGATCTGCCGCTTCCTGGACACCCCGTTCGAACAGATCCTCGCCGCCCGCCCCAAGCTCGTCGCCGTACTCGCGCACGTCCGTGACCCCGGCAACGCCGGCACCGTACTGCGGTGCGCCGATGCCGCCGGGGCGGAGGCGGTCGTACTCACCGACGCGTCCGTCGACCTCTACAACCCCAAGGCCGTCCGCGCCTCCGTCGGCTCGCTGTTCCATCTGCCGGTCGCCGTGGGCGTGCCGGTCGAGGAGGCCGTGGCGGGCCTCAAGGCGGCCGGGGTGCGGATCCTCGCCGCCGACGGGGCGGGGGAGGACGGCCTCGACGACGAGCTGGACAAGGGGACGATGGGCGGGCCCACGGCCTGGGTGTTCGGGAACGAGGCGTGGGGCCTGCCGGAGGAGACGCGGGGCCTGGCCGACGCCGTCGTACGGGTGCCCATCCACGGAAAGGCGGAAAGCCTGAACCTCGCGACCGCCGCCGCCGTATGTCTCTACGCGTCCGCCCGTGCACAGCGCGCCTTCGGAGGGTGCCGCACCGTCACGCCCAGCTAGTAGGGTGACGGGCTCGGGGGCCCACTGCACAACGCGAGAGGTGGGGTACGGGGATGAGGGTCAACGCGAGCAGCACACTGGGAGCACGGGACGTGCTCGCCACACCCGCGACCCGGCACGGTGAACTCGCCGAGCTCGGCGTCGACCCCGACGACCTCCCCGACGGACTGGTCGTGGCCGACGAGAACGGCCGGGTGATCTGCTTCAACGCCGCGGCCGCCCGGATCACCGCCACCCCCGCCGCCGACGCCCTCGGCCGGCCGCTCGAATGGGCCCTGCCATTAGAGGACCTGGAAGGCCGCCGCTGGTGGCAGCTGACCGACCCGTACGGGGGACTGGCGATCCGGGTCGGACAGCCTGAGCGGAATCTGCTCCTGCCCGGGGCGCGCGAGATCCTCGTATCGGCCCGCTACATCCGTACGAAGCCCACCGGCCCCGTCCGCCGGGTCGTCGTCTCCCTGCGCGACACCGAGGCCCGGCGCCGCACCGAACGCAGCCACGCCGAGCTGATCGCCACCGTGGCCCATGAACTGCGCTCGCCGCTGACGTCGGTCAAGGGGTTCACCGCGACGCTGCTCGCCAAGTGGGAGCGGTTCACCGACGACCAGAAGAAGCTGATGCTGGAGACGGTCGACGCCGACGCCGACCGCGTCACCCGGCTCATCGCCGAACTGCTCGACATCTCGCGGATCGACTCGGGACGGCTCGAAGTGCGGCGGCAGCCCGTCGACATAGGCGCGGCCGTAGGACGCCACATCCAGGCGTATGTCGCCGCCGGACAGCCCGCCGACCGGTTCCTGCTGCGCATCGAGCAGCCACTGCCCGACCTGTGGGCCGATCCGGACAAGATCGACCAGGTACTGAGCAACCTGCTGGAAAATGCGGTGCGGCACGGCGAGGGAACCGTCACGATTGACGTCACGCCTGCCGCGTCCCCCCGAGAAGGGGAGGACACCGGCACGTCGGTCACCGTGAGCGACGAGGGCGCCGGCATCCCGGAGGAGTCCATGAACCGCGTCTTCACCCGCTTCTGGCGGGGCAGCAAGCGCGGCGGCACGGGCCTCGGGCTGTACATCGTCAAGGGCCTCGTCGAAGCCCACGGCGGCACCATCACCGTCGGACGCGCCCCCGGCGGCGGCGCCGAGTTCCGATTTACGTTGCCCGTGGCGGCTCCGGCCTATCTGGCCTAGCCCCCGCGGGCGCGTTCGTACACCTCAACCCCGTTAGACTCGGCCTTTGGCACCTTTGTGTCCTGCACACGGCCCTCAGCGAGTCGCAGCGTCGGTGACGGGGACCTCCAGCCAGCCAATCGGAAGCACGGGAAGAGATGTCGGCACCGAATAAGTCGTACGACCCGGTAGAGGTCGAGGCCTTGAAACCGGAAGAGATCGAGCGCATGCGGGACGAGGCGCTCGCCGCCTTCGCCGCCGCGGACTCCCTCGACGCGCTCCAGGAGGCCAAGGTCTCCCACACCGGGGGCACCTCGCCGCTGGCTCTCGCCAACCGCGAGATCGGCGCCCTGCCCCCGCACGCCAAGGCCGCCGCAGGGAAGCTCGTCGGCCAGGCCCGCGGCGCGGTGAACAAGGGCCTCGCCGCCCGCCAGACCGAACTGGAGGCCGAGCGCGACGCCCGGGTGCTGGTCGAGGAGGCGGTGGACGTCACACTGCCGTACGACCGCGTACCGGTCGGCGCCCGCCACCCGCTGACCACCCTGTCGGAGCGGATCGAGGACATCTTCGTGGCCATGGGCTACGAGGTCGCCGAGGGCCCGCAGGTCGAGGCCGAGTGGTTCAACTTCGACGCCCTCAACATCGGCCCGGACCACCCGGCCCGCGGCGAGGCCGACACCTTCTTCGTGCAGGGCCCCCAGGGCGGCACCGAGTCCGGTGTCGTGCTGCGCACCCACACCTCGCCCGTGCAGATCCGCTCCCTGCTGGAGCGCGAACTGCCGGTCTACGTGATCTGCCCCGGCCGGGTGTACCGCACGGACGAGCTGGACGCCACGCACACCCCGGTCTTCCACCAGGTCGAGCTGCTCGCCGTCGACGAGGGCCTGACCATGGCCGACCTCAAGGGCACCCTCGACCACATGGTCCAGTCGCTGTTCGGCGAGGGCATGAAGACCCGGCTGCGTCCGAACTTCTTCCCGTTCACCGAGCCGTCCGCAGAGATGGACATGCTCTGCTACGTCTGCAAGGGCACCTCCGTCGGCAACCCCGACCGCCCCTGCCGTACCTGCTCGTCCGAGGGCTGGATCGAGCTGGGCGGCTGCGGCATGGTCAACCCCAAGGTGCTGACCGCCTGCGGTGTCGACCCGGAGAAGTACAGCGGATTCGCCTTCGGGTTCGGCATCGAGCGGATGCTGATGTTCCGCCACAACGTCGAAGACATGCGAGACATGGTCGAGGGTGACGTCCGGTTCACCCGGCCGTTCGGGATGGAGATCTGATGCGGGTCCCGCTTTCCTGGCTGCGGGAGTACGTCGACCTGCCGGCCACCGAGACCGGCCGTGACATCCAGGCCAAGCTCATCTCGGCCGGTCTTGAGGTCGAGACGGTCGAGCAGCTCGGCGACGGCCTCAAGGGCCCCCTGGTCGTCGGCCGGGTGCTGACCATCGAGGAGCTGGAGGGCTTCAAGAAGCCGATCCGCTTCTGCACCGTCGACGTCGGTACCGCCAACGGCAGTGGCGAGCCGCAGGAGATCGTCTGCGGCGCCCGCAACTTCGCCGTGGGCGACAAGGTCGTGGTCGTCCTCCCCGGCGCCGAACTGCCCGGCGGTTTCGCGATCGCCGCCCGCAAGACGTACGGCAGGACCTCGCACGGCATGATCTGCTCCAGCGACGAGCTGGGCATGGGCGACGACGGCACCAAGGGCATCATCGTGCTGCCGCCGGAGACCGAGGTCGGCAAGGACGCCATCGAGCTGCTCGAACTGGTCGACGAGGTCCTCGACATCGCCGTCACCGCCAATCGCGGCGACTGCCTGTCGATCCGCGGCGTCGCCCGCGAGACCGCCATCGCCTACGGCCTGCCGCTGCGCGACCCGGCGCTCCTCGACGTACCGGGCCCGAACGCCTTCGGCCACCCGGTCCAGGTCTCCGACCCGCTCGGCTGCGACCGCTTCACCGCCCGCACCGTCACCGGTCTCGACCCGGAGACGCGCTCCCCGATCTGGCTCAAGCGCCGGCTGCAGAAGGTCGGCATGCGCCCGATCTCGCTCGCCGTCGACATCACCAACTACGTGATGATGGAGGTCGGCCAGCCGCTGCACGCCTACGACCGCTCCCTCGTCCAGGGCACGATCGGAGTACGCCGCGCCGGGGAGGGCGAGAAGATCGTCACCCTCGACGGTGTCACCCGAACCCTGCACGCCGAGGACCTGGTGATCACCGACGACCGGGGCCCCATCGGCCTCGCGGGCCTCATGGGCGGCGCCGACACGGAGATCGCCGACCACGACGATGTGGAGAACGCGTCGACCGACGTCGTCATCGAGGCCGCCCACTTCGACCAGGTCGCCATCGCGCGCACGGCCCGGCGGCACAAGCTGTCGTCGGAGGCGTCCCGCCGCTTCGAGCGCGGCGTCGACCCGATGGCCGCGGCGGCCGCCGCCCAGCGCACCGTCGACCTGCTCGTGCTCCTCGCGGGCGGCACCGCCGAGGCGGGCGTCACCGAGGTGATTGCCCCGTCCGCACCGCACACGATCAGTGTCCCGGCGAACCACCCGGACAAGGTCGCCGGCGTCGACTACGGCCGCGAGACCGTCGTACGCCGGCTCCAGGAGGTCGGCTGCGACGTCTACGGACAGGACGAGCTGATCGTCACCGTGCCGTCCTGGCGGCCCGACCTCACCGACCCGAACGACCTGGCCGAAGAGGTCATCCGTCTTGAGGGCTACGAGAACCTGCCGTCCACGCTGCCCAGGCCCCCGGCGGGCCGCGGCCTCACCCAGCGGCAGCGGCTGCACCGCCGGGTCGGCCGGGTGCTCGCGGGTGCCGGGTACGTCGAGGCGCCGAACTACCCGTTCATCGCCGAGCAGGTCTTCGACCAGTTCGGCCTGGACGCCGACGACCCGGCCCGCCGCGTCGTCCGGCTGACCAACCCGCTCAACGACGAGGAGCCGGCGCTCCGCACGTCGCTGCTGCCGGGTCTGCTCGGCGCGCTGCGCCGCAACGACGGCCGCGGTGGTCACGACCTCGCGCTGTTCGAGACCGGCCTGGTCTTCCATCCGCGTGAGGAGCAGCGCGTCGCCGTCGCGCTGCCCGTCGACCGCCGGCCCACCGACGAGGAGATCGCGACGCTGAACGCCGCGCTGCCCGAGCAGCCGCGGTGCGTCGCCGTAGTCCTCGCCGGGGCTCGCGAGCAGGCCGGCTGGTGGGGCAAGGGCCGTCCGGCCGACTGGGCCGACACGATCGAGGCGGCGCGTGCCGTCGCGCGTGAGGCCGGTGCCGAACTGGCCGTCCGCCAGGGACAGTACGGGCCGTGGCACCCCGGCCGCTGCGCCGAGCTCGTGGTCGTCGCGGACGGTGCCGAGCGCGTCGTCGGCCACGCCGGTGAGCTGCACCCGCGCGTCATCAAGGCGCTCGGGCTGCCGGCCCGCACCGCCGCGATGGAGCTGGACCTGGACGCCCTGGAGCGGGTGGGCGACGGCGTCCCGCAGGCGCCGCGCATCTCCTCGTTCCCGGTCGCCACGCAGGATGTCGCCCTCGTGGTCGACGAGTTCGTGCCGCACGCCGAGGTGGAGGCCGCGTTGCGTGAGGGCGCGGGTGAACTGCTGGAGGGCATCCGGCTGTTCGACGTCTACGAGAACGCGGAGCAGCTCGGTGACGGGCGGAAGTCGCTGGCGTACGCCCTGCGCTTCCGCGCGGCGGACCGAACGCTGACGGTGGACGAGGCTTCGGCCGCGCGGGACGCTGCGCTGGCCCTCGCGGGTGAGCGCACCGGGGCCGTGTTGCGGAGCTAGGGGGCGCCTCGGGGGTGGGGAGCTGCTGTTTGCTGGCGGCCGCGGGTTCGCTGTGGCTGGTCGCGCGGTTCCCCGCGCCCCTGGATGGGGATGGTGATGGGAGGCTTCGCCCCCATCGCCATCCCCATCCCTTTTTCTCCGTCGCCTCACTCATTTGGGTGACAACCTTGGGTGATCCGGTCCGCTCGGGGTGTGCGGTGGACAGAATCGGACCGGCCCTTCGGGGCCGTACTTGCTGTCCGGGCCTGATGGGGGGCCAACGGCATGACTCGAATCAGGGCGAGAGCCACGCCACGGGCGTGGTCCCGGGGGCGCCGGTTCGCCGGGCGGCGGAGCGGGCTCGGTGTCCGTATCGCCGGTAGTGCCGTGTTCCTCGCGGTCGGCACCGGGCTGATGCTGCACGTCAGGCAGGTGATGCTGCGGGAGGTGCGGCAGGCGCGCGAGGCGGCGGGCGCCGCGCAGAGCGTGCTGCTCAGGCCGCTGCCCGCACGCGTCGACGGGCTGGCCACCGCCGCCGCCCAGCTCTCCGCCGACCGAGGCGCGACCGTCGGCGGCGATCTCTACGAGGTCATCGCCACCGAGCACGGCGTCCGCGTGGTGATGGGCGACGTACGCGGCCACGGCCTCGGCGCCATCGGCACCGTCGCCGCCGTACTCGGCAGCTTCCGCGAGGCCGTCCACGACGAGGCCGAACTCGCCGGTGTCCTCGCCCGCCTCGACCGCGCCCTGGCCCGGCACCTGCGCGACCGCGCCCGCGCGGAGGACACCGAGGACTTCGTGACCGTCCTCCTCCTGGAGATCGCCCCCGACGGCGAGGTCCACGCCCTCAACTGCGGCCACCCCTGGCCGTATCTGCTGAGCGGCGGCCGGGCGCGACAGATCGTCCGCACCGAGCCCCTGCCCCCACTGGGCCTGTTCCCGCTCCCCGCCGAACTGCCGTACACCCCCTGCGGCCGGCTCCTCCCCGGCGAGGCTCTGTTCCTGCACACGGACGGGGTGGAGGACGCGCGGGACAGGCAGGGGCGCTTCTTTCCTTTGGCGGCTGCCCTGGCGGAAGCCGTACGGGGCCGTCCCATCTCACCCCAGTCCGTCCTGCGAGCGGTGTTCAGCCAACTCCTGCGCCACACAGGAGGAAGGCCGAAGGACGACATCGCCATACTGGTACTGCGCAACGAACGTGCACTCGCTTTCACGGGCGCGGGGAGCTATGCGATCAGCCACAGACAACCCGCGGCCGACAACTCACCGGTAGTCCCCACTCCTTAGTCGCCCCGGTGAGAGCGGAGGCGCTACGCTGCCACTCGCCGGCACCGAGCCACCGGAGGGCCTCCATGCAGCCCAACACCCTGCTCGACGCGATCCTCGACGAAGCCGGAATCTCCCACGCCGGTCTCGCCGCACACGTCAACCAGGCGGGGCGGGCCCGGGGGCTCTCGCTGCGGTACGAACACACCGCCGTGGCACGGTGGTTGAAGGGGCAGCGACCGCGCGGCCAGGTGCCCGACCTGATCTGTGAGGTGCTCGCCGGGCGGCTGCACCGGACTGTCACACTCGACGACATCGGGCTCGGCGTGCCCGGCGAGCCGACCTCCCAGCACGGCGCCGGCCTCTCCGGATTCGTGGAGCGCGCCACCGCGCTGTGGCGCTCCGACGAACAGCAGCGCCCCCATGTCCTCGGCGCCCCCGCCGTGACCGGGACACCCGCCGTGATGCCCGTGTGGGAGTGGGAGAACCCGCCGGAGGACGTCGACGTCTCGCGCGGCGGCCGGCATCGCGTCAGCATGGCCGACATCGACATGCTGCGCGCGGCCCGCGCCCACTACGAGCAGATGTACCGCAAGGCGGGCGGGGTCGCGACCCGGATGCGGATCGTCGGGTTCCTCAACGCCGAGGCAGCGCCCCTGCTGCGCGGCAGCTACACCGACGCCACCGGCCGCCAACTGCACCGCGCCACCGGGGGGCTGGTGGCCGTCGCCGGGATATGCGCGTATGACTCCGACGCCCACGGGCTCGCCCAGCGGTACTTCCACCAGGCGCTTCGGCTGGCGAAGGCCAGCGGGGACCGGGGCCTCGGGGCGTACGTCATCGCGCTGCTCGTCAACCAGTCGCTGTTCATGCGGGAGTACCGGCAGGCCGTGGCCTTCGCCGAGGCCGCCCTGCGCACCGCGGGCAAGCACATCACCCCAGCACTCGCCTCCGACCTCTACGCGATGCAGGCCAAGGCGTACGCGCACCTGGGCGACGGCACCAGCGCGCTGTCCTGCATCCGGCGGGCCGAGCAGGCCGCCGATCGCATCCGGCGCGGTCACGAACCCGACGAGACCGGCTATGTCCAACCCGGCCTGGTCAACGTACAGGTGGCGGAGGCACTGCTCAGCCTCGGCGACCTGGCCGCCGCGGCGGAGCACGCCGTGGCCGCCGTCGGCACCCCGGCGCACGACCGGGGGCGGGTGCACCGCCTCGCGATGCTCAGCCAGATCGAGCTGCGCCAGGGCAACGCGGACAAGGCGGTGGCCACCGCCGTGGAGATGGCCGAGCGGGCGCGCGGAATGGAGTCGATGCGCCTGCGTGACAGACTCCGGGCGGTACGCGAACACCTGGTGCGCAGCGGCTGCGCGGGGACCGCAGAAGCCGCCGAACTCATCGACGGCGCACTGCGCGTACCGCTCTGACACCGTCCGCCGAGCGCGGCCGTGCACCGGCTGTGCGCCTGCTGTCAGGAGGCTCCTGCTGCGATATTGCCACTTACTCGGCGGAAGGTGGCAGAACCGTGCAGTGGACGAAACAGAGCGAACAAACTGTGTACTCGAACCGCTGGTTCAGCGTCAATCTCGCAGATGTCGCTTTGCCGGACGGGCGGCACCTCGATCACTTCGTGATACGGCTGCGGCCGGTCGCCGTGGCCACCGTGATCAACGAGGCCAACGAGGTCCTGCTCCTGTGGCGGCATCGCTTCATCACCGACAGCTGGGGGTGGGAGCTCGCGGCGGGCGTCGTCGAGGACGGCGAGGGCATCGCCGCGGCGGCCGCCCGTGAACTGGAGGAGGAGACCGGATGGCGGCCGGGACCCCTGCACCACCTGATGAGCGTCGAGCCCTCCAACGGGCTCACCGACGCCCGGCACCACATCTACTGGGCCGAGGAGGGCGCGTATGTCGGTCACCCGGTGGACGACTTCGAGTCGGACCGCAGGGAATGGGTTCCCCTCAAACTCGTTCCCGACATGGTCGCCCGGGGCGAGGTCCCGGCCGCCAACATGGCGGCCGCACTGCTCCTGTTGCATCATCTGCGGCTCGGGCAGGACGCCAAGCTGTGACCCCGCGTCGCGTCCCGCCGGCGAGCTAGTGGCCCAGCGCCTGCCAGACGGCCACCACCAGGGCGCCCAGGGCCGTGAGGACCGCGACCGAGGGCAGCGGCCAACGGGAGTGCTCCAGAGCGATGACCCGTGCGCTCAGGTCGTCGAGCTCCTTGGCGGTCTGTTCGGCACGGTGACTCAGCAGGGTCTGCCCTCCTTCGACGCGTGTGTGCGCCACATCGAGGCGGCGACGTAACTCTGCGAGTTCGCCGTGGAGCACGGGATGCTCGGGGTCGATGGCCACGAGTCCGCTCCTTTCTGTAGTTGTCACATCCCTTGGATGCGCAGGTGAAGTCAACTCGCCTGGTGGGCGCATGGGGAGAGTGTGCGAGGGGCATATGCGTGTCCGCCGCGCACACGGTGTGTGAATACGACGGGCCCGGCACCCTTTCGGATGCCGGGCCCGTGCGGCAAGCGAACTGACAGTCCGTAATCAGGCGTACGTGTAGAAGCCCGACCCCGTCTTCCGGCCGAGCCTCCCTGCGTCCACCATCCGCTGGAGCAGCGGGGGAGCGGCGTACAGCGGCTCCTTGTACTCCTCGTACATCGAGTGGGCGATGGAGACGATCGTGTCCAGGCCGATCAGGTCGGACAGCTTCAGCGGGCCCATCGGGTGGGCGCAGCCCAGCTCCATGCCGTTGTCGATGTCCTCGCGGCCCGCGATGCCCGACTCGAACATCCGGATCGCGGAGAGCAGATACGGCACGAGCAGCGCGTTGACGACGAAGCCCGAGCGGTCCTGGGCGCGGACGGCGTGCTTGCCGAGCGTCTTCTCGGCGAAGAGCTGCGCCCGGCTGAGGGTGCCCTCGGAGGTGGTGAGCGCCGGGATCAGCTCGACGAGCTTCTGCACCGGGGCCGGGTTGAAGAAGTGGATGCCGATGACATGGTCGGGCCGCGAGGTGGCGACCGCGAGCTTCACCAGCGGGATGGAGGAGGTGTTGGAGGCGAGGATCGCGTCCGGGCGGGTCACCACCTGGTCGAGCACCTGGAAGATCTCGGTCTTCACCTGCTCGTTCTCCACGACCGCCTCGATGACGAGGTCGCGGTCGGCGAGCTCGCCGAGGTCGGTGGTGAAGCTCAGCCGCGCCAGGGTGGCGTCCCGCTCCTCCTCGGTGATCTTGCCGCGCTCGGCGGCCTTGGAGAGGGAGTTGAACAGCCGGGTGCGGCCGAACTCCAGGGCCTCGCCGGTGGTCTCGGCGACCTTCACGTCCAGACCGGCGCGGGCGCACACCTCGGCGATGCCCGCTCCCATCTGGCCGCAGCCCACGATTCCGACCCGTTCGATGTCGGTCACATCGTCCCTTTCGCTGGTCTACGTGCCTGGCAGCTACCCCTGGTGTGGGCCTGTGCCAAACCTGCACGTTACCCGCGACGGCTACTGATCAGTATCCCGGGTACCGCATGGAAGGCTGGCCGGAACGGTCCGCGACGGGACGGACACGCGGGATGAGGCAGGCGGAGGTACGAGGATGCATCGGAAGTCACGGATGTCACGGCGGGCCTTCTGGGCGACCGCGGTGACGACACTCGTGGCCGCGGGCGGGGTGGCGGCGGGCACCGCCATGGCCGGTGGGGAACCGAGCCCCCGCAGGCGGGCCCAGGGCGAACTGCGCGGCATGTGGCTGGCCACCGTCGTCAACCGGGACTGGCCCTCGAAGCCGGGCCTGACCGCCGACGAGCAGCGCGCCGAGCTGATCGCCCACCTCGACACCGCCGTGGAACGCCGCCTCAACGCGGTGATCTTCCAGGTCCGCCCCACGGCCGACGCCCTCTGGCCCTCCCCGTACGAGCCCTGGTCCCAGTACCTGACCGGCACCCAGGGCAAGGACCCCGGCTGGGACCCGCTGGGCACGGCGGTCGAGGAGGCCCACGCCCGGGGGCTCGAACTGCACGCCTGGTTCAACCCCTACCGGATCGCCAACCACACCGATCCCGGCCGCCTCATCGCCTCGCACCCCGCCCGCGAGCACCCGGACTGGGTCGTCCCCTACGGCGGCAAGCTGTACTACAACCCCGGCATCCCCGAGGTCCGCGCCTTCGTGCAGCGGGCCATGCTCGACGCCGTACGGAAGTACCCGGTGGACGCCGTGCACTTCGACGACTACTTCTATCCGTATCCGGTCGCGGGCCAGGTCTTCGACGACGACGTGGCGTACGACCGGTACGGCGGGAGCTTCCCGAAGCGGGCGGACTGGCGGCGCGACAACATCGACAGGCTGGTGCGGGAGACGGCGGCGCGGATCAAGCGGATCCGCCCCGGTACGCAGTTCGGGATCAGCCCCTTCGGGGTGTGGCGCAACGCCGCGACGGACAAGCGGGGCTCGGACACCCGGGCCGGTGTGCAGACGTACGACGACCTGTACGCGGACACCCGGAAGTGGGTGCGGGAGAACTGGATCGACTACATCGTCCCGCAGCTGTATTGGTCGGCACACCCGCTTGACCAGCAGGTTCCTGCTAATTACGCAGTCCTTCTGCCCTGGTGGGCAGAGGTCGCGAGGGGGTCTGGGACACAGCTCTACATCGGGGAGGCCCTCTATAAGGCGGGCGACCCGGCACAGCCCGCAGCCTGGCAGGACCCGGTCGAACTGTCCCGACACCTTACTCTCGCCAAGGAGCACCCAGAGGCGCGCGGCCACGTGTTCTTCGCGGCCAAGGAGGTCAAGGAGGACAAGATCGGGGCCATGGCCCGGGTGGTTGCCGACCACTACCAGCGGCCGGCGCGGACGCTCGGCTGACAGAGAGGGAGGGGCAGGCCGCCTACAGGGCGCTCACAGAGATCTTGAGTCGGCATTCTGAATCAAGAACGGGCCCGGATACTCGGCGTACTGTTTCCCCACCTTGCGGCTGCCCCAGATGAGCAGCAGCCGCCCTGTCAACCTACTCCGTTGCCCCGTGGAGGGGCCGACGGTGGCTTCATCAAGGTCACAATCACCGACCGCCGGGCCTTCGGGCGGGACGCGCGGGTCCGACGAGAGCGAGTCTCTGACGACTCGCAGACCTCACTCGGTGGAACCGGGTGCCGCTTCTTCAGCTGTCTCGAGCTGGGCGAAGCCACCCGCGAGCAGCACCTGTTGGGTGCGCCGGTAGTGCTCAGCCAGCAGCTCGGCGGCGAGGTCCGCGTTCCGAGCGACGGCGGCCTCCATGATCGCGAGGTGCTCGCCGGTCACGTCGCGTTTGGCGACCAGTTTGGCGGCGGCCGGCCCCGACCAGCGCCGGTACAGCTCGGTTGCCGCGCGCAGGGTATGACAGAAGTCCAGCAGCAGCGGCACCTGGCAGGCGCTGATCAGCGCCTCGTGGAAGGCCAGGTGTGCCTCCGCCCACTCGTCGCTGGTGCGCTCGGGGTCGGCTTCGTCGCGCATGGGGGTGCGTGCCAGGCGGTGGTGGGTCGAGACGACCTCGCTCTCCCAGGCGAGGTCGCCGCGCTCGACGGCCAGCCGCAAGGCCCTGGACTCCAGGTCGACTCGGACCAGGGTGAGATCACCGAGTTCCTTGGGTGACAGCGTGACCACGCTGAAGCCCTGGCCCCCGCGTGCGGTCACCAGCTTCTGCTCCGCCAGCTTCGTCAGCGCCTCGCGGATGACGCCGAGGCTGACACCGAACCGCTCGCGCAGCACGGCGGGACTGAGCTTGGCTCCCGGGTGGATGCGCCCGGCCAGGATGTCGCTGCGGATGCGCCGGTAGATGTCCTCGTTCACTGTCACCGCTGTGCCCCGTTTCGCCATGTGCACAGTCATACCGGAGACGACTTCAGAGCGTCAAAACGTTTTTCCATTGACGAATCGATTCCAGTCATCTAAAAACGATCCCACAATCCTGTCCATGCGATGAAGCTCTCAGGAGGCAGCGATGCGCTTGGTCACCTACCGCCACAACGGGCGTACCGGTTTCGGGCGGCTCACGGGGGACGGCGACGCCGTCATCGAGTGCGGCCCTCTCGTGAACCCCGGGCTCGGCTCCATACGAGACGTCCTCGCCGAGGGGGCCCTCGACCACGTCCGGGACGTGACCGAGGGCCGTACGGGCGAAGTGAAGCTCGCCGACGTGCAGCTGCTGCCGCCGGTCCCCGACCCGGCGAAAATCCTGTGTGCCGGCGTCAACTACCGTACGCACCGGGAGGAGACCGCCCGTCCCCAGAACGCCTTCCCGACGATCTTCCCCCGGTACGCCGACTCCCAGGTCGGTCACGACCAGCCGCTGGTCCGGCCGGCCGAGACGGAGGCGTTCGACTACGAGGGCGAACTCGCGGTCGTCATGGGCAGGGGAGGGCGGCGCATCCCGGCCGAGGACGCCTTCGCGTACATCGCGGGCTACTCCTGCTACCAGGACGGCAGCGTCCGGGACTGGCAGCGGCACTCCGGCCAGTGGATCACCGGCAAGACCTTCCCGGCCACCGGAGGCTTCGGGCCCGCGCTCGTGACCGCGGACGAGGTCCCCGACGTCTCGGTCCTGCAGCTGGTCTCCCGGGTGAACGGAGAGGTCCGCCAGTCGGCCGGTGTCGGAGACCTTCTCTTCTCGATCCCCGAACTGATCGCCTATGTCTCCACGTTCACGCCGCTCGCCCCCGGCGACGTCATCGTCACCGGCACGCCCGGCGGCGTGGGACTCTTCCGCGAACCGCCGGTGTTCCTCCAACCCGGCGACGTACTGGAGGTGGAGATCTCAGGGATCGGCACCCTGCGCAACCCCGTCGTCAAGGAAGTCTGAGAGATGGCGCCCCAGGTGATCGTGGTCGGCGCGGGCCCCACCGGGCTGACCACCGCCAACCTGCTCGCCGACTACGGCATCGAGGTCACGCTCCTCGAACGCCGCTCCGGCCCGGCGGGCGAGCCGCGTGCGGTCGCCCTCGCCGACGAGTCCGTCCGCACTCTGCAGGCCCTGAACCTGGTCGAGGAGATCGCCCCCGAGGTCCTGTGGAACTGCGAGACCCGCTGGTTCGGAGCCGACGGCCGCCTGCTGGCCGTCGGCAGCCCCACCCCGGCACGGTACGGCCACCCTCCGAAGAGCTTCTTCGACCAGCCCTCCCTGGAGCGCGTCCTGTTCGAAGGAGCCCGGCGGCGGTCCGCCGTGCACGTGCGCCACGGGGTGACGGTGACCACGGTCGAGCAGCACGACGGCGAGGTGACCGTGGGCGCCGACGACGGAGGCGAACTGCGCGCGGACTACCTCGTCGCCTGCGACGGAGGACGGTCCACCGTCCGTGAACTGCTGGGCATCCCCATGACCGGGTCCAGCCAGAGCGAGCCGTGGATCGTGCTCGACGTCGAGAACGACCCCCACACCGACCCCACGTCCGAGTTCCACTGCGACCCACGCCGGCCGGCCGTCATCGTCCCGGGCGTCCACGGGCGCTGCCGCTACGAGTTCATGCTGTTGCCCGGCGAGGACGGCGACACGATACTCGACGACGCGACCCTGGCCCGGCTGGTGGCCCCCTACCGACCGGGCCGGCTGACGCCCGGCGACATCCGGCGCAAGCGGGTCTACGTCGCCCATCGTCTCGTCGCCGAACGCTGGCGCGCGGGCCGGATCCTCCTCGCCGGCGACGCGGCCCACATGATGCCACCGTTCGCCGGGCAGGGGCTCAACTCGGGGCTACGGGATGCCCGCAACCTCGCCTGGAAGCTGGCCGCCGTGCTGCGCGCCGGGGCGCCGGACGCCCTCCTGGACACCTACGAGACCGAGCGCCGACCTCACAGCACGGCCATGGTCGACGCCTCCGCCCGTATCGGCGCCCACGTCATGACCGCCAGCCCGCTGCGGGCCAGGGTCCGCGACGCCGCCGTACGTGCGACCAGGCTCGTCCCGCCGCTGCACTCATACCTGACCCAGATGCGGTTCCTGCCCGCTCCCCGCTTCACCGAGGGCTGTCTGGCCGGCCGTCCCGGCCGCGCGCCCAAACTCGCCGGCACCCCGCTGCCCCAGCCGCGTGTCATGGTCCCGGACGGCACCATCCGACCTCTGGACCACCTGCTCGGGCCGGGCTGGACCGTCGTACTCCTGACCGATCGGCCCGCCCACGAAGCGACCACGGCCGTACAGAAGTCACGGCTGGCCGCGCTCGCTCCACGCCTCCTGACGGTGCTCCCCGCCCGACAACCGCCCCCGGTGCACGCCGACTTCCCGACTGCGGTGGAGGCAGAGCCGCTCCTGCCGTTCCCGCCACCCGGCAGCGCCCCGCTGCTCCTGCTCGTGCGGCCCGACCGCTACATCGCGGCCGCGTTCGCTCCCTCCCAGGCCGATCTGGTCGCGGAGCTCCTCACCCCGTGGACCGGCGGCACCTGGCCCGCCGACTGGGCCGAACCGAAGGCGGCGGTGTCATGAAGGCGATCACGGTCACGTCCCCTGGCGGCCCCGAGGCCCTGGTCTGGGGTACGGCTCCCGAACCCCGGCCGGGCCCCGGCGACGTGATCGTCCAGGTGGCGGCGACCGCAGTCAACCGTGCCGACCTGCACCAGCGTCGCGGTCGCTACCCCGTCCCGCCGGACACCACGGAGATCCTGGGCCTGGAGTGTTCGGGAACCGTCGTCGAAGTCGGACCGGAGGTCAGGGAAGTGGCGCGGGGCGACCGGGTGTGCGCGCTCCTGGACGGCGGCGGCTACGCCGAGCGCGTGGCCGTACCGGCCGGACAACTGCTCCGGATCCCCGACGGTCTGGACTTCGCACAGGCCGCCGCACTGCCGGAGGCCCTGTGCACCGTCTGGCTGAACCTGATGACCCTCGGTGCTCTGGCCGCGGGGCAGACGGTCCTGATCCACGGCGGAGCCTCCGGCATCGGCGTGTTCGCCATCCAGCTGGTCCGAGCCCTCGGGGCGCGAGCGATCGTTACCGTCGGCTCGCCCCGCAAAGCCGCACGCTGCCGCGACCTCGGAGCCATCGCCGTCGATTACAACCAAGAGGACTTCGTCTCCGCCGTCCACGAGCACACCGGCGGTCGCGGTGCCGACCTCGTCCTCGACTGTGTCGGCGGCCCCTACTTCACCCGTAACCTCGCCGCGCTCGCCGACGGCGGCCGACTGATCGTCATCGGCCTCCTCGGCGGCGTCCACACCGACCTCGACCTGAACACCCTGATGCGCCGCCGCCTCACGGTGACAGCCGGCACCCTGCGCTCCCGGACCCGCGAGGAGAAGGCCGAGATCGTCGCCGAGGTGGGCGAGCATCTGTGGCCGCTCGTCGAGGCGGGCACCCTGCGTCCGGTCGTCGACCGGTACCTTCCCCTCGCCCGGGCCGCCGAGGCCCACCGCGTGGTGGAAGCGAGTGAACACATCGGCAAGGTCGTCCTGTTGGTGGACGACCCCGACCCCCACGCCGGCCCGGCCGGCACCCCGGACCGTCTGAGCGAACCCGAGGAAATGCGGGCACATCCCCAAGCCCCCGCGCTTCCCCGGACCCGCTAGCGGTCCGACAACCCCCAGCGCCGTTCGGCTCGTCCCCCGGCGCCGCCATCTGCATCAAAGGAGCCGCAGATGTCCCTCACCCCGTCCACCACACGCGACCGGCAGGCCCGGCGCGTGGCCTGGTCCAGCTTCCTCGGCAGCACCATCGAGTTCTACGACTTCCTTCTCTACGGTGCCGCCGCCGCCCTCGTCTTCGACAAGCTGTTCTTCTCCGACCTCTCCCCGGCGATGGGAACCGTCGCCTCCTTCGCGACTCTGGCCACCGGCTATGTCACCCGGCCCCTCGGCGGCATCGTGTTCGGCCACTTCGGAGACCGCGTCGGCCGCAAGTCGGTGCTCGTGCTGACCATGACCCTGATGGGGGTAGCGAGTTTCGTCATCGGCCTGCTGCCCACCTACGACCAGATCGGCCTCTGGGCACCGGCCCTGCTCGTCCTCGCCCGCCTGCTCCAGGGCCTGGCCGTCGGCGGCGAGTGGGGCGGCGCGACCCTGATGTCCTTCGAACACTCCCGGCCGGAACGGCGGGGCCTGGCAGCCTCCTTCGCCGGCATGGGGGGACCGACCGGCGCCGTCCTGGCCACCGGCGTCTTCACCGCCTTCTCCACCCTGCCGGACGACCAGTTCCTCACCTGGGGCTGGCGCGTGCCCTTCCTGCTCAGCGTCGTTCTGCTCGCCTGCGGACTGTTCGTACGGCTGAAGGTCACCGAGAGCCCGCTGTTCACCGAGGCACAGAACGAAGCCGCCGCGTCCGCCGACCGCACCGAGATACCCCTGTTCACCATTCTGCGCCGCTACCCCAAGCAGGTCGCGCTGTCCTGCGTCGGCGGATGGGGGGCCATGGTGTGGCAGTCACTGCCCGCAACCTTCATGATCACTTACGCGATCCAGCTCGGTCATGACCGCACCACGGTGCTGCTGGCTCAGGTGATCTCCTCCATCCTCCAGATCGGCATGGTCGGCGCCTACGCCGCGCTGTCCGACCGCCTCGGCCGTCGGCCCGTCATGATCGGCGGAGCCCTGGCGCTCGCCGTCGCGTCGTACCCGGTCCTGTGGCTGCTCGGCGGCGGCACGGCACAGCTCTACCTCGCCTTCCTGCTGATCAACTCCCTGCTCCAGCCAGCGATGTACGGCCCCCTGGCCGCCTTCATCAGCGAGATGTTCGGTACCAGCTCCCGCTACACGGGCGCCTCGCTCGGCTACCAGCTCTCGGCCACGCTCGGCGCGGGCTTCACGCCTCTGATCGCCTCCAGCCTGCTGGCCGCGGCAGGCGGTGGCCAGCAGATCGGCCTGGTGGCCCTGTTCGCCGCGGCGGCGTGCCTGCTCAGCGTGGCCGCCGTCACTCTGAGCAAGGAGAGCCGCTACACCCTTCCGGACCCATCGGAGCAGTCACCGCTGATGCCTTCCCTGAAAACGAGGTGAGACGGTGCCGCACTCCACACCGCCGCGCTCCACCCCCGACCGGCCGGGCGGCCCCCTGGAGCCCCGGCCCCGTTCCTACCGGTTCGTGGACCTGCCCCGCGAGGTGGTCCGTGAGGGCCTCTCGCGTCTGGCCGTCCGCGGCGACGACTCCCTCGTCACCGTGAACTGGTTCGAACCCGGCTTCACCACCCGCGGCCCGCACTCCCACCCCTTCGACCAGCTCAGCTTCGTGTTCGCCGGAACGCTCGAATTCACCGTGGGCGGCGAGCGGTTCATCCAGCCCGCCGGCAGTGTCCTGCGTATCCCTGCCGGGGTGCCGCACTGCGCGCAGCCCGTCGGCGACGAGCAGGTCCTCAACGTCGACGTCTTCGCACCGGTCCGCGAGGACTTCCTCTACCTGACCGACTACCAGAACGCCGAGGACCGGACAGAGACCCGGACAGAGAAGGACGCGCCGTGAAGGAAGAGTTGCAACTCGGCTACCTCGTCATCGGTTCCACCGATCCGGACGCCTGGGACCCGTTCATGCGCGAGACCCTCGGCCTCGTGCCCGGCCCGAACGACGACGGCACCCGTTCCTACCGCATGGACGCCTGGCAGGTCCGCCTCCAGGTCCAGCCCGCCGCATACGACGACGTCGCTGCCGTCGGCATAGTCGCCGGCACTCCCACGGTCTTCGCCGAGACCGTGGACCGCCTCAAGGACGCCGGCGTTGCCCTGGAGCACGGCGACAAGGCTCTGTGCGCCACGCGCCGCGTCGCCGACCTGGTCGCGTTCACCGCTCCCGGCGGGGTCCGCGTCGAACTGGCCCACTCGCCGAGGCAGGCGCGCGAGCCCTTCAACTCCCCGCTCGTGCCCGGTGGTTTTCTCACCGGCACCCAGGGGCTCGGCCACGCCGTGCTCATGGTCGACGACCTGGACGCGGCGCGCGCACTGTGGCTGGACACCCTGGGCTTCGAACTCAGCGACAGCTCCTTCCACGAAACCCCCAGCGGCGAGTCCCGCGCGCTCTTCCTGCACTGCAACCGCCGGCACCACTCCATCGCGCTCGTCCAGCGCCCCATACGCTCCGACCACCCGAAGAAACTGCTGCACTTCATGATCCAGGCCAACCTCATGGACCCGGTCGGCATGGCCTTCGACCGCGCTCTCGACGCGGGCCTGGACATCCCACGCAGTCTCGGACGTCACCCCAACGACCGCATGTTCTCCTTCTACGCCCGCACACCCGCCGGCTTCGACTACGAGTTCGGCTGGGGAGCGGTGGAGGTCGGAGACAACTGGCAGGTCGCCGAATACGACCACATCAGCGCCTGGGGCCACCGAAGCCTGATCTGACGACAACCGACCGGAGCACGGAAATGGACGGCAACGGATGGACAAGCAGGTAACCACGGCCGCCGAGGCCCTGGCGGACGTGACGGACGGGCAGTCGTTCGCCGTGGGCGGCTTCGGCCTCAGCGGTGTCCCGGAAACCCTCATCAACGCCGTCCACGCGGCCGGGGCCGCCAACCTCCACGTCGTATCGAACAACTGCGGCGCGGACGGCCGCGGCCTGGGCGTGCTGCTGGAGGCGGGCCGCATCGCCCGCGTCACCGGCTCGTACGTCGGAGCCAACAAGGAGTTCGCCCGGCAGTACCTGTCCGGCGAGCTGGAGGTGGAACTGATCCCGCAGGGCACGCTCGCCGAACGACTGCGGGCCGGCGGATCCGGCATCCCCGCCTTCTTCACGCCGGCCGGTGTCGGCACCCAGGTCGCCGAAGGCGGGATCCCCTGGCGCTACGCCGCTGGGGGCACCTCCCGGACAGAGTCCGGGGGAGGTACGGTCGCCGTTGCTTCGCCGCCCAAGGAGGTGCGGGTCTTCGACAACCGGGAGTACGTACTGGAGCGTGCCATCACCACCGACTGGGCCCTGGTCCGAGCGGCCCGCGGCGACCGCCACGGCAACCTGGTCTTCCACAGCGCGGCCCGCAACTTCAACCCCCTCGCCGCCATGGCCGGCCGCATCACGGTGGCCGAGGTGGAACAACTCGTCGAGCCCGGCGACATCGATCCCGACGAGGTCCATCTGCCCGGCGTCTTCGTCCAGCGCGTCGTGGCGCTCACGCCGGAACAGGTCGCCGCCAAACACGACAACATCGAACGGCGCTCCGTTTCCGCGCCCACCACCCGAGAGGCAGTGCGCCCCTGATGGCCTGGACCCGGCATGAGATGGCGGCCCGAGCGGCGGCCGAACTCCGCGAGGGCGACTACGTCAACCTCGGCATCGGACTGCCCACACTGATCCCGCAGTTCGTCCCGGACGACCTGCACGTCGTCCTCCAGTCAGAGAACGGCATTCTCGGCGTGGGCCCGTACCCCACCGACGACGAGGTCGACCCCGACCTCATCAACGCCGGCAAGGAGACCGTCACCGTGATTCCGGGAGCCTCGTTCTTCGACTCGGCCCTCTCCTTCGGCATGATCCGCGGCGGCCACATCGACACCGCGATCCTCGGTGCCATGCAGGTCTCCGCCGTCGGCGACCTGGCCAACTGGATGGTCCCCGGAGCCATGGTCAAGGGTATGGGCGGTGCCATGGACCTCGTACACGGCGCCCGCCGGGTGGTCGTGGTCATGGATCACATGGCCAAGGACGGCAGCCCGAAGATCGTCGAGGAGTGCACCCTGCCCATCACCGGCAGGGCATGCGTCGACCGCGTCATCACGGACCTGGCCGTCCTGGACGTCGGCCCCGACGGGCTCGCCCTGGTCGAGACAGCTCCGGGAGTCACCTTGGCGGACGTCATCGCCCACACGCCGGTCCCGCTGCGCACCCCGCAGGGTCACCCAGCCGTACTCACTGCCTGACCCTCCATCACCAGGTTGGGCAAGCCCCTTGACGCCGAATGTGACCGATCGCCATCGGCCGCGGCCGATAGCGATCGATCGGGGCGCGGCACCAGTACACGCGCGGCGAGGGCACCGTCGTCCTGTACCAGCTGGAGAACGAGTACTCGGCACTCGCCGGCACCACCACAGCCCGCGAGAACTGCCGCACCCGTACACGAGGGTCCGCGCCGACGCCATCGACGTGCCGCTGTCGGGGCGAGTCGGGTCGCTGGCTGTACGCCTTAGTACTCCAGCAGTACTTCGTGGCTTGACCTGGGGAAACGTAAAGCGGTGGGGGTGTAGCGGGCAGAATGCTGTCACGGGCGGCTTCTGCCCGCCCGCCCCTCGAAAGAGTGCCCCCGACGGCGGTAGTGGCAACGGCCTGGCGTCGTCGCTGCCAGCGCGACCAGTTCAACGCGTGGGTGAGGGTGTGAAGGTCTCGGGGAGCGCAAGCTGCCAGGAGTCGCCGCACTTCCGCCACGGTGAGCTCGATGACCTCAGCCTCCTCACCAGTGCAGCCCCCTTTTCGCCCTCCTGCGCGGTCATCGCCGCGAGGAAGGCGTGGGCGAGCATCGCGAGAGTGATGTGCCGGTACCAGCCGACGTAGCGGCGGACCTCGTACTGGCCCAGGCGGCACTCGTTCTTTGCCGTCTGGAGGTACTCCTCGATCGCCCACCGGAACCCGGCCACCCGCACCAGCTCGTCCACGCCGGCATCCAGCGGCGCATAGGCGAGGTAGTAGGAGATCTCGTCCGGCCGGTTCACGCTGCGCCGTGCCAGCGCCCACCGTCGACGGATCAGCACGCCGTCCTGGTGGTCGTACTCGGTAACAGGTCGCAACTGCACGGCTGCCCAGTCGTACTCGCGCTGTCCCTTCGCTCCCGCGCCACAGGAACGGCGTTCCCATGCCTGGTCGGGGGCCTGCGCGAGCACCATGTCGATGCGCGGTCCGGCCAGCGAGAACTGGGACTTCGAAACGGCGAGGACGTAGCCGACGCCGGATGTTTCCAGCATCCGGCGGAAGCGGTTGTCCTGTCCGTAGGCGGCGTCCGCAGTCAGCCAGGCGATGGGCAGCGACGAGGACAGCGCTCTGCGGGCGATCGTCGCCGCGAGGGTGTTCTTGGTGGCGAACTCCCGCTCGTCGGGAACCTTCGCCGCGCGGCAGCGGTCACGGTCGTCGGTCCAGGACTTGGGCAGATACAGTTCCCGGTCCACCAGGTCGCGGCCGGCCGTGCTGGCGTAGGCGGCGAAGATGCCGATCTGGCAGTTCTCGGTGCGGCCGGCGGTGCCGGAATACTGCCGCTGGACGCCGGCGGAGGTGGTGCCCTTCTTCAAAAATCCGGTGTCGTCGATGATCAGCACCCCGTTGGGGCGGCCGAGTTGTCCGGCGATGTAGGTCTGCAGGTCGTCGCGGATGTCGTCGGGGTCCCAGCGGGCGCGGGAGAGCAGGTGCTGCAGGCCGTCGGGCGTTAAGTGGCCGGCGTGCTCGGCCAGTTGCCAGCTGTTCTTGCGGCCCACCGGCGCGAGCAGTCCGCGTACGTAGTCCCGCATGCGGCGGCGGGGTTCGACACGGCCGAAGCGGTGGCCGATGGTGGTGAAGAGGTCATCCAGGTCGCGGTCCCAGGTCTCTGCCTGTGCGGTCATCATGATCGGGGGCTTCCCCGCACAGATGTGCCTTCGCCGTCGGGGGCACTCTTTCGAGGGGCGGGCGGGCAGAAGCCGCCCGTGACAGCATTCTGCCCGCTACACTCCCACCGCTTTACGTTTCCCCAGGTCAAGCCACGAAGTGCTGCTGGAGTACTAGGTCGGGAGGTCTCCGGGATGGCGGACGACCGTGTCCGGGCCCGGGGCCATCAGCGCCTCGTGTCCGTCGTCGGTGAACCTGACCCGGTAGGGCGGATTGCCGTTCTGGCCGAGCACCTCCAGGACCTCCGCGGTCCGGTCGTGGTGCCCGACGGTCCTGCCGTGCACCAGCAGGGTGTCGCCTACGGTTGCCTGCATCGGGGGCCTCCTCGTCTAGCACGGGAGTGGCGGTCCGTGACCGCGGTCTGTCGCGGGCGGCGCCGGTGGGAACCGGTGTGCGTACGGTCTCTCAGGCGGAGCCGCGCTGGGTGACCGCGATGCAGACCAGTACGGCGGCGGCCGTCAGGGGCGCGGCCGGGGTGAGCTGCTCGCCGAGGAGCAGCACCGACCACACCAGTGTGAGCAGCGGCTGCGCGAGCTGCAACTGGCTGGCCTTCGGTATCCCGATCGCCGCCATGCCCCGGTACCAGACGACCAGCCCCAGGAACTGCGACCCGGCCGCCACCCACAGCAGCCCGGCCACACTGTGCGCGGTCAGCCGCACGGGCTCGTGCGACAGGGCCAGCAGTGCGCCCGGCAGGCTCAGAGGCAGGCACAGCACCAGGGCCCAGCCGATGACCTGCCAGCCGGGCATCACCCGGGCCAGCCGGCCGCCCTCGGTGTAGCCGGCCGCGCACACCAGCAGGGCGCCGAAGAGGTACAGGTCCGCCGTCGTGAGGGCGCCGCCGCTCTGGGCCACGGTGAACACGAGGACCGCGGCGGCTCCGGCGAGGGCGGCGGCCCAGAAGGTGCGCGAGGGGCGGGTACCCATGCGCAGCGCCGAGCACAGGGCGGTCGTCAGCGGCAGCAGACCCACCACGACGGCCGCGTGCGCGGTGGTCGAGGTCTTCAGGGCGAGAGTGGTCAGCAGAGGGAAGCCGACGACGACTCCGGCGGCCACCACGGCGAGGCCCGCCCAGTGCCGGCGGCCGGGCAGCGGCACCCGGAGGGCCAGCAGACAACCGCCCGCGATGACGGCGGCGAGCACGCTGCGCACGGCCACGAGCGACCAGGCGCCGAAGCCCTCCAACCCCCAGGCGGTCGCCGGGAAGGTGAGGGAGAAGGCGGTGACGCCCAGGGCGGCCTGGAGGGTGCCGCCGGCTCGGGGGCGACGGCGGGGGGCGGCCGCGGCCGGACGGGGTTCGGTGACAGCCGTACTGGCTTCGGTGACAGGACCGGTCTCGACGGCCTGACCGACTTCGGTGACCGCTACCGGACCAGTCTCAGTAGCGCTACTCTGTGCTCTCATGCACGAGCGTAGCAGTGTCGCGGAACTGGTAGAACAGCTGCGGAAGGAGCTGGACCGCTACTCGATCGGTGGAAAGCTGCCGTCGAGCCGAGCACTCGTCGGACGCTTCCGGGTGAGCCCTGTGACCGTCTCGCGGGCCCTCGCGCAACTGGCCGCCGAGGGGCTCGTGGTGACCCGGCCGGGCGCGGGGGCGTACCGGGCGAGCCCGCGCGAGAGCGGGGCGGCGGTTGCGGGTGACACCTCCTGGCAGGAGGTCGCGCTGAGCGCGGACGGCACCGCCGAGCTGGTGCCCCGCACGGTGGACGCCTCGGGCGTACTGGTCTCGCTCGCGTCGCCGCCGCCCGGCGTGATCGAGTTCAACAGCGGCTATCTGCACCAGGCGCTGCAACCGGAGCAGGCGATGGGCGCGGCCCTGTCCCGGGCCGGGCGGCGCCCCGGCGTGTGGGCCCGGCCGCCGGTCGAGGGCGTCCCGGAGCTGCGCGAGTGGTTCGCGCGGAGCATCGGCGGAGGGATCACCGCGGCCGAGGTGATCGTCGCGGCGGGCGGCCAGTCGGCCCTGACCACCGCCCTGCGTGCCCTCGCCCCGCCGGGGGCACCGGTGCTGGTGGAATCGCCCACCTATCCGGGGATGCTGGCCATCGCGCGGGCGGCCGGGCTGCGGCCCGTTCCGGTGCCGGTGGACCCGGACGGGGTCAGGCCCGCCCTGCTCGCCGACGCGTTCAAGGCGTCCGGCGCCCGCGTCTTCGTCTGCCAGCCGCTCTTCCAGAACCCCACCGGCGCCGTCCTGTCGGCCGACCGCCGGGGCGAGGTGCTGCGGATCGCGCGCGAGGCGGGGGCCTTCGTGATCGAGGACGACTTCGTACGCCGTCTCGTGCACGAGGACGCCGGACCGCTGCCGCGACCGCTGGCGGCCGACGACCCGGACGGCGTGGTCGTCCATGTCTCCTCGCTGACCAAGGCGACCTCGCCCAGCTTCCGCGTGGGCGCCCTGGCCGCCCGGGGCCCGGTCCTGGAGCGGCTGCGCGCCATCCAGGTCGTCGACACCTTCTTCGTGCCACGCCCCCTCCAGGAGGCCGCCCTCGAACTCGTCGGCTCACCCGCCTGGCCCCGCCATCTCCGGGCGGTTTCAAGGGAGTTGAAGAACCGCCGGGACGCCATGACGTCCGCGCTGCGTCTGCGTCTGCCCCAACTCGCCCTGCCCCACATTCCCTCCGGCGGCTACCACCTCTGGCTCCGCCTCCCCGACGGCACCGACGAACCGACCCTGGTCACCGCCGCCCTGCGCGCCGGCGTCGCCGTCACCCCCGGCCGCCCCTACTTCAGCGCCGAACCCCCGGCCGGTCACCTGCGGTTGAGCTTCGTGGGCGTCTCGGGGGCGGGGGAGATCGCGGAGGGCGTACGACGGCTGGAGACGGCCGTAAACGGTTCGACAGCGGTCTACGGGCCTGGGAACGTCCAGCCATGAACGACGAGTTGAGCCTCCCCGAGGGCTATGAGATCTCCGCCGACTTCGAACGCGTCGACGTGGGGCGAGTCCACCACTGGCTGTCCACCGACGCGTACTGGGCCATCGGCCGCCCCCGCGAGAAGCAGGAGAGCGCGATGCGCGGCTCGCTCAACTTCGGGGTGTATGAGGTGGGTTCGGGGGAGCAGGTCGCGTACGCGCGGGTGGTGACCGACCGGGCGACGTTCGCGTGGCTCTGCGATGTGTACGTCGACCCGGCGGCGCGCGGTAAGGGCCTCGGCACCGCGCTGGTCGCAGGCGTGCGCGAGCACCTGCGGCCGTACGGGCTGCGCCGCATCCTGCTCGCCACCCACGACGCGCACGGTGTCTACGCCAAGCTCGGGTTCGCGCCGCTCGCCAAGCCGGACACGTGGATGGCGCTCGTCCTTCAGTGAGCGGCCGGGCGCGGCGACGCGCGGCCCGGGGGAGGAGCCAGGAGCGCGGGAGAACCGCGGGTAACTCCTGAGTAACGCCTCTTGACCTGCGTAGTCTCTCGTTCCACCATCGCCGCATGCATCTTCGGGTCACGTTCGTCGCCGCCGCGCGCTGCTCCTCGCTGCTCGCGGAGCGTTTCGAGGACGACCGGCCGCTGGACCAGGCCGGCTGGGACGAAGTACAGCGCGCCGCCCCCGAGCTGGTGCCGCTGGTGGCGGCCGAGCTGCGCTACTGCTCGCCGACCCCCCGCAGCCGGGCCACCGGTGACGCCCTCGGCTACGCGCCGCTGGCCCAGCCCGCGCTGCGGGACTGCGACATGGGCCGCTGGCGCGGGTTCACGCTCGGCGAGGCCATGGCCAGGGAGCCCTCGACCGTGGACGCCTGGCTCGCCGACCCGCACTCCGCCGCGCACGGCGGCGAGTCGCTGATCGCCTTCATCTCCCGCATAGGCGGCTGGCTCGACACCCGCCCGGCGGAGGAGAACGGCCGTATCGTCGCCGTGGCCGAGCCCTCCGTGCTGCGCGCCGCCCTGGTCTACGCGCTCAAGGCCCCGCCGTCGTCGTACTGGAACATGGACGTCCGCCCCCTGTCGACGGTCACGGTCGCGGGGCGTCCGGGACGCTGGAACCTGCGGTTGGACGCCGCGCGGTAGAGCGGGGCGGGGCCTGCTCCGGGCGCTCGCGGGTGTAGTCGGTGACCAGGAGCTGGTCCTTCGCGGGGCCGCCGACCCGCCACGTGGTGCGCCAGCGGTCGTCGTCGTACACCTCGAACTCGCCGCGGTAGAGGTCGGCGGCGCAGGGGTGGTCCGTCCGCCAGCGGCCGGTGGCCAGGTCCAGGTCGTGGAAGGGGCGGCCGTCGGCGAACCGGACGTCCACCATGCCGTGAGCGGGGCCCGGCAGGAAGCGAAGGGTGCGTTCGGCGGGGCGAGGGACGCCCTGCCAGACAAAACTTCCGATCTCCCGGTGGAGGAGACCGCCGCCGTCCAGCGGGCTGAAAACGGTCGTCCCGGAGAACTCCCCTTCCGAGCCGCTCGCGAGATCCCGTACCGACCGCAGGACCCGCCAACTCCCGGACAGGTAGGCCAACGCGTCGGGCACCGACTGGAAAACGCCCACCCGTCCCTCACTTCCGACACTTTCGGTACCGCGTGACCCGTTGACGCTGTCCGGCCTTCCTCCCTATCTTGCCGTTCGATGTGCTGATCATTGTCTGACATTTCGAACAACCCCATGACCACTCCATGACCCCCACCCCGAGCCGCGGAGTATCCATGTCACGCAGCACCCGCACCCGTTGGAGACTCGGCCTCACCGCCACCGCCTTCCTGGTGGCGACCGCCTCGGTCCCGGCGCCCGCGCACGCCGAGGACGTCACCGACTACGCGATCACCGTCGACCCGGCCGCCAAGGGCGCGAAGATCGACGACACGATGTACGGCGTCTTCTTCGAGGACATCAACCGGGCCGCGGACGGCGGCCTCTACGCCGAACTCGTGCAGAACCGGTCCTTCGAGTACTCGACCGCCGACAACCGGGCCTACACCCCCCTCACCTCCTGGACCGTCGACGGCACCGCGCAGGTCGTGAACGACGCCGGCCGCCTCAACGAGCGCAACCGCAACTACCTGTCCTTGAGCGCCGGTTCGGCCGTCACGAACGCCGGCTACAACACCGGTGTCCGGGTCGAGGCGGGCAAGAAGTACGACTTCTCGGTGTGGGCGCGCGCCGACAGCCCCACGACTCTGGCCGTCGCCCTCCAGGACGCCGACGGCACGCTGGCCACCGCCCGCCAGGTGGCCGTCAAGGGCGGCTGGGCCAAGTACAAGGCCCGGTTCACCGCGACCCGTACGAGCAGCGACGGCCGGCTCGGGGTCGCGTCCTCCGGTGCCGCCGCCCTCGACGAGGTGTCTCTCTTCCCGCGCGACACCTACAAGGGCCGCGAGAACGGTCTGCGTGAGGACCTCGCCGAGAAGATCGCCGCCCTGAAGCCGGGCTTCGTCCGCTTCCCCGGCGGCTGCCTCGTCAACACGGGCTCCATGAAGGACTACAGCGAGGCCTCCAACTGGGAGCGCAAGCGCTCGTACCAGTGGAAGGACACCATCGGCCCGGTCGAGCAGCGTGCCACGAACTCCAACTTCTGGGGCTACAACCAGAGTTACGGCCTCGGCTACTACGAGTACTTCCAGTTCTCCGAGGACATCGGCGCGATGCCGCTGCCCGTGGTGCCCGCCCTCGTCACCGGCTGCGGCCAGAACAAGGCCACCGACGACGAGGCCCTGCTCCAGCGCCACATCCAGGACACGCTCGACCTCATCGAGTTCGCCAACGGTCCCGTGACCAGCGAGTGGGGCAAGAAGCGGGCGCGGATGGGCCACCCCAAGCCCTTCCACCTCACCCACCTCGCGGTCGGCAACGAGGAGAACCTGCCGAACGAGTTCTTCGCCCGCTTCCAGAAGTTCCGGGCCGCCATCGAGGCGGAGTACCCCGACATCACGGTGATCTCGAACTCCGGCCCCGACGACACGGGCGCCACCTTCGACACCGCCTGGAAGCTGAACCGCGAGGCGAACGTCGACATGGTCGACGAGCACTACTACAACAGCCCCCAGTGGTTCCTCCAGAACAACGACCGCTACGACTCCTACGACCGCAGTGGCCCGAAGGTCTTCCTCGGCGAGTACGCCTCCCTGGGCAACGCCTTCAAGAACGCCCTCTCCGAGGCCGCCTTCATGACCGGCCTGGAGCGCAACGCCGACATCGTGAAGCTGGCCTCCTACGCACCGCTCCTCGCCAACGAGGACTACGTGCAGTGGACCCCCGACATGATCTGGTTCAACAACCACGCGTCGTGGAACTCCGCCAACTACGAGACGCAGAAGCTCTTCATGAACAACGTCGGCGACCGCGTGGTGCCGTCGACGGCCACCGGTACGCCGACGCTCACCGGCCCGATCTCGGGAGCCGTGGGCCTCTCCACCTGGGCCACGACAGCCGCGTACGACGATGTGCGGGTGACGGCGGAGGACGGCACTAGCCTGCTCAGCGACGACTTCAGCGGTGACGCCTCGAAGTGGACCCACACCGGCAAGGGCAGCTGGAGCATCCAGGACGGGCAGTACACACAGACCGACGTGGCCGCCGAGGACACCATGGTCTCGGCCGGCGACACCGCCTGGCACGACTACGACCTCAAGGTGAAGGCCACCAAGAAAGCAGGCAAGGAGGGCTTCCTCGTCGCCTTCGGCGTCAAGGACACCGGCAACTACTACTGGTGGAACCTCGGCGGCTGGAACAACACCAGCAGCGCGGTCGAGCAGGCCGTGGACGGCGGCAAGTCCACGCTGGTATCCAAGCCGGGCACCATCGAGACGGGCCGCACCTACGACGTCGAGGTCAAGGTGCGCGGCCGGCAGGTGACCCTGCTCCTCGACGGACAGGAGTGGGGCAGCTTCACCGACGACAAGCCGGCCGAGCCGTTCCGCCCGGTCGTGACGCGCGACGCGAAGACCGGGGACCTGATCGTCAAGGTCGTCAACGCCCAGCCGGCGGCCGCCAGGACCACCATCGACCTCGGTGGTGCGAAGGTCCGCTCCAAGGCCCGCGTGACCACGCTCACGGCCGCGCCGGACGCGGTGAACACGGAGACGGCCACGCCGGTCGCACCGGTGACGTCGACGTTCAGCGGGGTGGCGGACGAGTTCGACTACACGTTCCCGGCGAACTCGGTGACGTTCCTGCGGATCAAGAAGAGGTGACCCCGAGGTGGTGAGGGGCGGTCCGGGTCCTGTGCGGGCCCGGGCCGTCCATCACGAGCGGCGGCGGGGCTTTCCGGCCTTGCCGCCGTTGCCGCTCTTTCCGCCGCCTCCGCTCTTGCCACCACTGCCGCTTCTGGCGCCGCCCTTGGCGTTCCGACCGCCGCCGGAGCCGCTTCGGGGGGTCCGGCCGGTCGGCCGCCCGGCCTTGGGCGGCTGCTTCGGCTGTTGCTTCTGCTGCGGCTTCTCTTCCGGGTCCTTGGCGCGTCCCCGGGTGCTGTTGACCGTCCGGCCCCGGACGATCCCGATGAAGTCCTCGACCAGGTCGGTGGTCGCGTCCTCCGGCCAGGACAGGGCGACGCGCGACTCGGGCGCGTCCGTGACCGTCCGGTACGTGAGGTCCTTGCGGTGGTGCAGCCGGGCGAGCGACTGGGGGACGACGAGCAGCCCGATCCCGGCCGCCACCAGGTCGATCGCGTCCGCCGTGGTGGCGGGACGCTCGAACGCGGGCTCTCCCGGCGGGCGCTCCCAGCCGAGGGTGTCGTCGAGGGGGTGCAGCATGGTCTCGTCGGCCAGATCCTCGACGGACACCTCGTCGACGGCCGCGACGACATGGTCCTTCGGGACCACGACCACCGTGGTCTCGGCGTAGAGGGGGATCGCGCTGAGGTCGTTCTCGTCCACCGGCAGCCGTACGAAACCGGCGTCGGCGCCGCCGTCCCGCAGCACACCGAACGCCTCGGCGGCGGTCACCTGGACGAGGGCCAGGGGGATGTCGGGCAGCCGTTCGTTCCAGATCCGCACCCACTTCGTGGGCGTCACTCCCGGGACGTACGCGAGCCGGAACGAAGGGGATGTTTCCGAACCTGTCACATGACCAGGCTATCGGGCTCGGACGTCGTCACGTGCCCGGGCCATTGTCCAGGCCATGGACGGCTGTCCAGGCCATGGACGGCGTCGCGCTCCTCGAGACGGCTGTGGTCGGCGGTCGCGCACACGGTCGATACCCTTGTGCCATGACGTCGCACCAGACCACCCAGACCATGAAGCCCGCCACCGCGGCGAAGAAGTTGGGTGTGTACCTCCAGGCCACCCCCGCCGAGTTCCAGGAGGGCGTGGTCTCGCGCGCCGAGCTGACGGCGCTCCAGACGAACCCGCCGGCCTGGCTGGAGGAACTGCGCCGCAACGGCCCGCACCCCCGTCCGGTGGTCGCGGAGCGGCTGGGCATCTCCATCGCGGGACTCGCCCGCGGCGGAGTCACCGAGGCCCTCACCACCGAGCAGATCGAAGCCCTCCGGGAGGAGAGCCCCGGGTGGCTGCGGCGCGAGCGCGCCACCCAGGCCGAGGTCCGCAAGGAAGGCGCCCGCATCAAGAAGCGGGACGCGGAGCGGGCGGCGGAGCCGGACCAGCCGGGTCCGTCACGTCAGTCGGGCTCGTCGAATCAGGCGCGTCAGCCGGGCGGCCGGCGTTCCTGAAGCCGCTTGTGAAGCCGCTCGCGGCGACGCCCACCCCGGCGCCGGCATCGGGCGACCATGCGGCCTTTCGCCGGTGGCCGGGCAGGATGCCCGCTGTGAACCCTCTCCTGTGCGGTCTCGCCGCCAACCCGGCTCTGCCGTCCGAGCTGGTCGACCGGCTGACCGCGGTCGCCGACGCGGAGGTCGCCGCGGAACTCGCCGGGCGCGCGGACCTCAGCCGGGCGCAGGCGGTCGCGCTGGCCTCGCGCGACGAAGACAGTGCCGTGCGGCTGGCCCACGCGGGCCGGCTGACCGCCGCCGACGTCGACCCGGCGGCACAGCCGCGCGTCGCCCTCGCCCTGCTCGACGAGGGCGCCGGCCGCCCGGAGTGGGCTCGCCTCCTCGCGGCGGACCCGGTGACCGAGCACCGGGAGAAGCTGGCCGCCTGCCCCGGCCTGCCTCCCGACGTGGTGGAGACGCTGGCAGAGGACCCGGACGTACGGGTCGTCGTGGAGCTCGCGCTGTGGACCACACCGGACGTGGCCGCCCGGCTCGCGGGGCATCCGCACGCCGAGGTCCGCCGAGCGGTGGCCGCGAACGAAGCGACGCCGCCGGACGTCCTGGCGGCGCTCATCAGCGGGGAGGGACTGCCACCCGCCCGGCACTGCCTGGTCTGCGACCGGGAGGAGCCGCCGTTCGCGCACAGCCCGCGATGCGCGCGGCGCGACTGCGATCTGCCGCCGGGCGCCTCCTGCGACGGTTCCCACGAATCCACCGCGGACACCATGCTGCACGCGGCCCTCCAGAACCCGGCCGCACCCGCCGAAGCGGTCGCCGGCTTCGCCGACCACCCGTCGATGCTGCTGCGCTGGGCGCTCGCCGCCCGCCCCGGCCTCCCCCCGGAGGCGTACGCACGGCTCGCCGCGGATCCCATACCCGGCGTTCGCGCCGGCCTCGCCGAGAACCCCGCGATCGACGACGCCGTGATCCGCACGCTGGCCGGCGACGACGACCCCGACGTACGGCGCGGACTCGCGCACAACCCGCGTGTACCGCTCGACGTGCTCACCGACCTGGCCGCCACCACCAGGATCGGCGCCACCCTGCTGCCCCGCATCGCCTTCGCCACCACCGCCGAAACAGCTGAACTGGCACAGTCCCCGACCCCTGCCGTACGCATGCTCCTGGCCCGACGACGCGATCTGCCGGCCCGGATCCGCGACGCACTGGCCGGCGACCCCGACGCGAAAGTGGTCAAGGCCATAGCCCCGCACCCCGGCCTCTCCGAAGCGCGGCTGCACGCCATGGTCGATCGGCACGGAGTCCAGGTCCTCGCAGCGGTGGCCGCCAATCCGGAGGCGACCCCGGCGCTCCTGGAGCGGGTGACCACCCACACCCCACCAGCCCGTAGAGCACTCCGCGAGGTCGCCCGCCATCCCCGCGCCACGGCCCCGGCCCTGCTCACCTGCCTGACCGACGAACGGGCGAGACCCCTGGCAGCCGCCCACCCCGCCCTCCCACCACAGGCCGTCGCGGACCTGCTCACCGACCCCGACCCCCAGGTGGCGGAGGCGGCGGCAGCCAACCCGTCGCTCCCATTCACCGCGATGACGGATCTCCTGACCTCGCAGGACCCGGGGCCGGGCCCAGGCCCAGCCCCCGGACCCACCCCCAAAGATTGCATAAACGTGCAGCGATACGTATAGTCATGCCATCCAAGAGGAGGGTTCCATGGCGGTACGCGCGGCGGTGGCGGGAGCGAGTGGTTATGCGGGCGGCGAAGTGCTGCGCCTGCTGCTCGCGCACCCCGAGATCGAGATCGGTGCACTGACCGGCAACTCCAACGCGGGCCAGCGGCTGGGCGGGCTGCAACCGCATCTGCTGCCGTTGGCCGACCGGGTGCTTCAGGAGACCACGGCCGAGGTGCTCGCCGGGCACGACGTGGTGTTCCTCGCGCTGCCGCACGGGCAGTCCGCCGCCGTGGCCGAGCAGCTGGGCCCGGACGCGGTCGTGGTCGACATGGGCGCCGACTTCCGGCTCAAGGACCCGGCGGACTGGGAGCGCTTCTACGGCTCGGCGCACGCCGGGACCTGGCCCTACGGCCTCCCCGAACTGCCGGGTGCCCGTACCGCGCTGGAGGGGTCCAAGCGCATCGCGGTACCCGGTTGCTACCCCACGGCCGTCACCCTGGCCCTCTTCCCCGCGTACGCGGCGGGGCTGGCCGAGCACGAGGCCGTGATCGTCGCCGCGTCCGGCACGTCCGGCGCGGGCAAGGCGCCCAAGGCGCACCTGCTGGGCAGCGAGGTCATGGGGTCGATGACCCCGTACGGCGTCGGTGGTGGCCACCGGCACACGCCCGAGATGATGCAGAACCTCGGCGGCGTCGCCGGAGAGCCGGTCTCCGTGTCCTTCACACCGACCCTCGCGCCGATGTCCCGCGGCATCCTCGCCACCTGCACCGCCAAGGCCAGGCCCGGCGTCACCGCCGAGTCCGTCCGCGCCGCCTACGAGAAGGCCTTCGCCGACGAGCCGTTCGTCCACCTGCTCCCCGAGGGGCAGTGGCCCGCGACGGCGTCCGTCCACGGTTCCAACGCCGTTCACGTCCAGGTCGCCTACGACGCGGACGCGGGCCGGATCATCGCGATCAGCGCCATCGACAACCTCACCAAGGGCACCGCGGGCGGCGCCGTCCAGAGCCTGAACATCGCCCTCGGACTCGACGAGACCACCGGCTTGACCACGATCGGAGTCGCACCGTGAGCTGGGGGCACCTCCCAGCGGCAGCTGGGGGAGCACGTGCGGCCACCGGGCCGCAGACGATGGCCGCACCGCTGCGCCGCACGGGCGGAGAAGCGAACGAGGAGACCCAGTGAGCGTGACGGCAGCAAAGGGATTCACGGCGGCGGGCATCGCCGCCGGGATCAAGGAGAACGGCAACCCGGATCTGGCCCTCGTGGTCAACAACGGGCCCCGCCTCGCCGCCGCGGGCGTCTTCACCTCCAACCGTGTGAAGGCCGCGCCGGTGCTGTGGTCCGAGCAGGTCCTGAAGGGCGGCCAGGTGTCGGCCGTCGTCCTCAACTCCGGTGGCGCCAACGCCTGTACGGGGCCGAAGGGATTCCAGGACACTCACGCGACCGCCGAGAAGGCCGCGGACGCGCTCGGTCTGGACGCCGGTGAGATCGCCGTCGCCTCCACCGGCCTCATCGGCCTCCTGCTGCCGATGGACAAGCTGCTCCCTGGCATCGAGACGGCCGCCGTGCAGCTGTCCGAGCACGGCGGCGAGCGGGCCGCCATCGCCATCAAGACCACCGACACGGTGCACAAGACGTCCGTCGTCTCGAAGAACGGCTGGACCGTCGGCGGCATGGCCAAGGGCGCGGGCATGCTCGCCCCGGGCCTCGCCACCATGCTCGTCGTGCTCACCACCGACGCCGCCCTCGACGGCGACGTACTGGACAAGGCGCTGCGTGCCGCCACCAAGGTCACCTTCGACCGGGTCGACTCCGACGGCTGCATGTCCACCAACGACACCGTGCTTCTGCTCGCCTCCGGGGCGTCCGAAGTCACTCCGGAGCACGAGGAGTTCGCCGAGGCCGTCCGCGAGGTCTGCGACGACCTCGGGCAGCAGCTCATCCGGGACGCCGAGGGCGCCAGCAAGGACATCAAGGTCGAGGTCGTGCACGCGGCGACCGAGGACGACGCCGTCGAGGTGGGCCGTTCCATCGCCCGCAACAACCTCCTCAAGTGCGCCCTCCACGGCGAGGACCCCAACTGGGGCCGCGTCCTCTCCGCGATCGGCACCACGAAGGCCGCCTTCGAGCCCGACCGGCTGAACGTCGCCATCAACGGCGTCTGGGTCTGCAAGAACGGCGGCGTCGGCGAGGACCGCGACAAGGTCGACATGCGCTACCGCGAAGTGCACATCGTCGCCGACCTCGCCGCCGGGTCCGAGACCGCCACGATCTGGACCAACGACCTCACCGCGGACTACGTCCACGAGAACAGCGCCTACTCGTCATGAGCGCCACGCGGAAGCACACCGCCCTCCCCAAGGCCCAGATCCTCATCGAAGCGCTCCCCTGGCTGACCCGCCACAACGGCAAGACGGTCGTCATCAAGTTCGGCGGCAACGCCATGATCGACGAGGACCTGAAGGCCGCCTTCGCCCAGGACGTCGTCTTCCTGCGGCAGGCCGGCCTCCAGGTCGTCGTCGTGCACGGCGGCGGCCCGCAGATCAGCGCCGCCCTCGACCGGCACGGCATCGTCAGCGAGTTCAAGGCCGGCCTGCGCGTCACCACCGAGGACGCCATGGACGTCGTACGCATGGTGCTCGCCGGACAGGTGCAGCGCGAACTGGTCGGGCTGCTCAACCAGCACGGGCCGCTCGCCGTCGGTCTGACCGGCGAGGACGCGCACACCATCACCGCCACCAAGCATCGCCCCGAGATCGACGGCGAACTCGTCGACATCGGACGGGTGGGCGAGATCACCGCGATCGACACGGGCGCGATCGAGGCACTCCTCGCCGACGGCCGCATCCCGGTCGTCTCGTCGATCGCCCGCAGCCAGGACGACGGACATGTCTACAACGTCAATGCCGATACGGCGGCTGCGGCACTCGCCGCTGCTCTTGGCGCCGAAACCCTCATGGTCCTCACGGACGTCGAGGGCCTCTACGAGGACTGGCCCCACAGCGACGAGGTGATCAGCCGCCTCACCGCTTCCCAACTGGAGAAGCTGCTGCCGGAGTTGTCGGCCGGCATGGTGCCGAAGATGGAGGGCTGCCTGCACGCCGTACGGGGCGGCGTGGGCAACGCCCGTGTCATCGACGGCCGGGTCCAGCACTCGATCCTGCTGGAGATCTTCACCGACGAAGGCATCGGCACGATGGTCGTGCCCGACGCCGTGAATGAGGGGGACGTCGAATGACCGGGACCACGGCGAACACCGAGCTCACCCAGCGGTGGCAGGGCTCGCTCATGAACAACTACGGCACTCCGAGGCTCCCGCTCGTCCGCGGCGCCGGCACCAAGGTGTGGGACGCCGACGGCAAGGAGTACGTCGACTTCGTGGGCGGTATCGCCGTCAACGCCCTCGGCCACGCCCACCCGGCGATCGTCGAGGCCGTCAGCACGCAGATCGCCTCCCTCGGCCATGTCTCCAACCTGTTCGTCGCCGAGCCGCCCGTCGCGCTCGCCGAGCGGCTCCTGGAGCATTTCGGCCGCGCCGGCAAGGTCTTCTTCTGCAACTCGGGTGCCGAGGCCACCGAGGGCGCCTTCAAGATCGGCCGGCTGACCGGGCGGACCCACATGGTCGCCACCGAGGGCGGCTTCCACGGCCGGACCATGGGCGCCCTCGCCCTCACCGGCCAGCCCGGCAAGCAGACCGGCTTCCACCCGCTGCCCGGCGACGTCACCCACGTCCCGTACGGCGACGCGCAGGCCCTGGCCGCCGCGGTCACCGACGAGACGGCCTTCGTCATCATCGAGCCCGTCCAGGGCGAGAAGGGGGTCGTGGTCCCGCCCGCCGGCTATCTGAAGGCCGCCCGGGCGATCACCGCCGCCACCGGTTCGCTGCTGGTCCTCGACGAGGTGCAGACCGGCGTCGGCCGGACCGGGCACTGGTTCGAGTACCAGGCGCACGAGGGCGTCCTGCCGGACGTCGTCACCCTCGCCAAGGGCCTCGGCGGCGGACTGCCGCTCGGCGCGACCGTCGCCTTCGGCCGGGCCGCGGAGCTTCTGCAGCCGGGCCAGCACGGGACCACCTTCGGCGGCAACCCGGTCGCGTGCGCCGCCGGACTCGCCGTCCTGGAGACCATCAGGGCCGAGGGGCTGCTGGAGAACGTCAAGCGGCAGAGCGAGAAGCTGCGGAACGGAATCGAGTCCCTCGGCGACCCGATGATCGACTATGTCCGTGGCGCGGGCCTTCTGCTGGGTATCGTGCTCACGGAGCCGCTCGCGCCCCTGGCGCAACAGGCGGCTCAGGACGCCGGTTTCCTGGTGAACGCGCCCGCCCCCGATGTCGTACGGCTGATGCCCGCCCTCAACATCGCCGACGCGGAGGTGGACGCCCTTCTCCAGGCGCTCCCCGGCATTCTCGACGCGGCGCGGGCAGCGCATGAAGCCAGTGGGGACGGACGATCCGGAGAATGAGACGACGATGAGCCAGGCGCAGGAGCACGACCAGGCGGGGCCCGCAGTGCCACAGACCCGCACCGCACGCCACCGCCGGATCGTGGACATCCTCAACCGGCAACCGGTGCGGTCGCAGAGCCAGTTGGCGAAGCTGCTGTCCGACGACGGGCTGAGCGTCACGCAGGCGACGCTCAGCCGGGACTTGGACGAGCTCAACGCGGTGAAGATCCGCAACAACGACGGCGACCTGATCTACGCGGTGCCGAGCGAGGGGGGTTTCCGGACTCCCCGGGCGCCGCTGGGTGAGTCGGCGAAGGAGGAGCGGATGCGGCGGCTCTCCGCGGAGCTGCTGATCTCCGCGGAGGCTTCGGCGAATCTGGTGGTTCTCCGTACGCCGCCGGGTGCGGCCCAGTTCCTTGCCTCGGCCATCGACCAGGCGGAGTTGCACGACATCCTGGGGACGATCGCGGGTGACGACACGTTGCTGTTGATCAGCCGGGACCCGGTGGGTGGGCAGGCGTTGGCGGATCATCTGCTGAGGCTGGCTCAGCAGAACGGCCACTGAGGGGGATGGTTCGCGGGGACGCCGGCCGCGGGCTGTGTGTGGCTGGTCGCGCGCTTCCCCGCGCCCCTGAAGGGCGCGATCCTCAACCCAGTCGGGCAGCCAGCCCCCCCGTGCACCGCACCTCGTCCCCCGCCGTGATCAGCAGGCCCTCCGTGTCCGGCAGGGACTCCAGCCAGGCCAGGCCCTCTCTGGAACCCATCGCGAAAGCCGCAGTCGCCCAGCAGTCCGCCCAGGTCAGCCTGGGGGCCACCACCGTCACCGAGACCAGGTCGGTGACAGCGGACCTGCCGGTGCGCGGGTCGACGATGTGGGCGCCGCGTTCGGCGGTGCCCGAGGTGGCGACGGCCAGCCGGTCCGCGCCGGCGGCGGTGACCACGGCGGCGAGGCCGCCCGGGCGCAGGGGGTCCGCCACGCCGACGCGCCACGGCCGGTCCGGGCCGGGTACGCCACAGAGCTGGACGTCGCCGCCGCCGTTGACGCTGACCCCGGCCGCGCCGGCCTCGACCAGGCGCAGGGCGGCCCGTTCGGTGGCCCATCCCTTGACCAGGCCGGTCGGGTCGAAGCGGCCCTCGTAGGTGGCGCTGAACCAGCCGTCGCTCAACCGCTCGGCCTCGGCGCACAGTCGGAGGATCTCGGCGACCTCGGGGCCGCACTCCTCGATGGTCAGTTCGCCCCGGTCGAGCCGGGAGATCTGACTCTGCTCGCGGTAGGTGCTGAACACCTCGTCCACGGTGTGGAGTCCGGCCACCGCCTCCGCGAGCGCGGCCCTGACCGCCGCGGGCTCGCCGCCCCGGATGTCGAACGAGAAGACGGTGCCCATGACCTCCTCGGCGTGCCGCAGCTGGGAGGGTACGGCGGGCCCGGTGGCCCCGGTGGGTTCGGCCACCGGATCAGCCGGCCTGGTCCAGCGCGGACTGGAGGGACTCCTTGTAGCCGCCGCTGGTGTACGTGGCGCCTGAGACAGCATCGATGTCAGCGCTCCCTGCCGCGATGGCGTTCTTGTTGAGCTCGGGGATGGCGGTACCGGTGATCTGGGTGGAGCGGCCACCGCTGGGGGACTGGAGCGCCTCGGCGTCGGTGATCTTTCCGTCGATGACGGTGACCCTGACCTGGACGGGGCCGTAGTCCGTCTGGACGGCGGACCCGGTGAGCACCTGGGTGCCCGTCACCTGCCCGGCCCCGGAGTCCTCGGCCTCGCCGCCCACCTCGTCCTGGGCCTCGCCGCCTGCCTCGGCCTCGCTGCCCGAGTCCTGCGCGCTGGCGGCCTGGTCCAGGGCGGACTGGAGGGATTCCTTGTAGCCGGCGCTGGTGTAGGTGGCGCCCGAGACCGCGTCGATGTCGGCGCTGCCGGCGGCGACGGCCGCCTTGTTGAGCTTCGGCACCGAGTCGCTGGTGACCTGCGTGCTGCGGCCGCCGCTCGGCGCCTGCACGGCCTCGGCGTTGGTGATCTTGCCGCCGTTGACCGTGATGCGGACCTGGACGGGCCCGTAGTCGGTCTGGACGGCCGTGCCGGTGAGGGTCTGCGCGCCGGCGTCCTGGCCGCCCTGCGCGCTGGCGGCCTGGTCCAGGGCGGACTGGAGGGATTCCTTGTAGCCGGCGCTGGTGTAGGTGGCGCCCGAGACCGCGTCGATCTCGGCGCTGCCGGCGGCGACGGCCGCCTTGTTGAGCTTGGGGATGGCGTCGCCGCTGATCTGGGTGGAGCGGCCACCGCTGGGCTGCTGCACCGCCTCGGCGTTGGTGATCTTGCCGCCGTTGACCGTGATGCGGACCTGGACGGGCCCGTAGTCGGTCTGGACGGCCGTGCCGGTGAGGGTCTGCGCGCCGGCCGCCGCCCCCTGTCCGCCCTGTGCCGAAGGAGCGCCCCCCGCGGCTCCGGCCTGTACCGAACCGGCGTCCGAGGCGGGCTTCAGCGACAGCAGCAGCACGATGCCGGACACGGTGGCGGCGGTGGCGAGCAGGGTCCGCCGGATGGGGTGGCTCTTCTTCATCGCTCCTTCAGCTCCTGAGGTGTCGAAGTCTGGTGGGGGAGGCCCCATCGGGGAGCCTCATGGGCAGAAGTCCGCTGGGACCCGTGGAAGGCGGTTCCGTTGGAAGGCGGTTTTGTCGCTCACATCTCGAACGACTCGTGGTGGATGCGGCGGGTCGGGACACCCGCGCCCCGCAGGGCCTCGTACACGCCCTGGGCGAAGCCGGGCGGCCCGCACAGGAAGACGTCGTGGCGCTCGATGTCCGGGATCTTGCGGCGCAGGGAGTCCGGTGAGATGTCCGGGCGTTCGCCCTCCGGGCTGTTCACCGCGTACATCAGCCGCGCCCCGCGCTCCTCCGCGATGTGCGCCAGCTCGTCCCACAGCGCCAGGTCCTGGGTGCTGTTGGCCCGGTAGAGGAGGGTCAGGTCACCGGCCGCGCCGGGCAGCGTCTCGAACAGGGCCCGCATCGGGGTGATGCCCACCCCGCCGGCCACCAGCAGCACCTTGCCCCGGCTGCGCTTGTCCGCCGTCAGTGCCCCGTACGGGCCCTCGGCCCACACCCGGGTGCCGGGCTCCAGGTCCCGCAGGGCCGAGCTGTGGTCGCCGATCGCCTTGACCGTGATGCGCAGCATGTTGGGGCGGGGCGCCGCCGACAGCGAGTACGGGTGCGAGCTGAACCGCATGCCCGGCGAGAGGAACCGCCAGCGGAAGAACTGCCCGGCCTCCGCGCCCATCCGGTGCAGCTTGCGCCCGCTCATCAGCACCGAGACGATGCCGGGCGACTCCTCGATGACCGCCTCGACCCGCAGCCGGTGCCGCATGTTGAGCCGGATCGGGGTGAGGATCCGGTACCAGATCACCAGCGCGGTCACCGACCCGTACAGCGCGTACCAGCCGGTCTTCGCGGCGGGCGTGACGGCGAACTCGTTGCCGGTGGTGATCTGGTGCCAGAACGTCAGGAACGTCGCCGCGTACGTCAGCAGGTGGGTGTGGTACCAGAGGTCGTACGGGATCTTCCGGCGGACCGGACCGATCGAGATGAGCCCGATGAACACCAGCAGGCCGGTGCCGATGGCGGCCTTGCCCATGTCCGGCAGCTGGTTCACCGAGTCGATGGTCGTCTGGACGATGGCGGTGTGGGTGAAGCCGGCCTGGAGGGCGTACCCGTACATCGTGAGGACGACGTGCGCGACGACCAGGCAGAGCGTGTAGCGGCCGGTCATCGCGTGCCAGCGCGCCACCCGGTCGGAGCCGACCCGGCGTTCCAGCGCGGGCACCCGGGCCATCTGGAGCACGACCAGTGCCATCAGGTAGCCGCCGAGCAGACCGGTGATCCGGCCGGCGTTGACCATTTTGCTGCCCTGGTCCGCGATGGACGGCGTGTTGTCCCACCACAGCCACACCACCGCGGCCACACCCGCAAAGAAAATGATCAGCAGCGGGACGGCGGGGGAGCGACGAGGTCGGATGCGGCGCATCGTCTGGCGACGCGCGGCGCGACCTCCGGCGATCGTGGACACGGTTCCTCCGTGGTGGGCTGGACCCTTGGACCACACGTACGTGCAGGGAGTGCCGTGTGTTCAACCCCGGGTCCAACTGCCCTTGCAGAACGCTCAGTACCGGATGACGGCCGCGGGCCCGCCGCTCCCGCCGATCGCGATCTGCGGCTTTCGCCCCGGATCGGCCCGACCGAGGACCCGCCGCGTCGCCGCCGCCGGACAGGCCCTGGGCAGCCCTCCGGGCGACGACGGGCATTTGACGACACGGCCTAGGAAGGCGGCAGCGGCAACGGCAGCCCGGGGAGTCCGTCCATGCTGGTCCCGATGTGTTCCTTGGAGCCGAAGTACGCGCTGAGCGAGGCGTCGTCCTCGCGTGCGAAGCGCCTGCCGTGCAGGTCGCGGTCCTCCTCGTACGCCATGAACGGCACGGCGTAGCCGCAGCTGTCGCGGATGAGCTCGGCCCGGACCACGATGATCGCGCGCAGTCCGTGCGGGGTCGGGTCGATGTCGGGGAAGCGGGCGAGGAGATCCTTGAAGCGCGGGTCGTCACGGAAGACGGCCTCGCCCTTGCCGTGTACGCGCACGATGTTGGGCGGGCCCTGGAAGGCGCACCACATGAGGGTGATCCGGCCGTTCTCGCGCAGATGCGCGATGGTCTCCGCGCTGGACCCGGCGAAGTCCAGGTAGGCGACGGTCAGTTCGTCGAGGATCACGAACGAGCCCGTGAGGCCCTTGGGGGAGAGGTTGACCGTGCCGTCGCCGGACAGCGGCGCGGACGCGGTGAAGAAGAGGGGCTGTGCCTCGATGAACGTACGCAGGCGGCCGTCTATGCGCTCGTAAGTCTTTCCCATGGCTGACGATTGTCGCGGCAAACGTAGGACATACGAAGTCCGGGTGGATCACCATCGCTGGGATCCACCCGGAATCAGGTCTTCCATTTCGCGTCTTCCGTGGCCACCCCGGCCGGCGCGCGGGGCGACCACGGCCCCTGTCGCCCGCCAGGGGCGCAGGAGGTCACTCGGTGGGAGCTCGGGACTACTGGTTGAGCTCGCAGGGGGCGAGGGCTTCGAGGCCCTCGGGCTTGGCGGCGGCGCGGCCGATCGCGGTCTCGATGCGGTTCAGTACGGCGATGCGCTTGTCCTCCAGCGGGCCGAGAATGGCGTTCTGGACGAAGTTGGCACCACCCTGGCCGACGGTGTCGATCAGGCGCTGGTCGGCTTCCTGGATCTGGGTGTCGAGCAGGGCCAGGTTGCGGTCGACCTCGGCCTGCGCCGACGCCGGGATCGCCGGAAGGCTGCCCTCGACCTCCGGGCAGGAGACGGTGCCCGCGGCACCGGCGTCGCCCGCGTCCTCGGCGGCGTCGCCCGCACCCGCCTCCTCGCCGGCCCCGGCCTCCTCGCCCGCACCTGCTTCCTCGCCGGCCGCCGTCTCCTCCGGAGCCGCGGTGGCCTCCTCGCCCGCACCGGCCTCCGCCTCCTCGCCGGCACCCGCCGCGCCGCCCTGGACGAGCTCGCAGGGGGCGAGGGCTTCGAGGCCCTCGGGCTTGGCGGCGGCGCGGCCGATCGCGGTCTCGATGCGGTTCAGTACGGCGATGCGCTTGTCCTCCAGCGGGCCGAGAATGGCGTTCTGGACGAAGTTCGCGCCGCCCTGGCCGACGGTGTCGATCAGGCGCTGGTCGGCTTCCTGGATCTGGGTGTCGAGCAGGGCCAGGTTGCGGTCGACCTCGGCCTGCGCCGACGCCGGGATCGCCGGAAGGCTGCCCTCGACGGCGGGGCAGGAGACCGTGCCGGGTGACGCGTTCGCCGCGGCGTCCTGGCCGTTGTTCGCACCCTCGCCGGCGAGAGCGGAACCGGCGATGACCGCTCCGGACAGCACGACCGCGGCGGCGCCGCCGATGATGCCTACGCGACGCTTGTTGTACTTCGGAAGAGCCCTGGACATGCGGATGCCTCACTCGGGTCGGATGTCGTCGTGGTTTACAAACGCGGCGCCTGCGTTCGGGGAGAGTTACGGGTAAGCGGTTTCGTTTGTTCAAAGCACGCTCGACGTCTCTCGAACTTCTTCCAGATTGACGAATCATGCGGAGGTCTGCATAATCATGCATGACAGTGGACGCAGCGTGAGGAGGACCCCGTGACCGAGCGAGTCGTACTCGCCTACTCGGGCGGTCTTGACACCTCCGTCGCCATCGGCTGGATCGCCGAGGAGACGGGCGCCGAGGTCATCGCGGTCGCGGTGGACGTCGGTCAGGGCGGCGAGGACCTGGACGTCATCCGCAAGCGCGCCCTCGCCTGCGGCGCGGTCGAGGCCGAGGTGGCCGACGCCAGGGACGAGTTCGCCGGCGAGTTCTGCCTCCCGGCGATCAAGGCCAACGCCCTCTACATGGACCGCTACCCGCTGGTCTCCGCGCTCTCCCGGCCGACGATCGTCAAGCACCTCGTCGCCGCCGCACACAAGCACGGCGCCACCACCGTCGCCCACGGCTGCACCGGCAAGGGCAACGACCAGGTCCGCTTCGAGGCCGGCATCGTCGCCCTCGCCCCCGGCCTCAGGTGCATCGCCCCGGTCCGCGACTACGCGATGACCCGCGACAAGGCCATCGCCTTCTGCGAGGCCAGAAACCTCCCGATCGCGACCACCAAGAAGTCCCCGTACTCCATCGACCAGAACGTCTTCGGACGCGCCGTCGAGACGGGCTTCCTGGAGGACATCTGGAACGGCCCGATCGAGGACATCTACGAGTACACCCAGAACCCGGCCGCCCCGCGCGACCCCGACGAGGTCATCGTCACCTTCGAGCGGGGCGCCCCGGTCGCGATCGACGGCAGGCCCGTCACCGTCCTGAAGGCGATCCAGGAGCTCAACGAGCGCGCCGGCGCCCACGGCATCGGCCGGATCGACATGGTCGAGGACCGCCTCGTCGGCATCAAGTCCCGCGAGGTGTACGAGGCCCCGGGCGCGATCGCGCTCATCACGGCCCACCAGGAGCTGGAGAACGTCACCGTCGAGCGCGAACTCGCCCGCTACAAGCGGCAGGTCGAGCAGCGCTGGGGCGAACTGGTCTACGACGGCCAGTGGTTCTCCCCGCTCAAGCGCGCCCTCGACGGCTTCATCACGGAGGCCAACGAGCATGTCTCCGGCGACATCCGCATGACCCTGCACGGCGGCCGCGCGGTCGTCACCGGCCGCCGCTCCGCCTCCTCGCTCTACGACTTCAACCTGGCGACGTACGACACGGGCGACACCTTCGACCAGGCCGCCGCCAAGGGCTTCATCGACATCTACAGCCTGTCGTCGAAGATCGCGGCACAGCGCGACCTGACGTAAGCAGTAGCGTGAGTACCACCTCCCCGGCCGCACACGGCGGGGAGGCGGCGGCACACCTCCTCGGGCTCATCCACACGGCCCACCCGCACGGCCCATCCACGTGGCAGACCCACACCCTCTCTAGGAGCAACGCAAGTGAGCAGCAACAGCGGTGACGTACGGCTCTGGGGCGCCCGTTTCGCCGACGGTCCCGCCGAGGCCCTGGCGAAGCTGTCCGCGTCCGTCCACTTCGACTGGCGGCTCGCGCCCTACGACATCGCCGGTTCGCGTGCCCACGCGCGCGTGCTGCACAAGGCGGGCCTGCTCACGGACGACGAGCTGACGAACATGCTGGCCGGCCTCGACCAGCTGGCGGCGGACGTCGCGGACGGCTCCTTCGTCGGCACCATCGCCGACGAGGACGTGCACACCGCCCTGGAGCGCGGCCTCCTGGAGCGCCTCGGCCCCGACCTGGGCGGCAAGCTGCGCGCCGGCCGGTCCCGGAACGACCAGGTCGCGACCCTCTTCCGCATGTACCTGCGCGACCACGCCCGCACGGTCGGCGGCCTGATCGCCGACCTCCAGGACGCGCTGATCGGCCTGGCGGAGGCCCACCCGGACGTGGCGATGCCCGGCCGCACCCACCTCCAGCACGCCCAGCCGGTCCTCTTCGCCCACCATGTCCTCGCCCATGTGCAGTCCCTGTCCCGGGACGCCGAGCGGCTGCGCCAGTGGGACGAGCGCACCGCCGTCTCCCCGTACGGCTCGGGTGCCCTCGCGGGCAGCAGCCTCGGCCTGGACCCGGAGTCGGTCGCCAAGGACCTGGGCTTCGAACACGGCAGCTCCGCGAACTCCATCGACGGCACGGCGTCCCGCGACTTCGTCGCCGAGTTCGCCTTCATCACCGCGATGATCGGCGTGAACCTCTCCCGGATCGCCGAGGAGATCATCATCTGGAACACGAAGGAGTTCTCCTTCGTGACCCTCCACGACGCGTTCTCCACGGGCTCGTCGATCATGCCGCAGAAGAAGAACCCGGACATCGCGGAGCTGGCGCGCGGCAAGTCCGGCCGCCTGATCGGCAACCTCACCGGCCTCATGGCGACCCTCAAGGCCCTGCCCCTCGCCTACAACCGTGACCTCCAGGAGGACAAGGAGCCGGTCTTCGACTCCATCGACCAGCTGGAGATCCTGCTCCCCGCCTTCACCGGCATGATGGCCACCCTCACCGTCCACCGCGAGCGCATGGAGGAACTGGCCCCCGCCGGCTTCTCCCTCGCCACCGACATCGCCGAGTGGCTGGTCAAGCAGGGCGTCCCCTTCCGAGTCGCCCACGAGGTCGCCGGCGAGTGCGTCAAGGCCGCCGAGGCCGAGGGCAAGGAACTGAACGACCTGACGGACGACCAGTTCGCCAAGATCTCCACCCACCTCACCCCCGAGGTCCGCTCCGTCCTCAACGTCCCCGGCGCCCTGGCCGCCCGCAACGGCCGAGGCGGCACCGCCCCCAGTGCGGTCGCCGTCCAACTGGCCGACATCAAGAAGAACGTGACAGCCCAGCACGAGTGGGCGACAGCGAAGAGCAAGGCCTGACAAGGGACCCGCGCCCCATGCTTTCAAGGGGCGCGGGGAACCGCGCGACAAGCCCCACCGGACCGGCAGCCGAAATCCGGGGCAGAAGGGGCAGCGCCCCTGGATGGGGGAGGGGCGGGTAGGGGCGGCGGGAGCGAAACCCTCCCTGGCGGAACCCCCACCCCGCCCCCGAAGGTCATCACGGGTTACGTTGGTCGGAGCCGCATGGAGCCGACCGAACGGAGCCCGCGATGCCCTTCGCCCGACTGGCCACAGCCACAACCCCCACCTGCCACATCGGACTGGGCCTCGCCGCAGTGGGCCGCCCCGGCTACATCAACCTCGGCCGGGACCACGACCTCGGAGAGGACCGCAGCGTCGAAACGCTGCGCACCCGCACCCACGAACTCCTCGACGCCGCCTACGCCCAGGGCGTCCGCTACTTCGACGCCGCCCGCTCGTACGGCCGTTCCGAGGAGTTCCTCGCCGCCTGGCTGACCGCCCGCCCGGACATCGACGACATCGTCGTCGGCAGCAAGTGGGGCTACACCTACACCGCCGACTGGACCACCGACGCCGAGAAGCACGAGGTCAAGGACCACGGCGTCGAGACGTACGAGCGGCAGCGCGCCGAGAGCGCCGCACTGCTCGGCGACCGGCTCGACCTCTACCAGATCCACTCGGTGACCCCGGACAGCCCTGCCCTCACCGACAAGGAACTCCACACCAAGCTGGCGGAGGCCGCCGCCCAGGGCGTCACCGTCGGCTTCTCCACCAGCGGCCCCGCCCAGGCGGACGCCATCCGGGCCGCCCTCGCCGTGACGGTCGACGACGAACCCCTCTTCCGTACCGTCCAGTCGACGTACAACGCCCTGGAGACCTCCGCCGAGCCCGCCCTCGCCGAGGCGCACGACGCCGGGCTCACCGTGATCGTCAAGGAGGGCATGGCCAACGGCCGTCTCGCCGAGCCGTACGCCCCGGACGCCCTCAAGGCCGTCGCCGAGGAGACGGGCCTCACCGGCGACGCGGTCGCCCTGGCACTGGTCCTGCGGCAGCCGTGGGCCGGTGTCGTCCTCTCCGGCGCCGCCACCGCCGGCCAGCTCGCCTCCAACCTGCACGCGGCGGTCGTCGACCTCGACGAGGAACAGCTGACCCGCCTCGCGACCCTCGTCGAGGACCCGCGAACGTACTGGGAGAAGCGCGGCGACCTGCCCTGGCACTGAGCGACGGCGCTGCCCCTGGCGGTGGTCGGCTGTGAGACTCGCACGTCTTGAGTGAGACATCAATGTCTCATCTGGGGTACTGTCGTCTCATGGCTGTCGACCGTGAACACGTGCTGCGCAGCGCAGCCGCCCTGCTGACCCGTAGGCCCACCGCGACCATGGACGAGGTCGCCAAGGCCGCCGGGATCAGCCGGGCCACGCTGCACCGCCACTTCGCCGGGCGCGACGCGCTCGTCCGGGCGCTGGAGGCGCTGGGCATCGAGGAGTGCGAGGCGGCGCTGGACGCGGCCCGTCTGGCCGAGGGCCCGGCGCGTGAGGCCGTGGGCCGGCTCGTCCGGGAGGTCGAACCGGCGGCGGGCCTGCTCGCCTTCCTCTACTCCGAGAACCAGCTGTTCGAAGGTGACCAGAACGAGGGCTGGACCCGCATCGACGACCGCGTCGCGGCCCTCTTCAGACGCGGCCAGGCGACCGGCGAGTTCCGTATCGACCTCACGCCCGCCTGGCTCACCGAGGCGCTCTACGGCCTGCTGGCCTCCGGCGCCTGGGCGGTCTCGGAGGGCCGCGTGGCCGCCAAGGACTTCACTTTCATGATCGTCGAGCTGTTGCTGGGCGGCGCACTGCGTCATCCCGAACGGCATTCCGAACAACCGAGAGAGGAATCATGACCAGCACCCTGCGGCCGGCCCGAGCCGCGGAGGCGGAGAAGAGGCCGGGCCGCTGGCTCGCGCTCTCCGTCCTCGTGCTCGCCGTGCTGCTGGTGGCCGTCGACGCGACCGTCCTCGGCCTCGCGACCCCGTACATCAGCGAGGACCTGAAGCCCTCGGGCACCCAGCTCCTCTGGATCGGCGACGTCTACTCGTTCGTCATCGCCGGCCTGCTCGTCTCGGCCGGCAGTCTCGGCGACCGCATCGGCCGCAAGAAGCTGCTGCTGATGGGTGCCACCGCGTTCGGCGCGATATCGGTGCTCAACGCGTACGCCACGACTCCCGAGACGATGATCGTCGCCCGCGCACTGCTCGGCGTCGCGGGAGCGACCCTGATGCCCGCCACGCTCGCCCTGATCCGCAACCTCTTCCACGACCCGCGCGAACGCAGTCTCGCCATCGGCATCTGGGGCGCCACGGCCTCCGCCGGCACGGCGGTCGGCCCGGTCGTCGGCGGGTTCCTGCTCGAACACTTCTGGTGGGGCTCGGTCTTCCTGATCAACCTGCCGGTGATGGCCGTCCTCGTGCTCGTCGGCATCAAGCTGCTGCCCGAGTCCCGCCACCCGAATCCGGGCCCGTGGGACCTGCCCAGCGTCGCCCTGTCGCTCGTCGGCATGATCGGCGTCGTGTACGGGGTCAAGGAGATCGCCAGCCACGGCCTCGACGGAAACGCCCTGGCCGCGGGTATCTCCGGCATCGCCGCGCTGGTCTGGTTCGTACGCCGCCAGTTCTCCCTGCCGCACCCGCTGCTGGACATGCGCCTGTTCCGCGACCGGGGCTTCTCCGGAGCCGTCCTCGCCGACCTGCTGACCATCCTCGGGCTGTCCGGCCTGGTCTTCTTCCTCTCGCAGTACCTGCAACTCGTCCAGGGCCGACGCCCGTTGGAGGCGGGCCTCGCCGAACTGCCGGCGGCCGTCGGCGCGGTGGCGGCCGGCCTGATCGCGGGAGCCGCCGCCCGCCGCTTCTCCGTCCGCTCCGTGGTCGCGGGCGGACTGGCGGCCATCGGCCTGGCCCTCGCCCTGCTCACCCTGGTCGACCGCTCCACCGGCTACCCCTTTATCGGCGCCGCGCTCCTGATCGTCGGCATCGGCGCGGGCTTCTCCTTCACCGTCACCGCCGACGTCATCCTCTCCAGTGTCCCGAAGGAACAGGCCGGAGCGGCCTCAGCGGTCTCCGAAACGGCGTACGAACTCGGCGCCGCCCTGGGCATAGCCGTACTCGGCTCCATAGTCACCGGCGTCTACCGAGACTTCCCGGCCCCCACAGGCACCCCCGCCGAGGCCCACGAATCCCTGGGCGGTGCGACGGAGGCAGCGACCGCGATGCCCCCGGCCGCGGCCCAGGCCATGCTCTCCGCAGCCCGCGACGCCTTCGTGGACGGCCTCACCATCGCCGCAGCCGCAGGAGCGACAGTCCTCCTGGCAACAGCGGCAGCAGCATGGTTCATGCTCCGCGACCAACACCTGGACAACCGAGCCTAGGTGCGCGACAAGCCCCCACCGACCGTCACAAACACGACGGTCGCCAGCAGCATGGCCGAGACTCCAAAGCCACCGCGCACACAGCCGACCCTAGGA
>NZ_JAEMUX010000150.1 GCF_016598475.1 Streptomyces adelaidensis
GATCCATCCAGGAGCCTGCCGCAGTGTCCGTTGCGGTGGGCTCCGCCTGTTTCCGTACGGTACCGGCGTGGGCCGTCGTCTGCCACCAGCCCTGGAGGCCGGGGCTGGATCGTGCGCCCCCTTCACAACCTGTGCGCCGCCCCCGTCGGCGTGGCCCCTCGGGTGTCCAGCAGTAGTTGTGCCTTCACCGACAGGCCCTGGAGGTCGTAGGTGCGGTGGTGCTGGAGGAGGATCGTCAGGTCGGCGTCGGCGGTGGCGTCGTAGAGGGAGTCGGCGCGGGGGACGGGGCGGTCGAGGACGCTCCAGGCGGGGATGTGGGGGTCGTGGTAGCTGACGTGGGCGCCCAGTTCGAGGAGGCGTCGGGCGATCTCGTGGGCGGGGGTGCCCTGTTGGTCGGCGATGTCGGGCTTGTAGGTGACGCCGAGGAGGAGGACGCGGGCGCCTCGGGCGGACTTGCCGTGCTCGTTGAGGAGGGTGGCGGCGCGCTGGACGACGTACTGGGGCATGCGGTTGTTGACCCGCTGGGCCAGTTCGACCATGCGCAGGGCACGGGGTGAGCGGCTGGACAGGTCCTGGGGGAGGGCGTGGCCGCCGACGCCGGGACCGGGGCGGAAGGCCTGGAAGCCGAACGGTTTCGTCTCGGCGCAGCGGATGACGTCCCACAGGTCGACGCCCAGGTCGTGGCAGAGGACGGCCATCTCGTTGACGAGGGCGATGTTGACGTGGCGGTAGTTGGTCTCAAGGAGTTGGACCGTTTCCGCCTCGCGTGGTCCACGCGCGCGTACGACCTTGTCGGTGAGGCGGCCGTAGAAGGTGGCGGCCGACTCGGTGCAGGCGGGGGTGAGGCCGCCGATCACCTTGGGGGTGTGGGCGGGAACGAAGTCGCGGTTGCCCGGGTCGACGCGGGCGGGGGAGTAGGCGAGGTGGAAGTCGCGGCCCGCGCGCAGGCCCGATCCCTCTTCGAGGAGCGGACGGAGGAATTCCTCGGTCGTGCCCGGGTGGACCGGGGACTCCAGGATGACCGTGGTGTGCGGGCGCAGCCGGGCGGCCAGCGTGCGGGCGGCTTCCGCCACCTGGGCGAGGTCGGGCGAACCGTCGGCGCCGGGTGGGGTGGGGGCGCAGATGACGGCCGTACGGACCCGGCCGAGTTCGGCGGGGCTGGTGCTGGGCCTGAAGCCACCGGCGAGCATGCGGCGCAGTTCGGCGGGGGTGAGGGAGCCGCCCTCGGGGCCCGTGCGGTAACCGAGCGTGGGGATGCCGGCGGCGACGGCGGCCTGGGCCAGCGGCAGGCCGAGCTGACCGAGTCCGATGACAGCGAGATCTGCGGGCATGGCGTGGGCCGTCCTTCCCAGTAACCGAAGCGGGACAGGCGCGCAAGCCCTGTGGACTGGATGAGCGAGCGCAATGTCAGACTAGGAGTAAATATGACCGATATGCGGGATTGGGGAGTTGTTTTTCTGCGCGCGTCCCGTGGAGTTATCCACAGGCTGGGGGACGGGTGGTGGCCGAACTCGGGCAACACGGTCAGAATTCTGGGAACGGGGGATGTGAGCCGGGTCTTGCCGGACAGGTGAGACCAGCGCGACAAACAGCGGGAGGCAGCGGTGAGGACAGCGGCACTGGGACCGGCGCAGCGAGCCGAGTCACTGGCGGGTATGGCCGAGCGCGAGCTGGATGTGCTGGTCGTGGGTGGTGGAGTGGTCGGTGCGGGCACGGCCCTGGACGCCGTGACACGCGGTCTGTCCACGGGCCTGGTCGAGGCGCGCGACTGGGCGTCGGGCACCTCCAGCCGGTCCAGCAAACTGATCCACGGCGGCCTGCGCTATCTGGAGATGCTCGACTTCGCCCTCGTCCGGGAGGCGCTGAAGGAACGCGGGTTGCTGCTGGAGCGCCTGGCGCCCCATCTGGTGAAGCCCGTGCCGTTCCTCTACCCCTTGCAGCACAAGGGTTGGGAGCGGCCGTACGCGGGCGCGGGCGTCGCACTGTACGACGGGATGTCGATGGCCCGCGGTCATGGCCGGGGCCTGCCCGTGCACCGCCATCTGACGCGCCGGCACGCCCTGCGCATCGCGCCCTGTCTGAAGAAGGACGCACTGGTCGGGGCGTTGCAGTACTACGACGCCCAGATGGATGACGCCCGCTATGTGGCGACCCTGGTGCGCACGGCCGCGTCGTACGGGGCGAAGGTCGCCAACCGCGCGCGTGTGACGGGGTTCCTGCGCGAGGGCGAGCGCGTGGTCGGCGCCAAGGTGCAGGACGTCGAGGGCGGCGGCGAGTACGAGATCCGCGCCAGGCAGGTGGTGAACGCCACCGGGGTGTGGACCGACGACACCCAGGCGATGGTGGGCGAGCGCGGCCAGTTCCATGTCCGGGCGTCCAAGGGCATCCATCTGGTCGTACCCAAGGACCGGATCCACTCCACGACCGGGCTGATCCTGCGCACCGAGAAGTCCGTGCTCTTCGTGATCCCCTGGGGGCGGCACTGGATCGTGGGCACCACGGACACCGGATGGGACCTCGACAAGACGCATCCGGCGGCGTCCAGCGCGGACATCGACTACCTGTTGGAGCATGTGAACTCCGTGCTGTCCGTGCCGCTGTTGAGGGACGACGTGCAGGGTGTCTACGCCGGGCTCCGGCCCCTGCTCGCCGGGGAGTCGGACGCCACCAGCAAGCTCTCGCGCGAGCACATCGTCGCCCATCCGGTGCCGGGGCTGGTGGTCGTGGCCGGCGGCAAGTACACGACCTACCGGGTCATGGCCAAGGACGCGGTGGACGCCGCCGTGCACGGGCTCGACCAGCGGGTCGCCGAGTGCGTCACCGAGGACGTGCCGCTGCTGGGTGCGGAGGGCTACCGGGCGCTGTGGAACGCGCGGGCGCGGATCGCCGCGAGCACCGGGCTCCATGTGGTGCGGGTGGAGCATTTGCTGAACCGGTACGGGTCCGCCGCCGAGGAGGTGCTCGACCTCATCGGCTCCGATCCCGCCATGGGTGAACCGTTGCAGGCAGCGGACGACTATCTGCGGGCCGAGGTGGTGTACGCCGCCTCGCACGAGGGGGCGCGGCATCTCGACGATGTGCTGACCCGGCGTACGCGGATCTCGATCGAGACGTTCGACCGGGGTACGCGCAGCGCGCGGGAGGCCGCGGAGTTGATGGCTCCGGTGCTCGGCTGGGACAAGGACCAGATCGAGCGGGAGGTCGAGCACTATCGCAAGCGGGTGGAGGCCGAGCGGGAGTCGCAGCGGCAGCCGGACGACCTGACGGCCGACGCGGCGCGGCTGGGGGCGCCGGACATCGTGCCCTTGTAGGCGGCGGGGCGGGACGCCGGTTCTTATGAGGTGCCGGGGCAGAACTCGGCCGTGAGCAGGGCGGTTTCGAGGTTCGGGTCCGTCGGTGCGTCGGTGTTCACGCGGAAGGTGAGGACGCGACGGCCGTCGGTGGTGGCCGCGGTGCGCACATAGCTGCCGGAGATGCGGCCGTTGTGGCCCCACACCGTGATGCCGCACGGGAGCTCCACGGGGTAGAGGCCCATGCCGTAGCCGCCGTGTGCGGTGCGGGTGTCGAGCATCTCGCGCAGTTGGCGGGGCGGGAGCAGGTCGCCACCGAGCAGGGCCGCGTAGAAGCGGTTCAGGTCGGGGAGCGTGGTGACCAGCTCGCCCGCCGCGCCGGCCACGCGGGGGTCCAGGGTGGTGACGTCGGTGCCGTCGGCGGAGTAGGCGCGCCCGTGCGGGTCCGGCAGCGCGGAGACGGCGCCCGGGAACGAGGTGCCCGTCAGGCGGAGGGGAGTGATGACGCGGCGCTCGGCCTCGGTGGCGTAGGGGTGGCCGGTGACCTGCTCGATGACCAGGCCGAGCAGGACGTAGTTGGTGTTTGAGTAGGCGAAGCGGCCGGGGGTGGTCGGGGGGAGGGTGAGGGCGAGGCGTACGGCTTGACGGGGGGTCACAGGGACGGTTCCCTCGGTCGCCGCGGTGAAGTCGGCGAGGCCGCTGGTGTGGGTGAGCAGGGCGCGAAGGGTGATGGTCCGGCTGTCGGTGTCGGGGGTGCGGAGCAGGCCCGGGAGGTGGGTCTCGACGGAGTCGGAGAGGGACAGACGGTGTTCGGCGGCCAGTTGCAGGACGACGGTGGCGATGAAGGTCTTGGTGATGCTGCCCGCGCGGAAGTGGTCGGCGCGGTTGAGGGGGGTGGGCGTGGCCTCGGGTGCGGTTGTGGATTCGGCGTGGGTGTAGCGGGTGCCGGAGGGGTCGGTGGTGAGTAGGGCGGCGGCGGGGGCGTGGCCCTGGCTGACGAGGAGGGGGAGGAGAGGTTCAGGGGTTGAGGCGACGTGTTGCCGGGTGGCGGTGGGGGCCAGGGCGAGGAGGGTGAGGGAGAGGGGGACGGCCAGGCGGGTCAGGCGCGTCCTGGGTGATGGCGGAATCACGGTCCTCCCTTGTCGCGGCACATGATGCGGGATGGACCTGGGAGGGAGCTGGGTGGGGGTTTGGATTCGCCCCCGCCGCCCCTACCCGTCCCGTCCCGTTCCTGGGGGCTGCGCCCCCGGACCCCCGCTTGTCGTCCTTCGGGCTCGTCCTCGAACGCCCGGACGGGCTGAATTGCCCGCGGATGGTTGTGAAGTGTGGCTGGTTGAGGGGGGCCCAGGCGTGGGGCGGTTTGCCGGTGAGCGACAATGGAGGCTCTGTCAGGGCGGGTTGTATGAGGGGACGCATGTCGGAGGCGGAGCGGGCTGGGGATTCCCGTCAGGACAAGGACGCACGTCTCCTCGCCGGGCGGTACCGGCTGGGAGGGGTGCTCGGTCGCGGCGGCATGGGCACGGTGTGGCGTGCCATGGACGAGACGTTGGGCCGTACGGTCGCCGTAAAGGAGCTGCGGTTCCCGTCGAGCATCGACGAGGACGAGAAGCGGCGGCTGATCACGCGCACACTGCGCGAGGCCAAGGCGATCGCGCGGATCCGTAACAACGCCGCGGTGACGGTCTTCGACGTCGTCCACGAGGACGACCGGCCGTGGATCGTGATGGAGCTCGTCGAGGGCAAGTCGCTCGCCGAGGTCATCCGCGAGGACGGGGTGCTCGAACCGAGGCGGGCCGCCGAGGTGGGGCTCGCGATCCTCGACGTGCTGCGGGCCGCGCACCGCGAGGGCATCCTGCACCGGGACGTGAAGCCGTCGAACGTGCTGATCGACAAGCACGACGGCCGGGTCGTCCTCACCGACTTCGGTATCGCGCAGGTCGAGGGCGACCCCTCCATCACCTCGACCGGCATGCTCGTGGGCGCGCCCTCGTACATCTCGCCGGAGCGGGCCCGCGGCCACAAGCCCGGGCCCGCGGCCGACCTGTGGTCGCTCGGCGGTCTGCTCTACGCGGCGGTCGAGGGGGTGCCGCCCTACGACAAGGGGTCGGCCATAGCGACGCTGACCGCGGTGATGACCGAGCAGGTGCCGGAGCCGAAGCGGGCCGGGGCGCTGAAGGAGGTCATCTTCGGGCTGCTCACCAAGGACCCGGAGCGGCGGCTCGACGACTCCGGTGCGCGGGCGATGCTCAACACCGTGATCCACGCGCCCGACCCGAAGGACGTCGAGCCGGCGGACGCGACGCGGGTCGTGCCGTTGCCGCCGGTGCCGGAGGAGCGGCCGAAGAAGGGTGGTTCCGGCGGGGCCGGGGCGAAGGTGGCCGGGGAGCGGCCGCGTGCGCCTCGGTGGTCCATGCGGAAGGGGGCGTCCGGGGCGGCGGGCGCTGCTGCGGCTGCGGCTGCCGGTGCCGCGACGGGAACGTCCGGTGGTGCGTCCGGTGCGAAGTCCGGTGTGGCTTCCGGCGAGGCCGCTCCGGTCGCGTCCTCGGCGGCTGTCACGTCGAGGTCCGCGTCCGTCGGGGTCTCGTCGGGCGTGCCCGCGCAGAAGGCCGGTGGTGGGTCGGGGCAGGCCGTGGGCAAGTCGGTGGCCGGGGCGGCCGCCGGTGCTGTCGGGGTGTGTGGCGCCGACGCGGCGTCCGGCGCCGGGGCGGGGAACTCCGTTCCCGCGGGGCGGACTTCCGGGTGGCCCGAGGTGCCGCCGCCGGATCTGCCGCCGCGGCCCGTGCCCAGGGCGCCGATCACCGATGTGGTGTCGCGGCGGACGCTGGCGGTCATAGCGGTGGCCGTGGTGCTGGCCGTCCTCGGGACCGTGCTGGCGCTCACCCTCGGTGGCGACGACAGCGGTTCGGACAACAGCAAGGGCACCGACACCAAGGTGGCCGCGTCCAGCGGGACGGCGTCGGGCAGCAGCGACGACGAGGGCAAGGACGAGAACACCGACAAGGGTTCCGATCCCAGTCCGGACGGCGACTCGACGCAGGAGACCAAGGGGTCGACCGGGTCCACCGGCGGTTCGCCGAGTCCCACGGGCGGGTCGAGCGGTTCGGTGAGCGGTGACGGCTCCGGGGACTCGGGAGACATCGCGACCGAGACGTACAAGAGCGGTCAGGGGTTCTCGATCGGGCTGCCCGCCGGGTGGAAGTACCAGTCCGCGGACGCCGCGGGGGCCCGGTTCTCCGGTCCCGACGGGCAGCGGCTGCTCATCGGCTGGACGACCACGCCGAAGGACGACGCCGTCGCGGACTGGAAGAACCAAGAGCGGTACATGACGCGCTCGCAGTACAAGCGGATCCGAATAGAGGCGGTGGACTACCGGGGCTGGAACACGGCCGACTGGGAGTTCACCTATGTGGAGAGCGGCACGAAGTACCGGTCGATCGACCGCGGATTCGTCGTCGACTCGCAGCAGGGGTACGCGCTGATGTACACCGCGAAGGCGTCGGAGTGGAGCGGTGAGCTGCGCAAGGACACCTGGCGGACGTTCACGGAAACGTTCAAGCCGAAGAAGTCGTGAGGCGGCGGGCGGCGTACGCGGTGGGGCGCGTGAGTGGGTGGGCTGTTGCGCGCCGGTGCGTTCGAGGCTGTGGCCGGGTGCGGGTTTCGTGCTTCAGCTTGGGTGCCGCAGGGGGCATGAGGGGCGCGGGCCGGGGTGAGGCCCGTCGATATGAGCTCGGCTTCGGGAGTTCTGCCCGCCGGGTGAGTTCGGGGGCGGGTGTTCCGGGGAAGATCGAGGGCGTTCGAGCGCATTCGAGACGGGCGAGATATCGCATCGACGCAATGTGAGTTGCCTCCGGCACGTATCGTGAATGGCTGCGGACCGTACGCATCCAGAACGGAACGGGACGCGAGGCGAACGGAATTGACCAACCCGGCGGCCGGGGGAGGGCATCGTGGACGAATACGCGGGGCGAGTACTCGCCGACCGCTATCGCCTGCCGTTGCCGCCCTCCGACGAGTACGAACTCGCCGAGAGCCGGGCCTTCGACACCTACAGCGGACAGGAAGTCCTGGTCCGGCAGGTGCCGTTGCCCGAAGTCGTCGAGGCGGAGGTGCTCGACTCGGACGGGCTGCCCGAGGGGTATGTGGCGCGGGACAGCGGGGTGCGCCGGGGTTCGGCGCGGACCACGCGCCGGCCCACGGACCCGGCCGTACGGCGGGCGATCGAGGCCGCGCAGGCCGCCGCGCAGATACCCGACCACCCTCGGCTCGACCAGGTCTTCGACGTGTTCGCCGAGGGCGGCTCGTTGTGGATAGTGAGCGAACTGGTGTCCGCGCGGCCGCTGGCGGCACTCCTCGCCGAGCAGCCGCTGACGCCGTACCGGGCGGCCGAGGTCGCCTCCGACGTGCTCACCGCCTTGCGGGCGCTGCACGCGCACGGCTGGGTGCACCGGAACATCACCGCCCGTACGGTGCTGGTCTGCGACGACGGCCGGGTGATGCTCACGGGGCTGGCGGCCGGCGCGGCGGAAGAGGCGTTGTGCGGGTACGACCCGGTGCCCGCACGGGAGTTCGAAAGCGGCACTGAGATGCCTGGCGGCGGCACGGGAGTGCCCGGGCCCGGTGGGGGTGCGCGTCGGGACGCGGTGGCGCCCGGTGGTGTTCCCGGGGCGCGCGCGGCGCTGGCACCCGGGGGCGCGCTGCCCGGTGGTACCGGCGGCGGGAGCACCGACCCCGAAGCCGCCAGGCGGGCCGCGATAGAGGCCAGGGCGGGCAGCGCACCGGTCACGGACCCCTCCGGGGGGCAGCGCGTGCTGGAGGCCGGCAATGACGCCCGGGCGGCGCGGGCGGGCGCGATCGCCGCGTACCGGGCGGGAGCGCGGGCCGCGGCCCGGGTGCACGACGACCAGCGGGGCGGGCCGAGCACGGCATTGCCCGCACAGCGGCCGGCGCCCGGGGCGGCGCAGGACGATACGGCACCGACGGCCGCCGGACGCGACGGCGAGCTGACGCCCGGCGCGGGGACGGGCACGGAGCCGCCGGGGCAGATCGCCGACCCGTACGGCGTCCAGACCACCGGCGGCGCCACGAACGCCTGGCACGGCGCGCTGCCGCGCGGGGGGACGCCTACGCCCGGCACCCCCAACGGCGCCAATGGGGCCAACGGCGCCAACGGCGCTTACGGCCAGGGCGACGACACCTTCACCTTCGACGGACACGACACCGGCGGCACACACCTGGCCCCGGCCCATGGCTCGTCACTCGACGCCGGATACGCCGACTCCGTGAACGGCGGCGCCCTCCCGGTCGTCGACGGTGTCGCGGATGCCACCCCCTGGGACAGCGTCGTCGCCGGGTCCGCCCCGCGTCGTGGTCCTGCCACAGCGCTCGCCGCCGAGCGGGCGCGGCAGGCGCGGATGGCTGTGGTGGGGCCGGTCACCGAGCGCTGGGCGCCGGAGCAGGCCGGGCCGGTGCACGAGAACTGGCAGCTGGCGGCGCCGATCGGACCGGCGACGGATCTCTGGGCGCTGGGGGCGTTGCTGTTCCGGGCCGTGCAGGGGCATGCGCCGTACCCGGAGGAGAACACCGCCGAGCTGGTGCAGATGGTGTGCGCGGAGCCGCCCGCGTTCGCCGAGGAGTGCGGACCGCTGCGACCCGTCGTGGAGTCGCTGCTGCGCCAGGACCCCACCGAGCGGCTCGACTTCGAGGAACTGCGCGGCTGGCTGCGCTCGCTGGTGCGGTCGGCGCCGGAGCCCGAGGCCGGTACGCATGTCGTCCCGGCGCCGCCCGTGGACGCGAGCCGGCTGCCGATCGTACGGCGGCGGGGCGAGCTCGTCCGCAAGCGCCGGGCCAAGCTGCCCGCGACCAGCGCGCACGCCCGTCACAAGCGCGCCCGGCAGAAGCCCCCGCAACCCCGCAAGCTGGGCCGGAACCTGCTCCTGCTGGTCCTGCTCGCGCTGGCCGCGGCGGTGACGTACGCCATGGTGTTCATGCCCAAGGCCGCGCCGAGCAGCGAGGGCGACGACAGCGGGAGCCGTACGGACACCGCGGCGCAGCCGAGTCCGGCGCCGGAGGCGAGCAGCGAGCCCCGGCCCGACCAGAACTCGAACTCGCCCGACGGCGGCGAGGAGAGCGGGAGCGGGGCGAGCCCGTCGGAGTCGTCCGGTTCGACGCAGGCACAGACCGGCGGCCCCGAGGTCGCCCAGGGGTTCACCCTGCGCGAGGACCCCGAGGGGTTCGAGGTCGCCGTCGCCAGCGGATGGGACCGCAGCGCCAAGAACGGGCGCGGTCAGATCGTGTACTCCCAGGGCGACTTCGAGCTGGTCCTCGTCCCCGGGCGGGACAGCGCGGCGACGTACGGCAGCGATCCGCTGAAGTACCAGCGCGAGGACGAGCGGGAGCTGCAGCCGTTCCGCGACTCGTCCTGGGCGACGTCCACCGGGATGCGGCTGGTCGAGGTGGGCGGGGTGACCATGGCCGAGGGGCAGTTCACCTGGCAGGACTCCGAGGGGCGCGGCGTCTACGTACGGAACCTCGCAATTCTGCTCGACGGGCGTTACCACGTGGTGCAGTTGAGCGGGCCGGAGGCGGAGCGGGACGAGGTGACGCGGCTGTACGAGCAGGCGGCGGACACGTATCGGGTGACCGGCTGAGGGTCTTTCCGGTGAGGGCTGAGGGCTTCACCGGTGACCGGCTGAGCGTGCCTCACCGGGTGGGTGCGGCACGGGTGTCGGGGGCGTCGGCGGGTCGGCGGCGGAAGGTTTCACTCCGGTCGTGGAAGCGAGAACCGTCACAGTGATGTCTCTGTGCGGCCGAGCCGGTTTCCCGGGGCGCGGGCCGCT
>NZ_JAEMUX010000151.1 GCF_016598475.1 Streptomyces adelaidensis
CAGTAAGACGCGGGTTACTTCTCCTTGTCGGCGACGAACGAACCTTGGCCCAGCACGGTACGAAGCCGTCCCTCTGAACGAAGAGCGGCCACCGCCTTCTGCACTGTCGATGCGGCGACATCGAACTCCGCAGCGAGGTCCACCACGGCAGGGAACCGGCTGCCCGGCGCGAACCTGCGGGCGTCGATTCAGCGGCGTAGTTCATCCGCGATCTGGGGCCAGACGGGCCTGGCTCGGTCGAGATCCATGAGGCGAGCGTAGAGGCGCCCCGCGTCAACCCTTGTCAGCCGAACCCGCGGCCTCTCTGTCCACCACGTACACACCCATGCCCGTCACCGTCTCCACAAGCCCCTCGTCCTTCAGGACCTTCACGGCCTTGCGCAAGGTGTCGCGCGCCACGCCGAACTCGGCTTCCAGCTCGACAAGGCTCGGGATACGGCGGCCGGCCGGGATGCTGCCGTCCTCGATGCGGGCGCGCAGGCTGTCGGCGATCTGACGGTACGGCGGGACTGGCCCTTCCCTGTCGATCGTGGTCACGCTTCGCCGGTCTCGGACGCGCCGGTCGAACCGGGCCCGGAGCCTTCGGGCGCATCGGCGGGCTTTCGCTCGATGACGAACGACCCCTTGCCGACGACCGTACGCACGCAGCCCATCTCGGCCAGCAGCACCAGCGTCTTGCGGGCGGTCCCCCGTGCGATTCCGAACTCCTGCATCAGCCGGTCCACGCCGGGCACCGCCCGCCCCAGCGGGTACACGCCGCTCTCGATGCGGGCGATCAGGACTGCGGCGAGCTGCAGGTACAGCGGGTCCGCCGCGTCCGGGTCCAGTTCGTCATCCGGGCCGTAGCCCTCGGGGATGTCCACCATGGGTTGACCGTAAGCGGCCACGGAAATCCACACTCATTTGTGTCATGGCATGGCATGCCATGACCAGGTTCCTCTAATGTCGGATCTGACACGAGAAGACCCCCACGACGGATGCGACCCGTCCGGGGGCGTGGCCACCAACTGAATGGAGTTGACGACGGTGAGCATTATCCACGCGTTGCTGCGATGCGTTCTGGGCGTACTCGCCCCTGGTACCGGCAGGCGGCGGGCCACTTGCCGCAACGACACACCAACTGCGGCACCTGGAGCGGCGGCGACCCGTGCGGCCCCGCCCCGGCCTCCGGCACCCCGCTCCCCGTACGGCCTGGACACCCCCATCGACGGCGCCGCCTCCCCACTCGTCCGCCCCTACCTCGTCGCCGTCGAGCGAGAGCAGGCACGGCAGTCCCGGCGGCGGCTCGCCCTGGTGCTCGCCGCCGACTTCGGCGTCGATCTCGACTGCCACGTCATCGGCGCCGAGCGGGTGGCGGCATGTTGAGGCCGCCGGGGACGGACGCGGCGCCGTCGGCCGCGTGCCCGCTCGCCGGGCCGCCCGGCCACGAGGACCCGCGGCCCCACTGCCCGTGCTCCCGCCATGCCCCGGACGCGGACGCGGCCCGGTGAAGGCAGGGCGGTACCCCGATGCTGGGGAGTCCCGCCTGACCATCACCACCTACCGCATCGGCCCCGACGGTGACCGCGTCAGCCCGGTACGACGGCATACGGTCATGAGAGTCCACGACCCCGAACGCCTGCGGGAGTCGCTCGACTGGCCACCGTGCCACTGCCCCGGCTGCCGAATCGGGCCGCGGTCAGAGCCCGGGTAACGAACCCACGGCGCGTGCTGGACCGTCTGCCGTCCGCCCTGCCGTCGCCTCAGCGGGAGGGCGGACGGCCCCTACAGCAACGGCCCCACCTCTGCTCCGAACGCCGCCATCTGATCCGTGAGTTCGGATCGGCTACGACTCCGGAACCGCACCTGGATCTGGTCCACGCCCATCGCCGCGTATGCCCGCAGGGACTCGGCGAGTGCTTCCGGGCGGCCGGTGAGGGTGCGACGGCCGACGGCCCAGTCCGGGTCGCCGACGTACAGGGGCTCGGTGATCGCGCCGATGGTGAACGGCCCCGTCGCACCGGATTCCTCACGCAGGCGCCGCAGCCGGGCGATCTGCTCCGGCAGCCGGTCACGCGGGTCGCTCTGCGGCAGCCAGCCGTCGCCGCGTACGGCGGCCCGGCGTACGGCGGCGGGTGACGAGCCGCCGACCCAGACCGGGACCCGCTCCTGCGCGGGCCGGGGGCGCTGCCCCAGCCCCTCGAAGTCGTACGACTTGCCGTGGTGGGCCGGGAATTCGTCCGGGCCGAGCGCCGCCCGTAGCGCGTCGACACACTCGTCGAGGACGGCCCCCCGCCGCTCGAAGTCGACGCCCAGCGCCTCGAACTCCTCCCGTACGTGTCCGGCGCCCACGCCGAGGATCAGCCGGCCGCCGGAGAGGTGGTCGAGGGTGGCGTACTGCTTGGCGGTCAGGAGGGGGTGGCGCAGGCCTACGACCGCTACGTGGCTGAGCAGTCGTACGCGCTCGGTGACGCCGGCCAGGAAAGCGAGGGTCGCGACCGGGTCGTACCAGACCGTGCCCATCGCGTCCGCGAGCCGGCGCGGGATGGCGACGTGGTCGCAGGTGGCGATGTAGGCGAAGCCGGCCCCGTCGGCCGCCCGCGCGATCTCCACCAGGTCCGCCGCCCCGGCGTCCCCCTCCCACCGCTCGGCATAGAGGGTGCTCTGGGACTGGACGGGCAGCTGCATCCCATAGTCCAGTCGGCCTTCCCGCGGTGTTGGCACGGCCACTCCCCGACTACTGAGTCCGTCACGTGCTCGGCGGCATCCATCGTCGTAGCTGACGCTTCGTCAGACAAGGGGTGGGGAACCGCCGTTCGGAAGGGGCGGGGTCCGGGCCGCCGCCCGCAGGTGCGCGGCGAGGGCTTCGACGGCCGGCGCCGAGGGCGATGTGCGGGCTTGGGCACCCCAGGCCAGCAGGTGGTGGCGGCGGGCCCAGGGCTCTCGTAGGTCGCATACGTCGAGGGGGCGCTGGTCGGGGTCGAGGGCGCGGCGGGGGACGACGGCGAGGCCCACGCCTGCGGAGGCGAGGGCGACGAGGGTGCCGAGGTCGGCGACGGTGGTGCGGTAGCGGGCGGCGGGGGCGTTCGGGCCGAGGTGTCGCTCGATCCAGCGGCGCAGCGAGGACGCGGCGTCGAGGCCGACGAGGGGGTGTTCGGCTACCTCGCTGTAGGTCAGTGCTGTGCGGTCGGCGAGGATGCCGCCGGCCTGGCCGACCACCACGAGGGAGTCGTCGCCGAGAGGTTCCGTGTCGAGGCCCCGGTCGCGGGCCTCGTCGTCGACGACGACCCCCAGGTCCGCCTCACCTGCCGCGAGCATCCGCACGGTCCGTGGCGTGCGGCTCTCGGACACGGTCACGTCGACGTCCGGGTGGGCGCGCAGGAACGACACCAGGGCCCTCGGCACCAGCCGGTGCAGGGCGGAGCCGCCGCCCAGCAGGGTCAGCGGGGCCGTCCGGGGGCGGGCGTAGCTCGCGACGGCGCTTTCGAGCCGCGCCGTCCGTTCGAGGACCTCGCGCGCGTGGCGGGCCAGCGCGGTGCCCGCCGGGGTGGGCCGCACACCGCGCCGGCCCCGGACCAGCAGGGCCACCCCGGCGTGGTGCTCCAGGGACCGCACCCGCGCGCTGGCCGACGGCAGGCTCAGATGCCTCCGGCGGGCGCCCGCCGTGATCGACCCCTCCGTCACGATGTCCAGGAAGAGCCGCAGGTCGTCGAGGTCGTAGCGCACCCGAGTCAGCCTATGGCCCAGCCATAGGCTGCATACGCGAATCGCGCATTGTCCTCCCCGCGCCCCCGGGGCGATGCTCGGCAGATGTCCGAGATGCTGCTCGTGCTCCTGGCCGGTCTCGCCGCCGGAACCCTGAACGCCGTCGGCGGCGGAGGCACCTTCGTGGCCCTGCCCGCCCTGGTCGCCGTCGGCCTGCCCCCGGTGACGGCGAACGCGGCCTCGACCATCGCCCTCCTCCCCGGCTCGGTGGCCGGCGCCTGGGTCTCCCGACACCGGATCACCCAGGTCGGAACGGCCTCCCCCCGAGCGCTCACCACGACCAGCGTGCTCGGCGGCGCCCTCGGCGCCGCCCTGCTGCTGCTCCTGCCGTCCGCCTCCTTCGACGCCGCCGTGCCCTGGCTGCTGGCCTTCGCCACGGTCGTCCTCGCCTTCGGCCGCCGCCTCTTCCGCCTGCTCGTCACCACGCCGGGCCCGGCGGCCGGGCTCGGCCCCCGGGCCCTCCTGACCGGCCAGTTCCTGCTCGCCGTATACGGCGGATACTTCGGCGGAGCCGTAGGCATCCTGATGCTGGCCCTCTGGAGCGTCGCCCTCGGCCTCGACCCCGCCACCGGCAACCCCATGCGGATCGCCCAGGTCACCGCCGTCTACCTCAGCGCCACCGCACTCTTCCTCATCGCCTCGGACGCGCTCGGCGCCCCGCACCTCCTCGCCGCCATGCTCACCGGCGCCGTGGCCGGCGGCCTCGCGGGCGCCCGCCTCGCCCTCCGCCTCCCGGCCCGCGTCCTGCGGGGCGTCGTCCTGGGCACGGCGGTGACGATGACCGTCCTGTACTTCCTGCGCGAAGGGGCGAGGTGAGGTGACATGGTCGAGAACGACGACGCCACACCGCCGGACCCGGGCCCAGCCCCGGACCCGCCGTACACAGACCCGCCGTACACAGACCCGTCGTACACAGACCCGTCGTACACAGACCCGTCGTACACAGACCCGTCGTACGCCAGGCTCCTGGCCTCCTACGAGGCGTACGAACTCGCCGAACTCGCCCGCGCCGCCGTCCCGATCGGCCAGGTCGACCAGGTCGGCCAAGTCGACCAAGTCGACCAAGTCGGCGAGATCGGCAGCCCCGGCGCCCCCGGCGCCCTCCTGGCCGAGGCCGCCCACGTGCTGACGGCGGCCCGGCGCCTCCTCGAAGCCGCCGCCGTGTACGAGCGGATGAGCGGCGCCGACTGGCAACTCATCGGCGCCGTACTCGACTTACCCGCCCCCACCGCCCGCGAGCGCTTCGCCCCGGCCGAGGCCCGCCTCCGCGAACGGCTGCGGCTCGCCGCCGAAGCCGGGCAGGCCCCGCCCGGACGCACCCCGGTCACCGGAGACTCCCGGGTCGCCTCAGTCACCCTGGTGGCACACCTTCGCCCTCACCGCACCTCTCGAAGCGGCCCTGGACCTCGACGACTGGGTCCGGCGCCACGCGGCCTGCGACGGCGGCGACGGCGCGGGGGCAGGGCCGGCGCATTGACGCTCAGCCCGCAGACGGCCCCGCCCAGAGCCCCTCCCCCGTCAACCCCAGCAGCTCGATCGCGTTGCGCCGCACGATCCGGTCGACCACGTCCGGGTCGAGGTGCCCCATCTGGGCCTCGCCGACCTGGCGCGACTCGGGCCAGGTGGAGTCGGAGTGGGGGTAGTCGGTCTCGTAGAGGACGTTGCCCACGCCGATGGCGTCCAGGTTGCGGAGCCCGAACGCGTCGTCGAAGAAGCAGCCGTAGACGTGGTCGGCGAAGAGCTCCGACGGCGGACGGTGGACCTTGTCCGCGACGCCGCCCCAGCCACGGTTCTCCTCCCACACCACATCCGCGCGCTCCAGGATGTACGGGATCCAGCCGATCTGGCCCTCGGCGTACATGACCTTGAGGTTGGGGAAGCGTTCGAACTTGCCGCTCATCAGCCAGTCGACCATGGAGAAGCAGCAGTTGGCGAAGGTGATGGTGGAGCCGACGGCCGGCGGGGCGTCGGCCGACGTGGACGGCATCCGGCTCGACGAACCGATGTGCATGGCGACGACCGTGCCGGTCTCGTCGCAGGCGGCGAGGAAGGGGTCCCAGTCGTCGGTGTGGACGGAGGGCAGGCCGAGGTGCGGGGGGATCTCCGAGAAGGCCACGGCTCGCACACCCCGGGCCGCGTTGCGGCGGACCTCCGCCGCCGCCAGCTCCGCGTCCCAGAGGGGGATGAGGGTGAGAGGGATGAGCCGGCCCCGCGCCGCCGGGCCGCACCACTCCTCCACCATCCAGTCGTTGTACGCCCGGACCCCGAGCAGCCCCAGCTCGTGGTCGGCCGCCTCGGTGAAGGTCTGGCCGCAGAAGCGCGGGAAGGTCGGGAAGCAGAGGGCCGACTGGACGTGGTTGACGTCCATGTCGGCGAGGCGCTGGGTGACGTCGTACGAGCCGGGGCGCATCTGCTCGTACGTGATGATCTCCAGCTTGATCTCGTCCCTGGAGTAGCCGACGGCGGTGTCGAGGCGGGTGAGGGGGCGGTGCAGGTCCTCGTAGACCCACCAGTCGCCGATGGGGCCGTCGTCGCCGGGGGCGCCCATGACGGGCCTGAAGCGGCCGCCGAGGAACGTCATCTCCTTCAGCGGCGCGCGGACTATGCGGGGACCGATGTCCCGGTACTTCTTCGGGAGCCGGTCCTGCCAGACGTTCGGGGGCTCCACCGTGTGGTCGTCGACGGAGATGATCTTCGGGAAGGCGGTGGACGCCGCAGCACTCTCCATGGTCTCCATGTGCGCCACGGTAGCGCCGATCTGACGGTCCGTCAGCTAGCCCCGCACACGAGGCCTGGACACGAATGTGTGCGGAGAACTCGTGTGGGCCCGGTGATATCCCGCGTGGCTACCTGTGACGGCGGTCTCCCACGGCTGACGTATCTGCCATGAACAAGGCAAACTGGCTAGGTTGTGAATAAGGCCTAGGGGGCGTCGATGGGCGGTGAACCGGGAGTGCCGGAGATCGGTGTGCCGCGAGTGCCGGAGCAAAGGGGTCCCAGGGAGGCGCAGATTCCGGATCCTGACCCCCAGGCCGCGGCCGAGCTCCGCTTCAGCGTGCTCGGACCCGTGCGGGCCTGGCGCGGCACCGAGCCCCTCTCCACCGGTTCGCCACAGCAACGTGCCCTGCTGGCCGCGCTGTTGCTGCGCGAGGGCCGTACGGCCACCGCGAACGAGCTGATCGACGCGCTGTGGGGCGACGATCCGCCGTCGCAGGCGCTGGCCGCCGTACGGACGTACGCCTCGCGGCTGCGCAAGGCGCTCTCCGCCGGTGTGCTGGTGAGTGAGTCCGGCGGCTACGCCATCCGCGCGCTGTCCGGCGGCGCGCTGGACCTCGCCGTGGCCCAGGACCTTGCCGCGGACGCCGAGAAGGCCAGGAACTCCGGGGATCTGTGCCAGGCCCGCCAGTTGCTGAACAAGGCGCTGGGGCTGTGGGACGGGGAGGTGCTGGCGAGCGTTCCGGGGCCGTACGCGCAGACGCAGCGGACCCGCCTCGACGAGTGGCGGCTCCAACTCGTCGAGTCCCGGCTCGACATGGACCTGGAGCAGGGCTGCCACGCGGAGGCCGTCTCTGAGCTGACCGCCCTCACTGCCGCGCACCCTTTGCGGGAGCGGCTGCGCGAACTGCTGATGCTGGCTCTGTACCGGAGCGGGCGACAGGCGGAGGCCCTCGCGGTGTACGCCGACACGCGCCGCCTGCTCGCCGACGAACTCGGCGTGGACCCGCGCCCGGGTCTGCGGGAGTTGCAGCAGCGCATCCTGCGGGCGGACCCGGGCCTCGCGGAACCCTCCGCTCCCCTCGCCCCGGAGCCCGCCGCCACCCCCGTCCGGCCCGCCCAACTCCCCGCCACCGTGCCGGACTTCACCGGCCGCTCCGCCTTCGTCGGCGAGCTGACCGAGGTGCTGTCGGCGGCGTCCGGCGCCGAGGGTCAGGTGATGGCCGTGTCGGCGCTCGCGGGCATAGGCGGCGTCGGCAAGACGACCCTGGCGGTGCACGTCGCCCACCAGGCACGCGGCTCCTTCCCGGACGGACAGCTGTACGTCGACCTCCAGGGCGCCGGCTCGCGCCCCGCCGAGCCGGAGACCGTCCTCGGCTCGTTCCTGCGCGCCCTCGGCACCGCCGACTCCGCGATCCCCGACTCCCTTGAGGAGCGGGCCGCGTTGTACCGGTCCGTCCTGGACGGCCGCCGGGTGCTCGTCCTGCTCGACAACGCCCGCGACGCCGCCCAGGTACGCCCCCTCCTGCCGGGCACGGCGGGCTGCGCGGCCCTGGTCACGGCCCGGGTGCGCATGGTGGACCTGGCCGGGGCCCAACTCGTCGACCTGGACGTGATGTCCCCCGACGAGGCCCTTCAGCTCTTCACGAAGATCGTCGGGGAGGAGCGGGTGGCGGCGGAGCGCAAGGCCGCGCTCGATGTCGTCGCCGCCTGCGGCTTCCTGCCCCTCGCCATCCGTATCGCGGCGTCCCGTCTGGCGGCGCGCAGAACGTGGACTGTCTCCGTCCTGGCGGCCAAACTCGCCGACGAACGGCGGCGGTTGGACGAGCTGCAGGCCGGCGACCTGGCCGTGAAGGCCACCTTCGAGCTGGGCTACGGCCAGTTGGAGCCGGCACAGGCGCGCGCGTTCCGCCTGCTGGGCCTGGCGGACGGCCCGGACATCTCCCTGGCCGCCGCGTCCGCCGTACTGGACCTGCCGCCGGAGGAGACCGAGGATCTCCTGGAGATCCTCGTCGACACGTCTCTGCTGGAATCCGCGGCACCCGGCCGCTACCGCTTCCACGACCTCGTCCGGCTCTACGCGCGTGCGTGCGCCGAACGCGACGAGCAGCCGCCCGGCGGGGGGGCACCTCCCACGCCTTTCGGACAGTGGGGGAGCGGCGCGGCGATGTCGCGGCTGCTGGACTTCTATCTGGCGACGGCCGCGGAGGTGTACGCGATCGAGCGGCCCGGGGACCGGCTGGTGGACCACCTGGAACCGACGGAGCACCCGGGGCTGCACTTCACCGACGGCTCCGCGGCCCTCGACTGGCTCTACAACGAGGCGGGTTGCCTGCTCGCCTCCGTACGGCAGTCGGCGGGGACGGACCGGCTGCGGCGCGCGGTGGACCTGCTCTGGGCGGCCAAGGACCTCGCCGAGTCCGGCGCCAACTCCCACCAGTACGAGGCGACCGCACGCGCGATGTGCGACGCGACGCGGGCGGAGGGGGACGCGCGGGCGGAGGGGCGGGCACGGACCACGCTCACCAATGTGCTGCTGGTCTCCGGCCGCATCCAGCAGGCCGAGGAACAGGCCCAGCTCGCCATGGGGCTGGCGGCGTCGGCGCGGGACGACCGGGCGATCAGCTGGGTGTCCAACGACCGCGGGATCATCTCCCTGCACCAGGGCCGGTACGCGGACGGCAAGACCTTCCTGGAACAGGCCATCGAGGGCTATCGCACGGCCGGCAACCGCCCCGGCGTGGCGCTCAGTCTCTGCAACCTCTCCCGCGCCCACCTGGGCATGGGCAACATCGCCAAGGCGGTCGAGGTCGCCGGGCAGGGCCTCGCGGCCCAGCTGGAGATCGGCCGGACGATGCGGCTGGCCAACGGCCACTTCACCCTGGGGATCGCGCTGACCAGGGCAGGTCGGCACGCCGAGGCGCTCAGCCAGTTCTCCGACGCGCTGGATATCTTCAGCGAGCACCGGCAGCGGCTCTGGGAGGGCGTGACCAACTTCCGTATCGCCGAGGCCCACCTGGCCGCCCGCCGCCCCGCCCACGCGGCCCAGCACTCCGAACAGGCCCTCGCTCTGGGCGTCATCGGCGGCGACCGCATGCGCGGCAACGTCCTGACCCTCCTGGGCCGCGCCCTGGCCGCCCTGGGCCAGGCCGACCGTGCCAGGGCCTGTTGGCGCGACGCGCTGGGCTTCTACGAGCAGACCGGCGGCGTGATGGAGGCGGAAGAGGTGCGCACACTCCTGGCGCCCCCCAGGGTGGTGTGAGCGACGCGGCATCGGACGCGGCATCGGACGCGGCATCGGAC
>NZ_JAEMUX010000152.1 GCF_016598475.1 Streptomyces adelaidensis
GTTGGCGGAGCCCGCCGCCGAAGACGGCCGCGGCCTCGCCCTCGTCCGGGCCTGCACCGACGTATGGGGCTGGCAGCCCTCATCCCGCTTCGGCCACCGAGGCAAGTACGTCTGGTGCGAACTGCCGGCCGCATAACGCGCCCCAGACCAATCACCCCTCGCATCCGCCGAAGAGCCCGCATCGCTCGTTAAGCACGCCGACAGAAAGGGGATCCGATGGTCAGCTCGCCACACGAGGCGCTGCATCAGATCTGTCAGAAGGACACCGAGGGCATGATCCGCAGCTTCCGAAGGCTGTTCCACGTGCCGTTTCCGGAGCCTCGCGCGATCTCCGTGGTCAACACGGACCTGACGGAGATCGCTCCGGTGGAGCGCCGGGTGGACAGCCTGGTGCGGGTGGACACCGATGAGGGCGCCTTCCTGCTGGTTCTGGAATCGCAGGGAGAGAAGGACGACCGGAAGCGGGGCAGCTGGCCGTACTACCTCGCGTACCTCCACGAGAAGTACCGCTGTGAGCCGGTGCTGATCGTCATGACCCAGAGCCGTGCCACCGCCCGGTGGGCCGCCCAGCCCATCAGGTTCGGCCTGCCGGGCTCAGCCTCGCTCGTCGTACGGCCCCTCGTCCTCGGACCGGACAACGTGCCGGTGATCGCGGACGAGGCGGAGGTGGCACGGGATGTCACCCGCGCGGTGTTTTCGGCGATCACGCATGGTAAAGGCCGGGATGCCGCTGCGATACTGGAACCACTCGCAGCCGTTCTGGAGACCGTGGACCCCGACACTGCGATGGTGTTCGCGGAACTTGTCGAGTCAGGCTTGGTGGACGACCAGGCGAAGAAGGTGTGGAAGGAGCTGATGATGCCGGTGAACTACTTCTTCAAGAACCCGGTCGCGGTGAAGCTGCGCGAGGAGGGGCGGCTGGAGGAGCGGACCGCGAGCGTCCTGCGCACCCTGGACCGGCGTCACATCGACGTACCCGAATCCGTCCGGCAGCGGGTGCGCGGCTGCACCGACCCCGACCTGCTCCAGATCTGGGTGGACCGCGCCTACGACGTCACCGAAGCGGCTGACCTGTTCGATGACGACAAAGCCTGACACGGCGAACGAGAGCCCGGAGAACGACCGGACTCCATGGAAACTGCCCCCGCATATCTGGCACCCGTCGGCACGACGAGCATGGTTGGAAGCTGCGGAAAGGGCCTGGACCGAAGGCTATGTGGAGGGCTTTGAAGAGGGTCGTCTGCAGCGCCTGGTCCTCAGACTCCTCTACTGGCGAGACATCGAGGCGCCTCCAGCCGTTCGCAGCAAGATCCTGGCGACCACCGACTTGGACAAGCTCAGGCTCTTGCGCGACCGCGCCTACGAAGTGACGGACCCGGCTGACCTCTTCGCCCCTGAATGACGTGTGAGGGCCGGGATGAACGCCGGCCCTCACACGGGCGTTACTCGGAGTCCTCCTCCGCCACCCCCTCCACCGGCGGAGGTGTCGGCCTGAGCCACAGCCACCCCAAAAAGAACACCCCCAACCCCAGCATCCCCAACCCCGTCCACAGGCTGATGTTGACGCCCTCCGCCTTGTCGATGTCGGCGTCGGAAGCCGTGATGCCGGCGAGGGTGACGATGACGCCGTAGACCACGAACAGGCCGCCGATGATGCGGCGGATGTCGAAGAGGCGGGCGGCGGTCGCGGACTTGCCCTGGAGGTCGGTGACCTCGCGCTGGACGTCGCGCTCGGAGTAGCCGGAGTATCCGGAGTGATCGGAGTGATCGGAGTGATCGGACATGTGGATCAACCCTCCGGTGGTCAGAACGAGAACGGGATGTAGCAGGCCGCGGCCAGGACGACCGCACCCCAGCCGAGCAGCGCCGGCCGGCGGTACCACGCGTCGTCGCCCTCCCCGGGCGGCTCCTCCATGCCGGGGGAGCGGGTGCCGTAGACCAGGCCCTGGAGGTCATCCGCCGGCTTGGGGGCCGTGAAGAGGGAGACGGCGACCATGACCACCCCGCCCGCCACGAACCCGGCGATCGCGGAGACGAAGTTGGCGCCCTGGTCGGAGGGGATGTCGAGGACGTCCTGCTTGTAGAGGACGAAGTAGTTGATCATTGCGGCCGTCGTGCCGGCCAGCAGGCCCCAGAAGCCGGACTTCATCGACGCGCGCCGCCAGAACATGCCGATGATGAAGACGACGAACATCGGGACGTTGAAGAAGGAGAACAGCGTCTGGAGGTAGCTCATGATGTTCGAGAAGGACGAGGCCAGGAAGGCTGTTCTTCTCCGTGGCGCCCAGATTGGCCGCGATGAACGCGAGGCCCGTGACCCAGGCGGGCAGGGAGCGCCCGGAGAGGAAGAAGTCGAGGCTCGTTCTCACCGACCGCCGGGCGGCGAGGCCGATGCCCAGGACCACGACGAAGTAGATGGCGAGGATCGTGTAGTCGAGCCAGTCGGTGGGGAGCCGAAGCTCGGCGGCGAGGTTCTCCATGCGCAGCTCGCTTCAGTTGGCAGATTCTGGTGTTCTTTGTTTGGTTGTGATGGTGACGGGCGTGGGAACTTGTGCTTTGATGTGTTCGGTTCTGTTTGATGGACTAGACGGATTAGATGGATTACTGGCGTGATTGCGGTACGGATGGGGAGTCCGGCGTGAAGAAGACCTCGACCCGGCTGGCCGACGGTCGTGAGCTGATCTACTACGACCTGCGCGACGACACCGTCCGCGACGCGGTGGACAAGCGACCCCTGGAGCGCACCGTCACCACTTCGGAGGTGCGCCGGGACCCGCTGCTCGGCGATTCCGTGGCGATCGCCTCGCACCGCCAGGGCCGCACCTACCATCCCCCGGCGAACGAGTGTCCGCTCTGCCCCTCCGAGGGCGACCGGCTCAGCGAGATCCCCGACTCCTCGTACGACGCCGTGGTGTTCGAGAACCGCTTCCCCTCGCTGGCCGGTGACGCCGGCCGCTGCGAGGTCGTCTGCTTCACCTCGGACCACAACGCGGCCTTCGCCGACCTGACCGAGGAGCAGGCCCGTCTGGTCCTGGAGGCGTGGACCGACCGCACAGCGGAGCTGTCGCATCTCCCCTCCGTCGAGCAGGTCTTCTGCTTCGAGAACCGCGGTGCCGAGATCGGTGTGACCCTGGGGCACCCGCACGGGCAGATCTACGCGTACCCCTTCACCACGCCCCGTACCGCGCTGATGCTGCGCTCACTCGCGGCCCACAAGGACGCGACGGGCGGCGAGAACCTCTTCGACGCCGTCCTGGAGCGGGAACTCGCCGAGGAGCGGATCGTGCTCCGGACCGAGCACTGGGTCGCCTTCGTGCCGTACGCGGCGCACTGGCCGTACGAGATCCACCTCTACCCGACGCGCCGGGTGCCCGACCTGCTCGGGCTCGACGAGGACGCGCGCACAGAATTCCCCCAGGTCTATCTGGAACTCTTGAGGCGCTTCGACCGGATCTTCGGCGAAGGTGAACCGCCCACGCCGTACATCGCAGCCTGGCACCAGGCCCCGTTCGGCGCGCTGGAGGAGTTCGAAGGCGTCGTACGCGAGGACTTCGCGCTCCACCTCGAGCTCTTCACCATCCGCCGCACCTCCGGCAAGTTGAAGTTTCTCGCGGGTTCCGAATCCGGTATGAACGTGTTCATCAACGACGTGCCGCCGGAGCGCGCGGCCGAGCGACTGCGAGAGGTAGCGAGTTCATGAGCAGCGGTAAGTACCTGGTCACCGGTGGCGCGGGCTATGTCGGCAGCGTGGTCGCCCAGCATCTGCTGGAGGCGGGCCACGAGGTCGTCGTCCTCGACAACCTCTCCACGGGCTTCCGCGAGGGCGTGCCGGCCGGCGCGGCCTTCATCGAGGGCGACATCCGCGACGCCGCCAAATGGCTGGACACCTCCTTCGACGCCGTCCTCCACTTCGCCGCGTTCTCACAGGTCGGCGAGTCCGTCGTGAAGCCCGAGAAGTACTGGGACAACAACGTCGGCGGCACCATGGCGCTGCTCGGCGCGATGCGCGAGGCGGGCGTCCGCAAGCTGGTCTTCTCCTCCACGGCCGCCACGTACGGCGAGCCGGAGACGACCCCGATCGTGGAGTCCGCCCCGACGAAGCCGACGAACCCGTACGGCGCCTCCAAGCTCGCCGTCGACCACATGATCACCGGCGAGGCCGCCGCCCACGGGCTGGGCGCGGTGTCGCTGCGCTACTTCAACGTGGCGGGCGCGTACGGCTCGTGCGGCGAGCGCCACGACCCCGAGTCGCACCTCATCCCGCTGGTCCTCCAGGTCGCGCAGGGCAGGCGCGACGCGATCTCCGTCTACGGCGACGACTACCCGACGCCGGACGGCACCTGCGTCCGCGACTACATCCACGTGGCGGACCTGGCCGAGGCCCACCTGCTGGCGGTCGCCGCCGCGCAGCCGGGCGAACACCTGATCTGCAACCTCGGCAACGGCAACGGCTTCTCGGTGCGGGAAGTGATCGAGACCGTCCGCCAGGTGACGGGCCACCCCATCCCGGAGGTGGCCGCCCCGCGCCGCGCCGGCGACCCCGCGACCCTGGTGGCCTCCGCCGCCACGGCCCGCGAACGCCTCGGCTGGAACCCGTCCCGCGCGGACCTCGCGGCCATCGTCGCGGACGCGTGGAAATTCGCGCAGGAGCGCGACAAGTAGTGTGCCGGCTCAGCCAGTTCGGTTGGCTGGTCGGTCGGTAGTCAGGTACGGAAAGGGCAGGGTCAGGGGATGAGCGAGACCGTAGAGGTCGCTGTCGCCGAGCGGTTCGAAGAGCTGTACGGGGCGGAGCCGGAGGGAGTGTGGGCGGCGCCGGGCCGGGTGAACCTCATCGGCGAGCACACCGACTACAACGACGGTTTCGTCATGCCCTTCGCCCTCCCGCACACCGCCGTCGCGGCGGTCTCCCGGCGCACGGACGGCCTGCTGCGCCTGCACTCCGCCGACGTCGATGGCGGCGTCGTCGAGCTCACCCTCGAAGGGCTGACCCCGGAGGCCGACCGAGCCTGGACGGCATACCCCTCCGGCGTCGTCTGGGCGCTGCGCGAGGCCGGCCACACGGCGGTCACCGGCGCCGACATCCACCTCACCTCCACGGTCCCGACGGGCGCCGGGCTCTCCTCCTCGGCGGCCCTGGAAGTGGTCGTGGCGCTGGCCCTGAACGACCTGTTCGACCTGAACCTCAAGGGCTGGCAGCTGGCCCGGCTGTGCCAGCGCGCCGAGAACGTCTACGTCGGCGCCCCCACCGGGATCATGGACCAGACGGCCTCCGCGTGCTGCGAGGCCGGCCACGCCCTGTTCCTGGACACCCGCGACCTCTCCCAGAAGCAGATCCCCTTCGACCTGGCCGCCGAGGGCATGCAGCTCCTGGTCGTCGACACCCAGGTCAAGCACTCCCACAGCGAGGGCGAGTACGGCAAGCGCCGCGCCGGCTGCGAGAAGGGCGCCGCCCTGCTCGGCGTCGACGCGCTGCGGGACGTGGCGTACGACGAGCTGGACGCGGCCCTCGACCGCCTCGGCGACGAGGAGGAGGTCCGCCGCCTGGTCCGCCATGTGGTGACGGAGGACCGGCGGGTGGAGCGGGTCGTCTCCCTCCTGAAGTCGGGCGAGACCCGCGCGATCGGGCCCGTCCTGACCGCCGGCCACGCCTCCCTGCGCGACGACTTCCGCATCTCCTGCCCCGAACTGGACCTCGTCGTCGACACGGCGTCGGGCGCGGGCGCCCTGGGTGCCCGCATGACGGGCGGCGGCTTCGGCGGCTCCGCGATCGTCCTCGCCGAGGCGGCGGACGCGGAGACGATCACCAAGGCGGTGGAAGAGGCCTTCGCCGCGGCCGGGTTCACCGCGCCCAGGGTCTTCGTGGCGGTGCCTTCGGCGGGGGCGCGGCGGGTTTTGTGATCTGGGTGCGTTGACCTGGGGTGTGAGGTGGGGCGGGGCCGACGGGCCCCGCCCCACGACCATGAACACGGCCAACTCCCCGCACTCCAGGGCCACATCTGAGTACGAGCACTCATGTGTTGGCGGATCTCGCCCATGACACTGTCACAGCAGGTAGTTAGAGTTGCCGGAGGTAATGGCTTTACGGGGAGGGCGACGATGTCGAAGGGCGACGGGGCGGATGGATCCTCGGGCGGTTCGTGGATGTCCGGCCTGTTCGACACCGCATTTGACTCCGTGCGGGACGCGGCCGGAGATCTGGTCACCGAGCTGTCGTCGATCGCGGCCTTCCAGAAGCGCGTCGACCAGCTGATCAGCGACCTCAAGGACTCCGACGCCGGCCCCGGCAAGGTCGGCAAGGAACAACTCGTACGCACCCAGTTCGGCGGCGGCAACGGCGAATGGGCGGAGGCGGCGGGCCTGTTCACCGCGTACGAGACAGTGATCACCGAACTGGAAAACCTCTCGAAGCTCCTCTCCGACTCGATGGAGGGCATGGGCATCGCCGTCCTCGCCGCCCACAAGGGCTACCAGAACATCGACCTCGACATCCGTGACCGCATGGCGGCGATCAGCGCGGAGACGACGGAGCACTACGGCGGGGCGTACGACCCGGGTCTGCCGCAGCGGGGCGGTGCCGGCCGGGACGCGACACCGCCGGATCAGGCACAGGCACCCGCGGACGGCGGCGACTCGGGAGGCACGATCTGATGGCAGGCGGCGGCACCTTCGACGGCATGAGCCACGAGCGCATGCTCCAGTGGCTCGACCAGGCCAACAGCGGAACAGTCCAGTCCGCAGCCGACCGGCTGGCAACGGCGGCCGAGGAGATTCGTAAGATCGCCGACGAGCTCAAGATCCGCCCCCAATGGGTCGAGTGGAAGGGCGAGGGCGCGGACGCCTTCCGCGCCTGGACCGCCGACCTGGCCAACTCCACGCTGCGCCTGGGCGACTTCAGCGAGAGCTCCGCGAAGTGGCTGGCCCAGGCCTCCGACGCCATCGCCCGCGCCCAGGCCGCGATCCCGCGCATGGCGGAGGGGGCTCAGACGAACCTCGACGCGGCGACGGTCGCCCACAACGACCCCGACGCGGACACCATCTCCGCCAAGTCCGCAGCCGAACTCACCGCGCTGGCGGCCGGCAAGGAGAAGGTGCGGCAGGAGGCCGCTGCGGAGATGGTGAAGCTGGGGCAGGCTTACGCGTTTTCGGCGGTGCAGCTGAACGCACTGGAGAGGCCCAAGTTCGCGCCGCCGCCGACGGCGATCGCGCCAGCTCCTATCGACGAACAAAGCTCTGACCTGGCACGTCCGGGCGCTTCTGCACAGAGCACTCCTTCGCCAGGCGAAGTCTCCTCACTGGATTCGGTTCGGAGCCGGGATGTCACTTCCGAGGCTTCCGACACGAGGCGATCGTTGGATACTCGCTCACCAGAGCGTGTCGCGCCGGCGGAGGACGCGCCCGCGCCTCGGATGGGTATCGACTCGGTGGAAACGTTGCCGCAGGACAAGCGGACAGCGACGGGTCCGCCAAGCGGTCCGCCCAGTGCCGGACGGTTGGAGGGGCCGGGAAGCCCTCCGCACTCGAATTGGGCTCCCCCAGTGACGGGTAGGCAGGGTTTGCCCGCTGGTGGCCCGCCGGCGCAGGGGCGACCGGCCGTGACTGGCCGTATGCCTCAGTTCCCTGCTGGTCAGGCTGTTCAATCTCCGAATGCCGTGCGTGCGCCGGGCGGTAGTAACGGCATCATCGGCGGTCGTCCGGTCACCCCGCCCTTGGGCGGCCAGGCGGGAACGCCCCATCGTGGAACCGTGGTAGCGGCACCACCGGGCTCGACCGGACGTCCCCCGATGGGCCCCACCACCGGTACGGCGACTCCCACGGGACGAGCGGCCGGTCAGCAGGGACCGACGACCGGTCGCCGTCTCCCCTCGCCGAACGGCGGCGTCATCGGAGGCGCTCCGCAACAGACGGGCCGTGCGGTGCGCAGCTCCGGTGGCTCGGGTGGGACGGCAGGAACCGGTACGACCTCCGGTGGTGGTACGACGCGTGGCGGCATCGTAGGCGGTGCACCCGGCGGTGTTCGCCCTGGGGAGAACAGAGGAACAGGCACCCCTCGCGTACCCGGGTCGAACTCCTCAACGCGCACGGACAACAGGAACGTCCGGCCACGCCGCCCTGCCAGCGACGAGGAGACCCGACGGCAGGGCAACAGCCGCACCGCACCACCGGCCGCCGACTGACGCCTATCCCGGAACGGAGAGAGCGAACCGCATGCACACCACCAGCCCTCGACATGGACGCCACCATGCCATGGCATCGGCGCTACTCGGCCTGCTACTGGTGGGAGTCACGGGAGTACCTGCCCACGCCGCCTCAACCCGTGAGCAACAGTGGTTTCTTGACGCGATGAAGGCCGAGCAGATGTGGCAGACCAGCACCGGTAAGGGCATCACGGTCGCCGTCATCGACACCGGAGTTGACCCGGACAATCCCGACTTGGAAGGGCAGGTACTTGAAGGGAAGGACTTCGCGCCTTCAAGCCGCGCCGGCGACGAACACACGGATTACGACGGTCACGGCACCGGAATGGCCGGGCTTATAGCTGGCACGGGAGCATACGGAGGCGGCGACGGTGCGTTCGGGCTAGCCCCCGGGGCCAAAATCCTTCCCATCCGGATGCCACATCCCGATGAGATGGGTGCATTCGATGGGTCTGGGTATTTCAGCAAGAGCATTCGCTACGCGGCTGATTCCGGAGCTCAGGTCATTAACATCTCGATGGGCGGCGGTTACAGAAACCCCGAGCTGACCGAGGCGGTCAGGTATGCCGTGGACAAGGGTTCGCTGGTCTTCGCGGGCGTCGGCAATGATGCCGACAAGGTGCATCAGATGAGCGAACTGGCTGCCACGCCCGGTGTCGTGGCCGTGGCGGCAGTAGGCAAGAACCTCCGTAGGGCGTCCTGGTCCCAGTACGGCCCTGAGGTTGACATCTCCGCCCCGGGTGAAGACATGGTCCATGCCTGTGGAGGTAAGACCGGCCTCTGCAAGACCAGCGGCACCAGCGACGCCACCGCCATTGCCTCCGCCAGCGCCGCCCTCATCTGGTCCAAGCACCCCAACTGGACCAACAACCAGGTCCTCCGCGTCATGCTCAACACCATTGGCGCTCCTACCGACGGCGCCGAGCGCAACGACTCCATCGGCTACGGCATCGTCCGCCCCCGCATAGCCCTGCAGAACCCCGGCGCCCTGGGCCCCGCCGACGAATACCCGCTCCCGGACCTCGCGGCCGCATCCTCCGCGTTGCCGTCCCCCGAGGCGTCGGCAACAGATGCCGCCGATCCCCCCGCCCAGGAGAAGAGCACCGAGAGGACAGCCTCCGCTTCCAAAGACAACACCATGGTGTGGATCGTCCTGGGCGGCATCGCCGCCGCACTCCTGGGCGGGGCGATCGCTGCCTTCGTAATCGTCCGCAAACGCCGTGCTCCGAAAGCGGTGCCGAGCCCGGTAACCATCTACCCCCCGGACCCACTTCAATACCCCACACCGCAACATCCGCCTTCTCCGTACTCACCTCCCAGCGCCCCGGGCCACAACGCTCCCAGAGACCAGGGGGCGAGCCCTACCTGAGCCCAGACGTGTGTGAAACCTTCATGCGAGACAACGCGCAAGCGATTCACGCCAAGGGCCGCGTTGGTAAGTTAAAGC
>NZ_JAEMUX010000153.1 GCF_016598475.1 Streptomyces adelaidensis
TCGCAGTCTAACGCGCCCCTGCGCGCCGACGCCGGAGCTCCGACCTCCGGCGTGATCCACGTACGCACCCGGCTGACAGCCGACTTCACCGTGATCTCCAACGCCCTCGCCCAGCGGCGCGGCAGCGCGGTCACGGTCGGCGTCGCGGCGTACACCGTGGTGGCCGCCAACCGCGTCACTGTCCGGGCCATCACCGACCTGGGGGAGGCCGGGGAGACCATCGAAGGCATCGCGTACGACTACGACATGACGCCTGAGCAGGTGGACGCCCTCTGCCGGGCAGTGGTGCACCTTGCCGCCTGAGTTCTTCCTCGACCGGAATCGCGGTCGTCGGGTGGCGGAGGGGCTGAGATCCTGCGGGTGGACGGTTCCCCGCATCGGGGACGTCTTCCCGGACGACGGACAGGACATCCCGGACGAAGAGTGGATCACGTACGGCCTGGACCGCTCCTGGGTCCCGCTCTCGAAGGACGGGCGGATCAAGACCGGGGACCTGGAGATCCGACCCGTCCTTGAGCGCGAGGCCGTGCTGTTCTACCTGGACAACCAGCGGCTTCGCAGCGCAGAGACGGTCGAGCGGCTCGTCGCGCGTTGTGACGCGATCCACCGGGCCGTCGAGAAGGGCGGCCCGGCGGCGTACGCCGTGCGGCACGACCGTGTCGAGCGTACGTGGCCCTGAGGGACGGGTAACTCATGTGCAACTCGCTTGCGGTCAAACCAATTGGCACCGGTCAGCACGTACGCGGCGGTGACGAAAGCCCTGCCCGCTCGTCTCGGCCCGCCGCCCACAACCCCAGCGTCACCACCACCGACGCCCCCGCCATCACCGTCATCGCCGTGCCCGGTGAGGTCAGTTGGGCGAGCGTGCCCGCGAGGGCCGCGCTGAGGCCCTGGAGGGTGAGCATGCCGGCGGAGTGCAAGCCGAGGGCGTGGCCGGTGAGTTCGGGTGGGGTGAGGGTCAGGAGCCGCTGTTGCTGGACGAGGCTCGCGCCGAAGCCGATCGAGGCGAGGGTGGCGCAGGCCGCCGCGACGGGGGCCGGGGGCTGGAGGGCGAACAGCAGGTACGGGGTGGCCAGGAGCAGGAGCAGCGGGGTGGCCAGGCGGTCGCGCACCCGGGGCGGCAGGAGGCGGCCGACCGTCACGTCACCGGCCAGCATGCCGAGCGCCGCGCACGCGAACAGCAGGCCCGCGCGGTCGGGGGCGTAGGCGACGAACAGGGACTCGCAGCCGACGACGAGGCCGTTGGGGACCCACAGGCCGAGATAGAGGCGGCGGCGCGGGGCGGACGACCACAGGCGGGCGTTCGTGCGCCGGGTCTCGGCGACGGACGGGCGGCCGGCGGCGCGGGGGGCACGGCGGGTCAGGCCCAGCGCCGTACAGAGGGCCGCCCCGGCGTACAGGACCGCCGCCACCAGCAGCGTGACCGCCGGGGACAGGAAGGCCACCAGGGCGCCGCCGGTCGCGTAGCCGGCGATCTGAGTGAGCCCGTGCATCATGTTGAACACCGAACGGCCCAGCAGATAGCTGCCCTCCAGATCGCCGTCCTCCAGATCGCCGTCCTGCGGATGGTCGTCCTGCGGATCGTCGCCCCGCGGCTGGCCGGCCCGCGGCTGGCCGGCCTTGTGCAGGATCTCGTTCAGCAGGCCCCAGCGGACTCCCCCGCCGAGCGACGCGACCAGCCCCTGGGCCGCGATCACCACGAAGACCGCCCACAGCGGCAGACCGGGCAGCGCCAGCACCGCCGTGCTCGCCGCGAACGACACGGCCAGACCCGTCATCGTCGCCCTCGGCGGCAGCCGGTCCGCGGCCGACAGCAGGGTCGTCGCGCCGACCACCTGGGCCAGGGACGGGCCGAACATGCTGAGCGCGGACAGGAGAGGGGAGCCGGTCGCCTCGTAGACCGAGGTGCCGAGGGCCAGACCGCCGACCGTGGAGGCGGCGACCTGGAGGGCGGAGGAGAGGAAGAGAGGGGTGAACTCCCTTGTGCGGAAGAGGAGTTTGTAGGAGCGCATAAGTAGGGACGATCACTGTCCTCGCCGGCCCGGCGTTAGTGTTTCGCGCACCCGCGAAACTCGCGAGACCCGAGGAGTCCCTGTGGGCTGGTGGCAGATCAACGCCGACACCCTCGCCGGGAGCCGGTTCGTGGTGTCACCGCTCGCGGAGACGTTCGCGAGCGTGAAGATGCTGCACGCGGGGGCGGGGTCGCATCCCGGGGAACGGGCGTGGCTGGCGGCGCATCTGCCCGTGTACCGGGCGGAGTTGGCGCGGGACCCGGTCACCGCGCTTGTCGTCCGCGCCGGGCTCGGCAAGGAGTGGATCGCCGACTTCCTCACGCCCACACCGCGCGAGGGCGAGACCTTCGCCGACGAGATCGCCCGTATCCGGCACGCCGACCCCACCGCCGCCCGCGCCCACCTCGCCCTCTCCCTGCGCGGCCCCCTCCCCGCCGCCCTGCACCGCGACGACCTGCCCGACCGCGCGGCCGACCTCCTGACATACGTGTGGGAGGAGACCGTACGGCCGTACTGGGAGCGGCGGCGGCGCGTACTGGAGGCCGATGTCCTCGCCCGTACCGCGCGGTTGGGGCAGGCCGGGTGGGCGGCCGTGCTGGACGCGCTGCGGCCGGGGATGCGGTGGCTCGGTGAGAACCGGCTCCAGGTCAATCTCCACGAGTACCCGCCGCGGGAGATCTCCGGCGCGCGACTGGTCTTCACGCCGGTCACCCCTCAACGCATCGGGTGGGTGGCGTGGGAGGAGGGGGAGCGGTACGCCGTCGTGTACCCGTGCTCGGGCGTCCTCGCCGACGGGAACGACACGATGGCCGTGCCCACCGCCCTCGGGCCGCTCCTCGGCGACGCCCGCGCCCGGGTCCTCGTCCTCCTCGACTCCCCGATGAGTACGACGCAACTGTGCGCGGTGACCGGGCAGGGGCTCGGTTCCGTCGGCCGTCACCTGAAGGTGCTGCTGGACGCCGGGCTGGTGCGGCGCGGGCGGGCCGGGCCGTCGGTGTTGTACGCGCGGACGGCGGCCGGGGAGGTGCTCGTGCATGCCGGAGAGGCGCGGGCACCTGAAGCCCGCCCGGCGCTTGAGGACGAGGCCGTTCAGGCCGGAGGGGAGTCTGGGGGCGCAGCCCCCAGGGATGGGACGGGTAGGGGCGGCGGGGGCGAAAACCTTTCCGGAGATAGCATCCGCTTATGACTACCAACAACGCTGGCACCTCTGTCCTCGACGTCGAGATCGGCGCCCTCAAGGGCGGTTCCGCGGACCTCACGCAGTACGCCGGGCAGGCCGTACTTGTCGTGAACGTGGCCTCCAAGTGCGGTCTCACCCCTCAGTACACGGGCCTCGAAGCGCTCCAGGCGCGTTACGCGGCGCAGGGCTTCACCGTGCTCGGGGTGCCGTGCAACCAGTTCCTCGGGCAGGAGCCGGGCTCGGCCGAGGAGATCGCGGAGTTCTGCTCGGCGACGTACGGCGTGACCTTCCCGCTGACCGAGAAGGTCGAGGTGAACGGGGAGGGGCGGCACGCGCTGTACGAGGGGCTGGTCGGCCACGCGGACGCCGAGGGGCACACCGGGGACATCCGCTGGAACTTCGAGAAGTTCCTGATCGGCCGTGACGGCTCTGTCGTCGCCCGCTTCTCGCCGCAGACCGAGCCCGAGTCGGCGGAGCTGGTCACCGCCCTGGAGAAGGCCATCGGCTGACACCCCTCGACCTTGTCCCTGGGGCAAGGGGCACCGTCCCCCTCGCCGGGCGGAAGGCGCCCGGCGACGGAGGACGACCCAGTGGACCCGATGAACGACCTGCTCACCATCGGTGCCTTCGCCACCCGCTCACGGCTGTCGGCGAAGGCACTGCGGCTGTACGACCGGCTGGGGCTGCTCACGCCGGCGTACGTCGACGACGGGAACGGCTACCGGTACTACCGCGCCGACCAGGCCGAACGCGCCCGCCTCGTGGCGATGCTGCGGCAACTCGACATGCCTCTCGCGAGGATCGCCGAGATCGTGGAGGCCGTGGATGGCGCGGCGGCCGTGGATGGCGCGGATGGCGCGGATGGCGCGGATGGCGCGGATGGCGCGGATGGCGCGGATGGCGCGGATGGCGTGGAGCCGGACGGCGGCCGGGCCGCCGACCTGCTCGCCGCGTACTGGGCCGGGGCCGAGGAACGGTTCGCTTCCCGGCGGACCCTGGTCGCCTACCTCCGTGGACGCCTTTCGGGAAAGGGTTCAGGGATGAGCGAGATGGACGAGATGTACGGGAAGTTCGTGGTCGAGACGGTCGACACGGCCCCGCGGGTACTGCTGACCCAGTCGCGGCACACCCTCGCGGACGAGCTTCCGGCGTGGATCGGGGCCTCACTGGGGCGGCTGGAGGAGGGCGCGGCGGCCTGCGGCGGAACCACCGGGGCGGCGTTCGTCGTGTACCACTCCGAGGTTTCCCTGGAGAGCGACGGGCCCGCCGAGTCGTGCGTGCCGGTCGCGGACGAGGGTGCCGCCCGGGTCTGGGCGGCCGAGCAGGGCCGGGCGTGGGGGACGAAGGTGCGCGTGGAGCCGGCGGGACGGCTCGTGTACACCCGGATCACCAAGGCGCAGGTGGCCCATCCGCAGATCCTCGCGGCCTTCGAGGCGGTCGAGCGGTGGATCGCCGAGCACGGCCTGGAGGTCGTCGGGCCGTGCCGCGAGATCTACTTCGCGGACTGGGACGCGGCGGGCCCCGAGGACCCGGTGTGCGACGTGGCGTTCCCGGTCGCATCCTGACCTTCGTAGGTCCGTAGGGGTTTCCCTACGGCCGTAGCGGATGGAACCGGTCCTGTCGGCCAACTGTCAGCGAGTGATTAGCGTCTACCTCAACGCAGCGTCTGCCTCGGCACAGGGAGAACATCTGGGACGACGTCTGTGAAGATCCGCACCCGCCCGCCCGCACGAGTCGAACGGAACGGAAGAGCCGCAGTGGCCTTTGCCGAGCTGACCCCACGACGCCCCGTCTCGCGCGCCGGCAAACCGTCGCCGACGCGCGAGCCGTGGCGGGAGCGCCATCGAGTGGCCCTGACGGCCGCCCTGTGCGCCCTGCCGCTGTACTTCGTGTGGTGGGCGGTCTTCGCGACCGGCGGTGGCGACCTGGCGGCCCAGGTGGCGTGGGCGGAGTTCGCGAAGATGTACCCGGACTCCGCGGTCAACCTGTTCTGGTACGGCGGACTGCACGCGGCGAACTACAGCGTGCTCTCGCCGTATCTGATGGCGGCGTGCGGCGTCGTCCCGGTCACGCTGGTCTCGGGGCTCTCGGCCTCCTGGCTGGCCGGTGAGGTCGTCACTCGAACGGGCGTACGGGCACCGGTGCCGATCGCGCTGGCGGCGACGTTCTCGCTGTGGTGCCAGGTGGTGTCGGGCCGCTCCACGTTCGTCCTGGGCACGGCCTTCGCGATGGGGGCCCTGCTGGGGGTGGTGAGCGGCCGCAAGCGGTGGCCGCTGGCCGTGGCGGCGGTGTGCGCGACGCTGTCCACTCTGGGGAGCCCCGTGTCCGGGCTGTTCCTCCTCGTGGTCGGCGCCGCGTATCTGCTGTGCCGCGAGTGGGGCCGGGCGGCGGCGCTGATCGTGCCGCCGGTGACCGTCGTCGCCGTCACCACCCTGCTGTTCCCCTTCGAGGGCGAGCAGCCCATGGCCTTCAGCCGGATATGGCCGCCGGTCGTGCTGTGCGCGGTGGTCGTGCTGGTCGCGCCGAGCGCCTGGCGGGTACTCCGCCTGAGCGCCGCGATCTACGCGCTCGGCGTGGTCCTCTGCTACCTGATCCCCACCCCCATCGGCACGAACGTCGAACGGCTCCTGGAGCTGGCCGGACCCGCCGCGGCCCTGGCGATCTGCCTGTACCGGGGCGAGGCCCGCGCGGACGACTCCCGGCTGCCGCTGTCCTGGTTCACCCCCCGGCGGCGGCAGCTGGCCGGCGCGGTGGCCCTGGTCCTCTCCCTGACCTGGCTCACCGGCAAGACGACCGCCGACATCGTCACCAACACCAAGGTGCCCGAGTGGGCCGTCAAGACCGACGGTGTCGTGAACGAGCTCCAGCGGCTCGGCGCCTGGAAGACCCGCGTCGAGGTGGTCCCGGCCCGCGACCACCGCGAGGCCGCCATCCTCGCCCCGTACATCAACATGGCGCGCGGCTGGAACCGGCAGGCCGACGTCGAACGCGGCCGGCTCTTCTACGAGGGCCACGGCGGGACCGAGGTGCCCGAGGGCGCCTTCACGCCGACCGCGTACAAGGCCTGGCTCTCCCAGTGGGCCGTCGGCTTCGTCGTCCTCGTCAACGGCGAGCCGGATGGGCCCGCCGAGCTCGAACACGCCCTGGTGACCAGCGAGCCGGACTATCTGGAGCCCGTCTGGCAGGACGCCAACTGGAAGATCTACCGGGTGAAGAACGCGACGCCGCTGGTCGACAAGCCCGCCTCCGTCGTCAGCGCCGACGGCGCCAACCTCGTCGTCCACATGACGAAACCCGGTGAGGTCATCGTCCGCGTCGCCTACTCCCCCTGGCTCTGGGCCGACAACGGCTGCCTCACCGCCGACCGCGAGTCCGACGGCGACCTCACCGAGTTCACCCGCCTGACGGTGCACGAGGCGGGGGACGTCCGCATCAGCTCCCAGTACGGGGGGCCTTCGCGGAAGACGGCGCTGGAGTGCGAGAAGGAAGCGGAGGAGAAGGAGCGGGCGGAGGACGGGGAGAGCGGGGAGAGCGGGGAATAGGTCGGGCGCCCTTCCCGTAGCTACGAGATACGAGCTACGGGAAGGGCGCCCTGGTGTCAGTTCATGCGGGTCAGTTCATGCGGGTCAGTTCATGCGGGTCAGTTCATGCGGGTCAGTTCATGCGGGTCAGTTCATGCGGTTCAGCCCATGCGGGTCAGCTCACTCGGGTCAGCTGATACGCGTGAGTCTCGGTCCGAAGCCAGGCTCGGTGAGGTCCTTCTGGAGGGCGACCGGTACCTCGATGCCCTCGCCCGAGCCGTCGCCGACGATCAGTGTGCCGACCTTGGTGCCCGCCTCGGCCGCGTGCGGCAGCGACTCGTTCGCGTCGAGTTCGAGCTTGACGGTCTTGCCGGCCCAGCCGACCGCGGCGACGTCCTTCGTGACCACGACCGGACTCTGACCGCCGAGCCCGTCGTCGACGTGTCCGACGACGGTGCCCTTCTTCAGGATCGTGCTGGCGGTCAGCGCCTCCTGGGAGGCGATCATCGCCGTCTTGCTGACCGCGTTGACCGTGTCGATGATCGGCGGCGTGTGCTGGCCGAGGACCGCGCCGACGACGATCGCCGTCCCGCCGCCGACCTCCTGGGTGGCCGCGAAGAGCAGGTTGCCGCCGGCGGGCGTGGTCGAGCCGGTCTTGATGCCGATGGCGTTGTCGTACGGGACGAGCCGGTTGTAGTTGTCCCAGCGCTTGCCCGAGGGGTCGAACCAGTAGGGCAGCTTGGTGATGTCGGTCAGGGCCTTCATCTTCACCAGCTCGTTGCCGAGCTTGACCTGGTCCTCGGCGGTGGAGACGGTCGACTCCTTCAGCCCGGACGGGTCGGTGTACTTGGTGTCGGTCATGCCGAGGTCCTTGGCGGCGGCGTTCATCTTCTTGACGAACTCCTCCTCGGAACCGTTGCTGTCCCAGCGGGCGAGGAGTCGCGCGATGTTGTTCGCGGACGGAATCATGATCGCCGCGAGGGCGTCGTACTGGGAGAGGTTGTCGCCCTCCTTGACGGTGTTGAGCGTGGACTCGCCCTTGCCGTCCTTGTCGTAGCCGCCCTCGGTCTCGGCCGTGGCGTCGACCGGGATCGTCGCGCCCTTCGCCCCGACCTTCATCGGGTGTTCCTTCATGATGACGTACGCGGTCATCGCCTTGGCGACCGAGCCGATGGCCACCGGCTCCTGCTTGCCGAAGGTGTCCATCGTGCCGATGCCGTTCACGTCCATCCAGCCCTGGCCCTCGGCGGGCCACGGCAGGGAGACCTTCTCGCCCTTGAACGTGTACGACGCCTCGGCGGTCAGGGCGAGCGTCGCTGTCGGGAGCGGCCGTACGGCCTGTACGACCGCAAACACGATCACCAGCAGGATCGCCAGCGGTGTCCAGATCTTGACCCGCCGGATGACCGTCCGCACCGGGGTCTGCCGGGGCGGCGGCGTGTTCGTCAGCTCCGCCAGCAGATCCAACGGCGGCCTCGGCGGCAGCGGTTGCTGTGTCGTCCGCTCCGGCCCGATCTGCGGAATCGCCCGGGTCGCCTCAGCGGGGCCCTGCGCGGGCTCGTCCCACCGCTTGAGGGCTACGAATTTGCTGGTGCGTTCGCTGGGGGGCGGCTCAGGAGCGGCCTCGTCGTCGGCCTCGGCCTCGGCTTCGCCGGCCCGCTTGGTGGCACCGGCGGCGCCGCCCAGTTTGAGCATGGTGGTGGGGTGGTCCAACGCGGGCGGCCGGGGAGCCCGGAAGACCCCGGTCGGCTGGTCCACCCCCGCCTCCCCACCCGCGCGGCTCTCGTCGCCGGGCGCGGGCGACCCCTGTGGGCCGTCCTCGACGTCGGCGGCTCCCGGATAGCCGTCTGCCGACGTCTCCGCCTCCGACTTGCCGACCTCGGCCTCCGACTTGCCGACCTCGGCCTCGGACTCGACCTCGGCCTCGGACTCGGCAGCTTCCGGCTTACCGGCTTCCGGTTCCGGAGCGGGGTCGGTGTCCGTGGCAGCGGCAGGACCAGCCGCCGGGGTGCCGGCCGAACCGGGCCGGGCGTCGGGCCTGCCGCCTTCGGAGGTGGGCCGGGCGTCGGCGGTGTCGCCGGGCGCCACCGCGTTCTCGGAGCCAGGCCGCACATCCGGGTCACCGGACCCGGCTTTGCCCTCGGAACCTGGCCGCGCATCGGCAGCGGCACCGGCCTCCGCCTTCGCCTCGGCACCTGCCCGCGCATCCGCGCTGTCGCCGGGCTCCGTGGCGGCCTTCGAGCCTGCACCGGATTCGGGCTCCCGAGCAGCCTCGGGGTCGGCGTCGCGCCGAGGGTCAACGTCTCCTTGGGGCTTGGCGTCCCGCGAGGGCTCAGCGCCCCCCTGGGGCTCGGCGGCAGCCTCAGGCCCCGCCTCCGCCCCGGCTGCGGGCAGTCGTGCCGCTGGGGCGGCACGGGTGGGCGCGGCGGCACCCCGCAAGCGCGGGTCAGCGTCACCGCGCTCCGCCTCAGCAACAGCCTCCGGCTCAGTCTCGGAGGCCTCGTCATCCGCAACGGGCTCGTCCTCGGTGCCCGCGTCGGCCTCCGCCTCCGCATCACCGTCCGAGCCACCCGCACCGGCTGCGGCCCCGCCGCGCTCCGCGCCCGAGCCCTCGCCCGCAGCCCGGTCGGTCACCGGCTCGCCGGCCACCGCCTCCCCGGACTT
>NZ_JAEMUX010000154.1 GCF_016598475.1 Streptomyces adelaidensis
GAACTGCGCGAACAACCCCCACCGGACCGTCAGTCGAAATCCGGGGTGGAAAGGGCGAGGAAGGGTGGGGCTACGGGCGTGGGGCCGTGGGGATCGTGGCCTGGGGGGACGAGGGCAGGGATGCCGCCATGGACGGGACGGGGTGGCGGTCGGGGAGTGGCACGACGTCGAGGACGGACGGGTCGCCGAGGACGACCCGCCGTACGACCCGCTCGGCCGCCCGCCCGTCGTCGTACGGACAGAACCGCTCACGGAACGCCGCCCGCACCTGCGCGGAGCGCGACCCCCGCCAGTGCCCGGTGGCGAAGATGTCGATCAGCTCGTCCTCACTGCGCGCGACCGCACCCGGCGGGAAGGAGCGCAGGTCGAAGTAGGTGCCACGGGCCGCCTCGTACGCCTCCCAGTCCTCCGTGTGGATCACGATGGGCCGGTCGAGGTTGGCGTAGTCGAACATCAGGGAGGAGTAGTCGGTGATCAGTGCGTCGGAGGCGAGGCAGAGGTTCTCCACGCTCGGGTAGGCGGTGACGTCGAGGATCCGGCCGTGGGCGAGATCGGTGAGCGGGGAGTCGTACGCGTGGTGGGCGCGGGCGAGGATCACGAAGCGCGGGCCGAGCTTGCGCAGGACGCGTTCGAGGTCCAGGTGGGCGCGCTGGGTGTGGCGGTAGTCGCGGTGGGTGGGGGCGTAGAGGATCGCGACCGCCCCGTCGGGGATGCCGAGGTGCTCGCGCAGCCGGGCCACGTCCGTCGAGGTCGCCCGCAGGAACACGTCGTTGCGCGGGGAGCCGTATTCGAGGGTGGTGTACGCCGAGGGGTAGACGCGCTCCCAGACGAGGGTGGCGTGGCGGTTGCCCGACAGGACGTAGTCCCACCGGTCGCTGCCGCGCAGCACGGCGGCGAAGTCCGTGCCGCGTGCCGCCGCCGGCCGGTCCTGGAGGTCGAGGCCCATGTGCTTGAGCGGGGTGCCGTGCTGCGTCTGGAGGAGGATCTGCCCGCGGCGCTTGACCAGCCGGCGGTCGAAGTCCACGTTGTTCACCAGGTACTTGGAACGGGCGAGCGCCGTCCAGTACGCCATCGAGCCGGGCCGTACCCGCCGGGTCGCCACCGGCAGGGTGTGGTGGTGCTCCGGGCGCGCGATCCACGAGGTGCGCATCTTGGGGACGTGCGTACGGAACGCGTTCTCCAGAGCCGCCGGGCTGCACACATAGCCCCGCCCCCCGTACGCGGCGAACACCGCCCGGTCGGCGCGCAGCGGGAGGAGGCGCTGGACGCGGTAGTGCAGGCGCAGCCCGGCGGAGCGCAGCAGCCGGGCCAGGCCGGTCACCCGGCGTCCGGCGCCCCGGCCCAGCCGGGCCGCGGCCCACAGCGCGCGGTAGGTGCGGTGGCTGCCCAGCCGCAGGAGCGCGTGCCGCAGCCGGGCGCCGGCGCGGACGGGGATGCCCGGGGTGCGGTAGCGCGTGCAGTGGGCGCGGACCGTGCGCAGGAATTCGGCGCGCGCCTCGCGCGGCAGCCGGTGGCGCCGGGCGAACACCGTGGTGAGGTGGTCGACCATGTGCCGGAACAGCAGCGGCCGCCACTGCGCCAGCTCCGGCCGCTCGTCGACGTAACCGAACACTCGGTCGTACTGCTCGAACACGTCGAAGTGCGCCCGCGTGGTCGCCCCGAGGAGGCTGCCGTGGCGGCGTCCGCGCTGGTGGACGCAGACCCGGTCGAGGGTGGCGACGGACTCGGCGGCCATCAGGACCGGGTACGTCCACGCCGTGTCCTCGTAGATCCCGGACGTGAACCGGAAGCCGTGGTCCTCGACGAACTCCCGTTTGTACGCCTTGTTCCAGATCACCGGGCGGACGTTCAGCAGCCCCGGGCGGTCGTCGAGGTGGAAGGGCGCCGGGCCCTGCTCGGTGAGTTGGAGCGCGCGTTCGTTGCGGACGGGCTCGCCCGACCAGGAGACGCGGGCGAAGTCGTGGACGACGACGTCCGGTTCGCCGGTCTCCTTGAGGCGGTCGGCGATCGCCTGGAGCGCGTCCGGCGTGAACGTGTCGTCACCGTCGAGGAAGAGGAGGTAGTCGCCTCGGGCGTGCTCCATCCCCGTGTTGCGGGCGGCACCCGGCCCCGCGTTCTCGCGGAGCCGCACCGGGCGCCGTACACGGGAATCGCGGGCGGCGAACTCCTCGGCGATCGCCCGGCAGTTGTCGGGAGAGGCGTCGTCGACGACGATCAGTTCGAGGTCGGTGAAGGACTGGGACAGCACGGAATCCAGGCATTCGTGCAGGTACGCCTGAACCTTGTACGCGGGAACGATGACACTGAACCTGGGCAAGGAGGACATCCATGGGTCGGCGCGGGCATACTGCCCGGGAACGGCCTATGGGATGATTTGGTTACGTTGCGTGTTCCATACGGGGGATATCCGTGACGGAGGGGGGCGCGTGGGGGTGAACTCGTGGGTGGGTGTGGGCTGTTCGCGCTGTTCGCGGTGTTCGCCTATGAGCTCGGGGCTCTCGGTTCGTGGGCGGGTGCGGGTCCGGTGGGGGCTTGTCGCGCAGTTCCCCGCGCCCCTGAAAGCAGGGGCGCGGGGAACTGCGCGAGCAACCAGAGCTCCCCTTCCTACTTCACCGCCCCCGCCATCACCCCGGACACGAACTGCCGCTGGAACGCGAAGAACACCGCCAGCGGGATCACCATCGAGATGAACGCGCCCGGCGCCAGGATCTCGATGTTGCTGCCGAACTGCCGTACCTGCTGCTGGAGCGCGACCGTCAGCGGCTGCGAGCCGGAGCTGGAGAAGACCAGCGCGACGAGCATGTCGTTCCAGACCCACAGGAACTGGAAGATGCCGAGGGACGCCAACGCCGGTGCGGCCAGCGGGAGTACGACCGTCGCGAAGAGCCGCAGCTCACCCGCGCCGTCGAGCCGGGCCGCCTCCAGCAGCTCGCGCGGGATCTCCGCGAAGAAGTTGCGGAGCAGGAAGATCGCGAACGGGAGGCCGAAGCCGACGTGGAAGAGGACGACGCCGATGATGTCGCCGAAGATCCCGAGGTCGCGGAAGAGCCCCGACAGCGGGATCAGCGCCACCTGCACCGGTACCACCAGCAGCCCCACCACACCCATGAACCACCAGTCGCGGCCCTTGAAGTCCAGCCAGGCGAAGGCGTATCCGGCCATCGCGCCGATCAGGACGACCAGCAGCGTCGCCGGGACCGTGATCCAGATCGTGTTGAAGAGGGCGTTGGTGACGTCGCCGTTCTCGAGGAGCGACTCGTAGCTCTTGGTGGTGAGTTGGGCGGGCGCCGAGAACACCTTCCACCACCCGGAGGTGGAGATGTCGGTCGGGTCGCGGAACGACGAGACCAGCAGCCCGAACGTCGGCACCAGCCAGAACACCGCCACCAGGAGCAGGAAGACCCGCAGCGCGCCGCCCGCCACACCGCTCGCCAGCCGGGCGGCGACGGAGCGCCTGGCCTGTACGGGCGCCTCGGGCGCGGGGGTTTTCGGGGCCGGGGCCGGGGTTTCGAGGGTGGTCACCGCTGGCGCTCCTTCCGCAGTCGCCGGATGTTGACCCACATCACGGGCATCACGAGCAGCAGCAGGACCACACCGATCGCGCTGCCGAGGCCGAAGTCGCCCCCTCCGCCGTACGACACCAGGTACAGCTGGAGGGCGAGGACGTTGGCCTCGTCCTGGGTGGGCTGCGGCGCGATGATGTAGACGAGGTCGAAGACCTTCATCACGTTGATGATCAGCGTGACGAGGACGACGACGAGGACCGGCGCGAGAAGCGGCACCGTGACCCGCCGGAACACCTGCCACTCGTTCGCCCCGTCCACCCGGGCCGCCTCCAGCAGATTGCGGTCGACCCCGGCCAGCCCCGCCGCGATCAGCACCATCGCGAAGCCCGCCCACATCCAGACGTACGAGCCGATCACGGCCGGGGTGACGAGCGCCGGTCCGAGCCAGTCGATGCCGTTGTAGGGCGCCGCGAAGTTCGAGCCCGGCAGCCTGAGTCGGGCCCCGTCGGCCGACGAGGGCAGGCTGAACGTGCCGTCGGTGCCGCTGGTCGCGGTGGCGACGACCTTCCCGTCCTTCACCGCCTCGACCTTGACGCCCTCCAGCGCCTTCTCGCCCGGGTCGACGGCACCCTTCTCGCCGCCGCCACCGAGCCGGAAGTCCAGCCAGACCGTGCCGGTGACACCGCTACCGGTGGACGCCTTCGCGTCCTGCGGGGTGCCGGGCAGCCGGTTGGGCGCGATGCCGACGAGGGGGAGGAGGGCCGGAGTGCCCGCCCGTACGGTCCCCTCGGTGGTGAACGACCCGCCGCCGGACGGCCGTAGGTCGCCGGCCTGGGCGTTCGGGCGGGCCTTCGGATAGACGGACTCGTCCACGAACACATCGTGCACGGAGGTGACGACCGCGTTGGCGACCCCCTGGTCCGGGTCCTGCTCGTACACCAGCCGGAAGATGATGCCCGCGGCGAGCATCGAGATCGCCATCGGCATGAAGACGATCAGCTTGAACGCCGTTCCCCAGCGCACCCGTTCGGTCAGCACCGCGAAGATCAGCCCCAGCGCGGTGACGAGCGCCGGGGCGACCGCGACCCAGATCGCGGTGTTGCGTACGGCGACGAGGGTGGCGTCGTCGGTGAAGATCTCCACGTAGTTGTCGAGGCCGACGAACCCAGAGCCGTCGGCGTCGAACAGGCTCCGCCAGACCGAGTACCCGATCGGGTAGACCACGAGCGCACCGAGCAGCACCAGCGCGGGCAGCAGGAACAGCGCCGCCACCCACAGCCGGGTACCCGTCACGCTCTTGCGCGGTGCGGCGGGGGGTGTCGGCAGTGCGCCGGCGCCCCCCGCCGTCTTCGTCACGGCAGACGACATGAGAGGTCGCCGTCAGCCGTTCCCGTAGGCCTTCGCGGCGTCGGTCTCCAGCTGTTTCTGGGCGCCGGCCACGTCGTCGGGGCTCTTCAGGAAGTCCTGGAGGTCCTTCCACTCGCCGACGCCCTGGGTTCCGCCGAACGCCGCCGGGGCCTGGTCGGACATGTCGAAGCGGAAGTCGTCGCCCGCCGCGAGCAGCGCCTTGGCGATCTCCCGCGTCACGTCGTCCTTGTAACTGCCCTGGTCCATCTCCTTGTTGGGGGAGAGGAAGCCGCCCTGCGCCGCCCAGATCTGGGCCGCGTCGGTCGAGGCGAGGAAGGTGAGCAGCGCCTGCGCGCCCTCGCCGTCCTTCAGCGCCACGGCCGCGTCACCGCCGGTGACCACCGGGGAGGTGTCGCCGACCGCCGGGAACGGGAAGACCTTGGCGTCCGTGCCGATCTTCGCGTCCGTGTCACCGTTGATCGTGACGGCCACGAAGTCGCCCTCGAACACCATTCCGGCCGGGGTGTCCCCGCCGAAGGTCTGCGTGATCGACTTCGGGTACTCCGTCTGCAGAGCGCCGGAGGCCCCGCCCGCGATCAGGTCGTCCTTGCCCCACAGCTCGGCGAGCGTGGTCAGGGCCTCCTTGACCGAGGGATCGGTCCACTTGATCTCGTGCTTGGCGAGCTGGTCGTACTTCTCCGGGCCCGCCTGCGACAGATAGACGTTCTCGAACCAGTCGGTGAGCGTCCAGCCGTCGGCGCCGCCGATGGACACGGCGGGGGAGCCGGCGTCGGACAGCGTCTGCGCGGTCTGCAGGAACTCGGCCCAGGTCTTGGGTTCCTGGGTGATCCCCGCCGCCTCGAAGGACGCGGTGTTGTACCAGACGAGGGACTTGTTGGCGGCCTTCGCGTACACGCCGTACTGCTTGCCCTCGTACGCGCCCAGGTCCTTCCAGCCCTGAGAGAAGTTCTTGTCCAGCTGAGCCTGGGCCTCGCTGCCGAGCGGTTTGACCCAGCCCTTCTCCGCGAACTGGTGCAACACACCGACCTGGGGCAGGAACGCCACGTCCGGCGGCTTGCCGCCCTCGATCTTCGTACCCAGGAACGTGGACGTGTTGTTGCCGGTCGGCACGAAGCTCACGGAGGCGCCGGTGCGTTTCTCGAACTCGTCCAGCACCTTCTGGAAGTTGTCCAGCTCCGGGCCGGTGAAGACGGCCGCGACCTCCAGTTTCTGGCCGTCGAGCTTGGGGAGCTGGACGGTGGATTCGGCGCCGCCGTCGTTGCCGGTGTCGCCGCTGTCACCGGTGTCGCCGTCGTCGCCGCCGCACGCGGTGAGGGAGACGGCGAGGATGCCTGCGGCCAGGGCCGCGAGGGCTTTGGAGGCGTTGGGTGTACGAAGCGTGCTGCGCATGACTGACCCCGTTCTCCGTGCGTCATCGAACGTAGAAGCGCTGTCCCGTGCGGTCTGGTCTACGCCGCGTCCTTGGGGGCGGCAAGAGCGCCTGCGGTGTCAGCTCCTTGATCGTAACCGCGTCGTGACCATGGCGCGCCAGGGGAGCGGGGTGCCTATTCGCCGTTCGGGTGGTGCGCCGTGGGCGGGTTTCGCTCCGTCGTGGTTGCTCGCGCCGTTCCCCGCGCCCCTTTGGGGCGCGGGGGTGTCCCAAGAGCTCATAGCAGCGACGGCACGCCGGTCGCCGAGACCTCCCGGGCCGCGCGGTCCAAGGCGCTGGCGAGGAGGGCCAGGTCTGTGGGGCCGTTGCCCAGTTCCCGTACGGGGCGGCGCGCCGGGGGGTCGCCCATGCGGGACCAGTCCAGGGGGACGACGGTGGGGCGCAGGGTGGCGGTACGAGGGATACGGCCCGTCACGCGTCCCGCCTGGAAGGGGGTGGCGCGGCCGCCCTCGCCCAGCAACTCGCCCCGTCCGGGCGCGGGTTCGTCCGGACCGGGCACCGGCGCGCAGAGCACGACACGCCCCCCGGCCGCACGCCCCAGCTCGCTCTCGCCCGTACGCCCGCCCCCGCTGGTGGTGGCGACGAGATGGACGCCGAGCCGCTCCCCCTCCCGGGCCACGGCCTCCAGGGCCCGTACGACGGAGCCCGCCGCAGGCCGGCCCGTGGAGCCCAAGGGGGGTGAGAGGAGGGCGTCGAGGTCGTCGACGATCAGGACGAGACGGGGCAGCCCGGAGGGCGAGCCCTTTCCGGCCGCACGCCTGGCTTCCTGGTCGGTGGCGGTACGGCCGGCCGCCGGTCGCAGCCGGATCGTGGCACTGGAGGGGGAGTCGAGGTCGGCGGCCCCGGCTGAAGCCGGCCCGGACTTCGCCGAGCGCTGCGGGACGATACGGCCCGACACCTCACGCCGGGTGTGCCACTCCACGAAGCCGAACCCGCCCAGCAGCTCCGCCCGCCGCTTGAGCTCGGCGATCAGCGACTGCGCGAACTCCCGCATCCGGACGGGGTCGTTGGCCATGAGATGCGTACCGACATGGGGCAGGTCCGTGCAGACGCCCAGCCCCTCCCCGGCCCGCCCGGCGGCGGCACCGGCACCGGTGCCGCCGTCCCGCCCGTCCACGAGGGCGAAGCCCAGCCGGTCGGGCCGCTCGGCGGCGGCCAGCGAGGCGGCGACGGACCGCAGCAGCTCCGTACGGCCGCTGGCGGGCGGCCCCTCGATCAGCAGATGCGGGCCCTCGGCGACGAGGTCCACGGACACCGGCCCGCGCGGCCCGGCCCCGAGCACGGCCCAGGCCCGTCCGCCGAGCGCCGTCGTGTCGTCGGCCGCGTCCGCCCACCGCGCCATCAGCGACGCGGGCGTGGCTCGCGCCAGCCCCAACTCGTCGAGCAGCCGCGCGGATTGCGGCAACGGTGCCGAGACCCGCGCCTGCCGGTCCCCGGCCGCGCCGTCCGTCCGCAACGGCGCCAACGCCCGCGCGAACCGCTCCGCCCACGCCGCCGACACCGCGTCCAGCGTGGCCACCGTGCCGTGGTTCAACAACCCGGGCACCGCGCTCGGATCGAGCGAGGCGAGTTCCTGGGTGCCGGGATGTGTGCGCTCATCGGCGGAGCGCACGCTCCCCGCCAGGTCTATGCCGATGTGCGTACGGCTCGGCGCGTCCGGGTCGGCGTGCGCGTGGGAGGCACGGTCGGAACGGGGGCGGCTCGACGGGCTCGACGGGACGCCCGGGTCCGTGGCACGCGCGTGGTCGGATCGATGGGCGGTCGGGGTGGGCCCCGGCCCCGGTGTCCCGGCGTGCCCGGAGGCGACGCGCAGCAGCCGCAGTGCCGTGGCCACGTCACCGCTGAGCAGGGCGACGGCCCCGCACGCGCGGAACACGGGCGAGATCTCACAGGCGGCCGTGTACGTCTCCGTCATCGCCGAGGCGGGGGACGCGGCCTCCGCCTCGGCGAGGCACACGATATGGATACCGGCGGCGGGCCCGTCCTGCGCCAGCCGCACCACGGCCTCCCGCACATCGGCGCCCCCGGGATCCCCGTCCACGATCACCACCGTGTACGGCCCCGCGAAGCCGCCCGCCGGATCGTCCCCCCGGGCCCAGGACGGCCGCCGCACGGTCCGTCGGCCGGCGGCACCCTCGGCACCGTGGGGCGCCGCACCGGGCCCGTGACCTGTCATGTCCGCCGCGTGGTCCTCCAGACGGCGGAGCAGCTCGTCCACCCGTGCCGTCGCCTGTTCGCGGTCGTAGGCGAGGAGGAGGCGGCAGTCCTGGCCGTGGGCCGGGCGGAGGTGGGGGAGCCAGCCGAGCCAGGACCAGTCGGCGGTGCGCTCCTCGGCGCAGCGGTGGCGGTCCGCGCTGATCAGGACCAGCTCCAGCATGTCGGGGGAGTGCAGCGCGGCGAGCTGGGCGACGACCGCCCGGGTCAGCCCCATCAGCCGCGGGCGCGGCCCGGCCAGCCCCAGCGCGCCGACCTCACGCAACCCGGTGGTCACCGGCACCGCGGGCAACAGACCCGAACCGTCCGGCGCCGCCCGGTCCGCCGTCCCCAGCCGCACGGTCAACGCCTCCGGGTGCCCCGGCCCGCGCTCCCACAGGCGGGCGCCCGGGCCCAGCGCGGTGAGCAGCAGCGCGGCGGGATCCGGCCAGGTGTCGGGCAGCCGCTCGCCACCGGCCGGGAGCACCGAGGCGATGGCCCCGCGCTCGTCCTCGTCGTACTCGGCGTCGTACTCGTACGGGTCCTCCTCGGCCCCCGCCTGCCCCCGCCCGCCGGCCAGCCGCCGCGCCCACGCCCCGAACCCACCCCGTCTACGCACCCCCCGAGGTACGTCCGTCCCCCGGAGCGGTGTGCTCTTACGGGTGCCGAAGTCGATGGGCTCGCCGAGGTCGTCCGCCCCACCGGGGCCACCGGGGCCACCGGGGCCACCGGGGCCA
>NZ_JAEMUX010000155.1 GCF_016598475.1 Streptomyces adelaidensis
CGAATAGCCCCTGCCGGGAAACCGGTGGGGGCTATTTTGCGTTTCAGGACGCTTTCAATGGGGTGCCGATGAGTGCTGAGAACCTCGCTGTCCCCGAGGGTTATGCGATCCGGTCCGTCCGTGCCGAGGAGTGGCGGGAGGCGCGGGAGTTGCGGTTGGCCGCGCTGCGGGATCCCGTCGCACCTCTGGCTTTTCTGGAGGCGTACGAGGATGCCGTGGCCCGGCCGGACGCGTACTGGAAGGAGCGGACGGAGGGGGCCGCTGAGGGGGTTCGGGAGCGGCAGCAGATTGTCGTGGAGGCCGGGGGCGCGGGGTGGGTCGGGAGTGTGACCGTGCTTGTGGAGGAAGCCGGCGTGCGGGACTACTTCGGCGCGCAGGTCGAGCGTCGGCAGGGGCATCTGGTGGGGGTGTTCCTGAGGGACGGACATCGTGGGAAGGGCGTGGGCGAGGCGATGTTCGCGGCTGCGCTGGGATGGGCCCGGGGCGTCGGGGTCGAGCGGGTGCGGTTGTTCGTGCATGAGCGGAACGGGCGGGCCGCGGCGTTCTACCGGCGGATCGGGTTCGTGGCCAGCGGGGTGACCGTGGAGGAAGTCATGGGGCTGGAGCTGGAGTACGTGCTTGACCTGGCGTAGGTGGCGTCGGGTGGGCCGGTGTTAGCGTTCGCCGGCATGGACGACAGCGTGTATGTGGGGAATGCGGGCAAGGACGCGGCGCTGGACCGTGGCTGGCTGCTCGGGCACTTCAAGGCGGACGGCGATCCTCGCCGGAGCGATGCGTTGGAGATCAAGTGGGGTGTCCATCCGCGTGGCGACCGGCGGGCGCAGTGGGTTCGGGGTGAGGAACGCACCGCTCTGCAGGTGCTCATCAGCGGGCGCTTCCGCGTCGAGTTCCCTGGCCGGAGCGTCGTGCTGGAGCGCCAGGGGGACTACGTCGTCTGGGGGCACGGTGTGGACCACTCCTGGGTCGCGGAGGAGGAGTCGGTGGTGCTGACCGTGCGGTGGCCGTCCGTTCCCGGATACGCGGTGCCTCACGACGGCCAGGGCGACGAGCGGGATGGCTCGGGCATGTGAGCGCCGCGTGACTCTACGGCAGCGGGAGTTCGAGGTTCGGCCAGCGGGACCTGGCCTGTTCGCGGGAGCGGAGGAGGGCCAGGGTGGGGAGGCCCTGGTCGGGGCCGGTGGTCAGGAGGGCCGGGAGCTGGGGGAGGGGGGCCACGGCCGCCACGTCGTCCAGGACCAGGGTGAGTGGTGGGTCGAGGCGACCGGAGGATGACCGTTCGGCCATGCGCCGGCCGCGCTCGACCACGCTTGAGGTGAGGGCCGTCAGCAGCGGCATGGCGTAAGGGTTCGCCTTGGGGTCCTCGATGGGGTCGCCGACCACATAGAGCGTTCCCCCCTCGTGGACGAAGGAATCCAGGGCCAGGGCGTCCGCCCTGTTGGGGTTGCAGGATTCCCGGATGTTGACCGTGGAGAGGGAGGACAGGGCGCGGGCCGTCAGCTCCTGGGCGATGTCCCGGCGTTCGGGGTGCGAGGTGAGCGCCGACTCCAGTTCGCCCGCCGCGCCGGGGGCCGCCTTCGGGTTCGTACGGAGGATCCGTACCGCTTCCTGGACGTTGGTGCCCTGGGCCCAGCGGTGCAGGTGGCGGATGGTGCGGGTGTCTATGGCGGCGGCGTGCAGATAGCTGCGTAGAAGCGTCTCGGCCGCGTCCGCCACCGCCTGGTCGATCTTGGCGGTGGGGCGGATCGGGGCGAGGAGGGCGGTCGCCCTGGCCACCGCCGTCGGCTTGTCGTCGCAGCCGGTGATGGGGGACCAGTGGAGGCGGGCCGGGGTGTCGCAGCGATGGGAGGGGTCGTAGAGGAGGACCGGGCCCAGTTTCGCGCGGGCGTCCTTGGTGTCCGACCAGAGTGTCGGGTCGGAGGTGACGACCAGGGCGGGGCCTTCGGCGTCGTGTATGGCCTGGGTGGCGGTGGGGCGACGGGAGGGAGCCGGGCCGAGGACCACCGAGGGGGACTGCGGGGGCCAGGCGCCCGTCGGGGTGAGGGGGGCGGCGGTTTCCGTCGCGATGGTGGCCGCGAGGGGTGCGGGGGTGTTCTGGGCGGTGGTGGCACGCGGCTCGGGTACCGGCGCGGGCGGCGTGGTGGCGGGTGCTGTGGGGGGCGGGGCGACCTGGTGGCCGTATTCACCGGGGTGCGGTGGGAGAGGGCCGGGCGTCTGTGCCGTCGGTGTCGTGGTGGCCGACAGGTCGTGTCCTGAGGTCCGCGTCGCCTTTTCTCGTGCTCGTACCGCTCTCCAGCGGGCCAGTGTGCCCATCACGAAGACGGCGAGGACGAGGAGGATCATGAGTTGGCTGATGAGGAGGCCCCAGAAGAGGCCGTAGCCGGAGAGCTGGTCGGAGGGGGTGTCCGGCCAGGCGGCGGGGAGGTCCTGGGGGGCGGAGATCAGGCTGCGTACGGCCAGGGGCGTGCGGGTGAAGGTGATGCGGTCGGGCCAGGCGCCGTGGGCGAAGAGGCCGGCCAGGCCGGTGGCCGACCAGACCATCAGGGTGGTGGCCAGCAGGAAGCCGAGGAGGGCGATCAGCAGGCCGTCGGGGATGCCGCCGCCTCCGCCCTGCTGGGGGTGCCGGTGCTCCGGTCTCATCGCACGCCGCCGTTCACGCCGTATCCTCCGCCGCCATTCAGGTCGTACCGCTCACTGCTCAGGCCACCGTGGACTCCGAGGAGCCGTATCCGTCGACCTCGCTCAGTTGCTGTTCCACGAAGGCGGCCGCGCGTTCCTCGGCCTCCAGTTCGGCGGCGCGCAGGGCGTCGCTGTCGCGGATGTGGTCGGCGGACGACTCGGTCATCGCGCGGTCGGTGAAGACGAGCGGGCGTTCGGTCTCGGTGATGAGGTGTTTGACGACCTGGACGTTGCCGTTGACGTCCCAGACGGCGATGCCGGGGGTGAGGGTGGGGATGATCTCCACCGCCCAGCGGGGCAGGCCCAGTACGCGGCCCGTGGCCCTCGCCTCGTCCGCTTTCTGGGCGTAGATCGTCCGTGTCGAGGCCATCTTGAGGATCGCGGCCGCTTCCTTCGCCGCCGCGCCGTCGACGACGTCCGACAGGTGGTGGACGACGGCGACGAAGGACAGGCCGAGGCGGCGGCCGAACTTCAGCAGGCGCTGGAAGAGCTGGGCGACGAAGGGGCTGTTGATGATGTGCCAGGCCTCCTCGACGAGGAAGATGCGCTTCTTCCGGTCGGGGCGGATCCAGGTGTGCTCCAGCCAGACGCCGACGATGGCCATCAGGATGGGCATGGCGATGGAGTTGCGGTCGATGTGGGACAGGTCGAAGACGATGAGGGGCGCGTCGAGGTCGATGCCGACTGTGGTCGGGCCGTCGAACATGCCGCGCAGGTCACCGTCGACCAGGCGGTCGATGACCAGCGCCACGTCCAGGCCCCAGGCGCGTACGTCGTCTATGGCGACGTTCATCGCCTCGGCGGACTCGGGCTCGGGGTGGCGGAGTTGGTCGACGATGTCGGTGAGGACGGGCTGCCGGTCGACGATCGACTCGTTGACGTAGGCGTGTGCGACCTTGAGGGCGAAGCCGGAGCGTTCGTCCAGGCCGTGGCCCATCGCGACCTCGATGATCGTCCTGAGGAGGGCCAGCTGGCCCGTCGTGGTGATCGCCGGGTCGAGGGGGTTGAGGCGAATGCCGAGGTCCAGGGCGGCCGTCGGGTCCAGGCGGATGGGAGTTATTCCCAGCTCCTGCGCGATGAGGTTCCACTCGCCGACGCCGTCCTCGCCCTGGGCGTCGAGGACGACGACCTGGCGGTCGCGGAAGCGCAACTGCCGTAGGACGTACGTCTTCTCCAGGGCCGACTTGCCGTTGCCGGACTCGCCGAGGACGAGCCAGTGCGGGGCGGGGAGCTGCTGGCCGTAGAGCTGGAAGGGGTCGTAGATGTACCCCTTGCCGGAGTAGACCTCGCGGCCGATGATCACGCCGGAGTCGCCGAGGCCGGGGGCGGCGGTCGGGAGGTAGACCGCCTGGGCCTGGCCGGTGGACGTGCGGACCGGGAGGCGGGTCGTCTCGACCTTGCCGAAGAGGAAGGACGTGAAGGCGTCCGTGAGGACAGACATCGGGTCCCGCATCAGCGCTTCACCTCCAGGTGCGGTTGGATCGGATGATCCCGCATCGCGGTAGCCCTACCTTCGGATTCCGGTGGCGAACGGGAGCGTGTTGACGAAGGCCCGGTGGTGTTCGCGGTCGCACCACTCCAGTTTCAGATACGACTTGCCGGCCGAGGCCCTTATCGTCCGCTTGTCGCGCGCCAGCGCCTCCGGGGAGCGGGAGGAGACGGTGATGTAGCCGACGATGTTGACGCCGGCCGCGCCGCTGGCGAGGTCCTCGCCGCGCTGGTCGAGACGGGAGTGGGAGGCGATGTCGCGGGGGTCGACGGTCCGGTTCATCTTGGCGGCGCGGGACGCTTCCGCCTCGTCGTTCGTCTTCTCGGTCAGCATGCGCTCGATGGCGACCTCGGTGGGTTCGAGGTCCATCGTGACGGCGACCGTGCGGATGACGTCCGGGGTGTGGACCAGGAGGGGCGCGAGGAAGTTCACGCCGACCGGGGTCATCGGCCACTCCTTCACCCAGGCGGTGGCGTGGCACCAGGGGGCGCGGGTGGAGGACTCGCGGGTCTTGGCCTGGAGGTAGTCCGGCTCCATCGCGTCCAGCTCGGCCGGCCAGGCGTTGCGCCTGGTCATGGCCTGGATGTGGTCGATGGAGTGGTCCGGGTCGTACATGGAGTGGATGAGGGAGGCGAGACGGCCCTGGCCCAGCGGCTGCCGTACGCGGATGTCGGCCTCCTGGAGGCGCGAGCAGATGTCCGTCAGCTCGCGCGCCATGACGACGGCGAGGCCGGCGTCCTTGTCCAGCTTCCGGCCCTGCGGGCGGGACGCGCGGGCCATGGCGTGGCCCTCGGCGGCCAGTTCGCGGGAGTAGTGCATACAGGCGACCAGGTACGCGCGGTGCTGCTCGCTGCTCGTGGACACCATGGACTGGAGCTGCTCGTACGACTGCTGCAGCCAGCCCGGGGCGCGTTCGTCGCCGCGCTGGGCGACGTCCTTGGCGTGGGCGTCCGGGTCGGCGGGGAGGGTGCGGGCGAGCATCTGCAGGCGGGTGACGAAGCCGTCGCCGTTGGCCACATGCTTGAGGAGGGTGCCGAAGCGGTCGACGAGGGCTTCCTGGTCCTCGGAGTCGCGCAGGCCGACGCCGGGGCCCTCGATCTCGATGGCCGCGGTGACTGTTCTGCGGTCGGCGTGGAGGAGGACGGCGATCTCGTCGGGGCCGAAGGGCGCGGCCAGCCAGGTGATGCGGCCGATGCCCGGCGGGGGGCCGACCTCGATCTCACGGCCGTCGAGGTGCGTGCCGGCCTCCATGACGGAGGAGCGGTACGCGGTGCCGCGGCGCAGGCCGCGCTTGTAACTGCGGTTGATCTCGAACCACTTGTAGAACGTCCGCCGCTTGTACGGCACGTACACGGCGGCCAGCGCCAGCAGCGGGAAGCCCGTCAGCAGGGCGATGCGGGGGACGAGCATCGGGACGAGGAGGCCGCACATCATGCCGAGGAACGCGCCCACGATGATCAGCGCGATCTCGCCGGACTCGCGGTTCCGGCCGATGATCGCGTTCGGCCGGGCGCGGCCGATCAGATATGTACGGCGGGGCGTGACCGGATGGGACAGATGGGCCGCGTGGGAATCAGCCGTCAACGCCCTTCACCTCCCGTGCGATTGCTGTTGCGGGTGTTGCCGGCGTGGGGGGTGTTGACCGGGCTCGTACGCGGTGGGGGTGCGGCGGAGGGGACAGTTCCGCCGCCTCCGTTCGAGTTGCGTGAGCTGTGGGCCGCCACGCCGCCGGACGCGGGGTTGGACGGGCGGGCGGCGTTGTTCCCGCCTCCGCCGCCGTTGTTGTCGGCCCGGCTGCTGTGGGTCTTGATGCCTTGGGCGACGAGAGTGGCCGGGGAGCTGATCACGGCCGCGGCCTTGCCTTCGGCGCCGCGCATGATGCGGTTGTTGCGGGAGCCGGCGATCTCGTCGCCGAAGCCCGGGACGAAGCGGTAGATCATCGCGGAGGCGAAGATGGCGAGGAGGATGATGGCGAGGCCGGAGACGACGGCGGAGAACGCGTCCGGGCCGTCGTCCGCGGCGAGGGCGCCGGCGAGGCCCAGGACTATCACGATCACCGGTTTGATGAGGATGACCGCGATCATGATGCCCGCCCAGCGGCGGACATGGCCCCACAGGTTCTTGTCGACCAGGCCGGCGTAGACGACCGTGCCGAGCAGCGCGCCTACGTAGAGCAGGGCGGCGCGGATCACCAGTTCGAGCCAGAGGACGCCGGCGGCGAGGATCGAGACGAGCGAGACGACGATCAGCATGATCGGGCCGCCGCCGATGTCCTCGCCCTTCTTCAGGGCTCCGGAGAAGTTGCCGAAGAAGGTGTCCGTCTGGTCGCCGGTCGCTTTGGCGAGGACCTCCGTCACGCCGTCGGTCGCCGAGACGACCGTGTAGAGGATCAGGGGCGTGAAGGCGGAGGCCAGGACCGTCAGCCAGAGGAAGCCGACGGCTTCGGACAGTGCGGTGGTGAGGGGGACGCCGCGTACTGCCCGCTTGGCCACGGCCAGCAGCCACAGGATGAGGGTGAGGATCGTCGAGGCCGCGAAGACCACGGCGTACTGCTGGAGGAACTTGGGGTTCGTGAAGTCGACGTTCGCGGTGTCGTTCACGGCGGTGGAGAGCTTGTCGATGGTCCAGGAGGCGGCGTCGGCGCAGCCTTGGGCCAGGGAGGAGAGGGGGTCGAGGGTGGTGGTTACGTCGTTGGGGAGGGTGCTGGTGTCGCCCTTGTCGTCGGCGCCTCGTTCGCAGTAGTCCTTGGCGGGGCCGACGATGAGGTCGCAGCGGTCGTCGGAGGCCGAGGGAGAGGGCGACGGGGTGGGTGCGGCAGCTGCCTTGGTGGCCAGTAGAACGGCTGCGGTCTGTACGGCTGTGAGGGCTGCGGCGAACTTGAGTACGTGGCGTGACCTACCGGGCATAGGTGAACCCTCCGTACTCCTCGACGGCCTTCGAGATCTCGTCGGACGGCGAGATTTTGTTGTCGCCGTTGACCGGCGCGGGGCCTTCCTTCTGGGCGAAGCTGTCGACCTTCCAGTCACCGTCGGCCCAGCGCAGCTGGAGGATCATGGTGAACCAGTCGCTGGTGACCGGGTTGGTGGTGTCTTCTGATGCCGTGCCGTAGACACCGGTGCACCAGACCTCGACGGTCGTGGTGCTGTCCGAGTAGCTTGTGGCCTTGGTGCCGACCGGCATGGTTCGTGAGACGTAGGTACTGCCCGACGGGGCATTGCCGTTTTCGTCCAAGCCGACATTGGCTAGGAAGTCCCTGTCATAAGCCTTGTTGAGGCTGTCCTCCAGATCGGCCGCCTTGTCGGCGACGAAGACCTGCTGGACGATCTCGCTTCGCCGGACGGGCTTGAGGATGTCGGCCGAGACCAGGACCACGGCGTAGTTGGCCGCTGCGGATTCGGCGCCTTGCTCGTCGTGCGCGAAGCCGGAGGGGATGCCGCCGGTCTTCGTGTCGACCGGCCGTTCCCCCGAAGCCGCAGTAGGCGTCGTTTCCGCCTTGTCGCCCCCGGTGGTCCCGTCTTCTGCGGAGTCGTCTCCGCCACGGTTCGCGAAGGCGATGGCGGCGATGAGGAGGACGACTACGCCGACGATGGTGATGAGGCTTCTGGAGGAGGAGCGGCCGCGGCGGGGGGTGTTGCCGTAGGGGTCGTCGCCGCGGTCGGGGAGGCGGGTGCGGGTCTGGCCCGTGCCGGCGTAGCCCCCGTACCCTCCGTCGTCACCGGCGCGTGAGGACTCGCCGTGCCCGTGCTCGTCACCGAGACTCATGCCGCGTTCGCCCCTTCAACTTCAACGTCGTACCGAAAGGCGTAGCAGTACGACGGTAGCCGCGCTGGTTCCCGCGCGGGCGCGGTGTGGTGACTCGACATCAGGGAAACGCAACCTCAGCCGGTGGGCACGACGGACGGGTGGGGTAGTGGGGAACCGGGCGAACCGGGGGTGCCCGGCCAGGACGAGGGGCCGGCCGCCGCGCTACACGGCCATGCCGTACACGATGGTGAAGACCGTGCCCAGTGAGCCGATGATGAAGACGCCGGTCAGGCCGGCGATGATGAGCCCCTTGCCCTGTTCCGCGCTGAAGGTGTCACGCAGGGCCGTCGCGCCGATGCGCTGTTTGGCCGCACCCCAGATCGCGATGCCCAGACAGAGGAGGATGGCGACCGCCATCACGACCTCGATCATCACGCGCGCCTCGTTGCCCAGGCTGCCGAAAGGCCCCCAGTCCGGGGCGATTCCGCCGATGATGGTGGTGATGTCGCCCTTGTCGGCCGCAACGAACATGTAAGTCACCGCCCCTAGTGGGTAGTTCTGTTGGTCGTGCGGTGCGTACGCGTCGCGTCCGTACCGCACCCTCTGGCGCGGGTGCGCAGAGGTCGGGCCCATTCTCGCCGACGATGACGCTGTCGTATGTCGACTTGGCGTCATTGATTGGCGGGTTTCGTACGAATCCCTTGCCGCCGGCCCGTGCGAGACCCTATCGGGGGACGCGGGACGGTATGTGAAGGGTCGTATCGTCACTCTATGTATCACGGCAGGTTACGCCGGGCAACGAGGATAAACCGGAACCTGTGGTGTGGTTCCGTCGTTATTCCCCTCTTTCTCTTTCCCTGGCCCCGCTTCTGACGGGGTGTCGGTGGCGCCCGGTTCGAGTGTGCCTGATGTGGACGTAAGGGTCGCATGTGGGCCGGGTGGCCGGGGCGGCTTGAGCTTTGGCCAGAAGTGCATGGGATCGCGATCGCAATTTTGGTACGAATGATCGATTGGGTGTCCGTGTTTGTCCATGCGTCAGGTGTGGGGGCTGGGCGCCGAGTTGAGGGAACGAATCTGCGAGGGCGTCGACGGGGGTA
>NZ_JAEMUX010000156.1 GCF_016598475.1 Streptomyces adelaidensis
GCGATGAGCCCGCCCGCCTTTCCTCCATTTTTTACTCCAGAAAGGAATGAATCATGCGTAGAATGACTCGTTTCCTGAGCGTCGTGACGGCTATTGCGATGGCCGCGGCACTGGCTGGCTGCGGTTCCGCCGGTGAAGCCTCCACCGAGTCGTCCTCGCCGTCCGGCGTCACCCTGACGCTCGGTGATCAAGGCCTCCTGAAGCCCCTGGTCGAAGCAGCGGACGCACTCGAGGGGGCGCCTTATAAAATTAAATGGGCAGAGTTCCAAGCAGCTCCACCGATGTTCGCCGCGCTCCAGGCCGGACGGATCGACACCACCTACGGCGGCGACTCCACGACTCTCCACGCCATGGGGAACGGAAGCGCGCTGAAGTTGGTGGCCGGTATCCAGACCAACGGCTCCACCGTGGCGATCGTGGCACAGAAGAGCTCGAAGGTTCGCTCGATCGATGACCTGAAGGGCAAGACGGTGGCGGTGTCGCCGGCCGAGGGCTCCCTGGCCGACTACCTCCTCTTCCGCGCCCTGAAGGACGCCGGGCTGGCTCCCGACGACATCGAGACCAAGTACCTGCTCCCCGCCGCGGGCCAGGCCGCGTTCAGTTCCGGGCAGGTCGAGGTGTGGGCCACCGTCGCCCCCTTCACCGTCATGGCGGAGAACAGCGGCGCTCGCGTACTCGTCGACGGCAGCGACGGTCGGACGAGCGGCCTCAGTCTCATCGCGGCGTCGTCCAAGAACCTCGACGATCCGCAGAAGAAGGCGGCCCTCACCGACGTCCTCGCCCGGATCCAAAAGGCGATGGTCTGGTCCCGCGCCCATACCGACGAGTGGGCCGAGGCACTCGCCTCCGCCACCGGAATGGAGATCCCGCTCGTCAAGCTCGTGATCGCCCTGACGCCACAGAATCTGATCCCGCTGGACACGAACACCGTGAGCAGGATCCAGACGGTCGCGGACACCATGTACGAGGCCAAGTGGGTGACTCGTAAGATCACCGCCGCCTCAGCCGTGGACGCCGGCGTCGTCAAGGCGAAGAAGACCGGCGGTTCCGACACGTAGAGCGAGGCTTCCCCCACGAGAACGTAGCCGGACTCGGCTGCGCGCTCGTTCCAGGGTCCTCCTGATGGATCTCCGCGGCGGCAGGCGCCCCTGCCGCCGCACCACCGCATGCGCACCCTCATAAAGAAAAGCGTCAATAAAACTCGAAGCAACAGAATCAGAATCACGAGATACGAGTCAGGCAGACAGGCCGTCGATGAACGAATTACTCACGATGACACTCTCAGACAGGCACCGGACTGCGCGGCAGACAGTCGGCCGTGCCGATGAGTAATCCACCGGACTGCCGTGGAGACCGGCGGTTCGGCCGTCTGCTGGGTCCCGCTCAGGATGCCGCGGGGGCATGAAGTTCCAGCGTAGAGAGCCGGATTGACACGTGTCAGAGGCCTCGGATGCCCATGAACGGGCTCATCCACTGGCACGGCGGGCGCGGTCCGGGCCGTCGCCACTGCCGGCCCGTTACCGGGCGTCGGACAGCTGGGCTCCTGTTCGTCCGGGCGTCTGGCTCGCGATCCGCTTGGTCTTGGTGTTGACGCCCCCGGCGGGGCCGTTGCCGCACAGAAGCCTGAGGGGGGCGATCACGGCGTCGCGGTCCCGCTCCGGGCCCCGGGTGCAGGCATACGGACGAGGCGGACGAGGCGGACGGGCCGTACGTCGCGGGTGCGGCTCCAGGACTCCGGGCACCCGCCCCGTCCGGCGCGGAGACGACGTTGAAGCAGCTCAGCGCGCGTCGCCCACGCCGAGTACGCCGCCGACAGCCGGGACAGGAACTCGACCTCAGCCTTACACCATGAGACGCCGAGCTGAGACCCCGGGACGGCGCCCGAGGTCAGGCGCGGACCGCGGTCAGAAAGAGGTAGCCGCTCTCCGGGGCGGCCGCAGACAGACGCATGAAGTCGATGAGCGAGGTGGCCTGTTCCTCGCCCACCAGATCGACCAGCTTGTCGCGGACGGTCTCCACCGCGTCGGCCATGAGATCGAGAGTACGGCCGACGTTGTCGCTGATGTCACGGATCTCCACGTCGACGAAACCGTTGTCGGCCAACACCTTCCGGTATTCGTCGATGGTGCCCAAAGAACTCACCGCGTAGTTCGCGCAGATGTGGTCCAGGACCGCGCGGCCCGCAGGGCTGACCGGACCGCGCTCGATGACGTCGGCGACGGCGAGACGGCCGCCGGGGCGCAGGACGCGGGCGGTCTCGGCGACCACCTGCCCGCGGTCGGGCATGTGCCACATCGACTCGAACGCCCAGGCCGCGTCGAACGAGCCGTCGGGGAAGGGCATGTTCATCGCGTCGGTGAACTGGAACGTGGCCCGATCGGCGAGCCCGGCCTCGGCCGCGAGTTCATTGGCCTTCGCCACCTGGACGTGGCTGACGGAGATGCCCACCACGTTCACGTCGGACGCGCGGACGAGCCGGAACGCGGGGTGGCCGATGCCGCAGCCGATGTCCAGAACCCGCTGGCCGGCCTGCGCGGCGATGCCTGAGATCATCAGGTCGGTCAGGCGGTCGGTGGCTTCCTCGACGGAGCTGTCGTCGGCGTCGTTCTCCCAGTAGCCGTAGTGCTTGTTGGGGCCCCACGCGGAACCGTAGATCTGACCGATCCCGTCGTACACGCCGGCGACGTCGATGGGAGCGGGAAACTGCTGAGGCGTCATGACGAACTCCGTATTGCTGTGAAGGTGGCGGGAAAACGGCGGCAGGTCCTGCGGGTCGCACCCGAGCCACATGTCTCGGAAACCCGCTGCGCTCGGCTGGGCAACCCCAGCCGAGCGCCTGTGTGAATCTACTGACAGCCACTGACAATCACGTAGGTCATCAGGTGCCGCGGGGGCCCGGAGAATCCGCCGGAATGCTCGCGGCTCGCTTCCGCTCGAAGCGCAGGAAACCCAGCCGCAGGCCTCCCGCCGCCCATTCGGCGCCAAGCGCCTGGTTCGCCAACAGGGATATCCTCAGCTGCCTGCGTTCAACTGGTGAAAGGCTACTGTCACCGTCCAGTACCGCCTTCGTCCAGGCGGTACTCTCCTCCCAGAACGGCAAGGTTTCCGAGGTGGCGTCGACGTCGTCGACCAATTCGAAACCCGCAGCTTCCGCGGCTTCCGCGTAGTCGCGCACCGTAGCTGGTTTTGTGTAGAAGTACTCGGCCCACACATCGGCCCCGTGCGGGCGTGTGATGAATACTTCCTCGATGCACACACTCCCACCCGGGCGAATCACGTGCCCCAGACGCTCGAACCACTGCGGACGGTCGAAATATCCGCTGCTCTCGATTGCCACGGCCGCGTCGTAGGGGCCGTCGTCCAAGGGGAGATGCATCGCGTCACAGACCAGCGTTCGGATCTTCCCGCCCACACCAGATTCCCGCGCGAACCCCTCGACTATCGGCGCGTGTTCCGGCGCGTTGGTGATCGACGTGACGTCGGCGCCGTATTCCTGTGCCCAGAAGAGCGAGCCGCCGCCAAGGCCGCAGCCGACATCCAGGATCCTCCCCGAGAGCCGGTGTTCCGCGCCCCAGATCTTGGCCGCATACCGCAGCAGACCCTCTTGGTGAAGCCGAATGCTGCCGCGAAGATCATCCGGCGTCGCCTCGTGGACATTCAGCGGCGTGCGGGAAGAAGGGTAGTGACCTACATGATAGTGGATCCTGGGTCCGGGCCCGTATTTGCGAACGAGCCTGGCTGTTTTGTCGTCGTAGTACTGGCCGACTATTCTTACCTCGTTCTGAGGCTCCAGCACTGTTTGAGCTGAACTCGAAAGTCCATCCAGATTTGACACGGTCACTCCTCCAGAGCTCGATGCCGGCGACTTGGCGAACGGCCTGCTTCGGTCGTTTAAATGGTTTGCGGCACGAGTGAGCCAGGCCGGACGGTTCCACCGGCCTTGATCCGAGATTATTGGCGCAGCACCTCGCTCGAAATGCAGAGTCGCCCTCATGATGCGAAATATCGAGTTCACACTGAAATCGAGTAGCGGCTGGCGGAATCCATCCTGGAGGACGCCCCTGGTCGTGTCAACGACGCAGGGTGGGCGTCTTCGACTTTAGGAAAAACCCCAAAGAAGTTGGTGTAAGGCCTGGATGGGACCACCCTGCGGAATGATAGCTACTGGGCGACACCAAGGCCGCGTATTCGAGTGCGGCTATTAAGCCGACACCCAACGGCGGACAAGACTTCCCGAGAAGGACTCGGTTTCTAACGACCGGTGTGGACGCCCAGTTCGGCAACATGAGCAAGGCGTTCCGACACGGACGTCATGGCACGGAACGGAGTGGGAATGAGTGGCGGTAAGCAGGTCCTGCTGGCCGAGCCGCGGAGTTTTTGTGCCGGCGTACGCCGAGCGATAAGCATCATCGACCTCGCGCTGGAACAGCACGGCGCGCCGATCTACGTCCGCAAGGAGATCGTGCACAACCACCACGTGGTGCGCGAGTTCCAGCGCCGGGGTGTCCGGTTCGTCGACTCCGAGGAGGAGGTGCCGGAGGGCGCGGTGTGTGTCTTCTCCGCGCACGGTGTCTCCCCGCAGGTGCGGCAGAACGCGGACGCACGCGGGCTGGACGTGCTCGACGCGACCTGCCCCCTGGTGGCCAAAGTGCACCAGGAGGCCCGCCGGTTCGCCCGCGACGGGCGGACGTTGCTGCTGATCGGGCACGCGGACCACGAGGAGGTCGAGGGCACCTACGGACACGCTCCCGACCGGACGATCATCGTAGAGACGGTCGCCGACGCGGAGGCACTGGAGGACCTTCCCCCCGACGCACCGGTCGCCTACCTCACCCAGACCACGCTCTCGGTGGACGAGACCAAGGACATCATCGCCGTGCTCCAGCGCAGGTTCACCGACCTGCGCGGGCCTGCCACCGACGACATCTGTTACGCCAGTCAGAACCGCCAGGACGGCATCAGGGCCATCGTGGACCGGTGCGACCTGGTGCTGGTGGTCGGTTCGACCAACTCCAGCAACTCGATCCGGATGGTGGAGGTGGCACGCAGGCTCGGCAGCAGGGCCGAACTGGTGCCGGACGTGACCCACTTCGACCCCACGTGGCTGGCCGGCGTGAGCACGGTCGGTGTGAGCGCCGGGGCGAGCGCGCCGGAGATCCTCGTCGACCAGCTGCTCGACCGGCTCGCCGAACTGGGTTACGCGGACATATCCGTGGAACGGGTGGCGACCGAGGACATCGTGTTCTCCCCGCCCACGCGGCTGACCGGAGCGGTGGACGTGCCGTGACCGATCGAGATCGGGCGGCCCACCGTCGCCGATGGCCGTGGCAGGGACTCTGTCAGCAGGAGCGCGTCGGCGGTGAGCCGCGTCGGCCGTCGTTCCGGCCGGTCCGACCGGCCGAGGCCACCCCTGCCTGAGCGTCTTTCCCGGCGTCAGCCGGCGCACGAGGCCATCGGCCGAACCGGCAGCGCGCCGGGCAGTCGGCCCCAACTGACCGAGATGGCGGCCGCGGGCCGCCTACCGCACCCGGTGAGGAGCACTGTTCGACATGGCGCTGCTGAAAACCGTGCACGACCCGGCGCGGTTGCGTGAGCTGACCGCCGGAGAACTCCGCGACCTCGCCGGGGAGATCCGCGCGTTCCTGATCGAGCGGGTCTCCGCGACCGGAGGACATCTCGGGCCCAACCTGGGTGTGGTCGAGCTGACCATCGCGCTGCACACGGTGTTCGAGTCCCCTCGGGACCGGTTGCTGTGGGACACCGGCCACCAGTCCTACGTACACAAGATCCTCACAGGCCGTCAGGCCGGCTTCGACCGGCTGCGCAAGTCGGGCGGAATCTCCGGCTACCCGAGCCGGGAGGAGTCCGGGCACGACCTGGTGGAGAACTCGCACGCGTCCACCGCGCTGTCCTACGCGGACGGGCTGGCCAGGGCGGACGCCCACCTCGGTCGGCGCGACCGGTCGACCGTCGCGATCATCGGCGACGGCGCGATGACCGGCGGCATGGCCTGGGAGGCGCTCAACAACATCGCGGGTGGCCCGGCGCGGCCGCTCGTCATCGTGCTCAACGACAACCAACGCTCCTACGCGCCGACCGTCGGCGGGCTGGCCGAGCACCTGGCCGACCTGCGCGCCGGGCGCGGGCCGGGCGTCTTCGAACAACTCGGGCTCGGATACCTGGGTCCCGTCGACGGCCACGACATCTCCGCCGTCCAGGAATCCCTGCGCCGAGCGGTCGCACTGGGCGGGCCGGTGGTGGTGCATGTGATCACCGCCAAGGGCAAGGGATACCGGCACACCGAGACCAACGACCTCGACCTCGGCCACGCCGTCAAACCGATGGACCCGCACACCGGGCAGGCGCTGAAGGCGTCGCCCCCCTCGTTCACGTCGGTGTTCGGCGAGAAGCTGGTCGAACTGGCCGAGCGGCGCGACGACCTCGTGGCGATCACGGCCGCAATGACCGAGCCGACCGGGCTCCTGCCGCTGCAGCGCAGGTTTCCGCACCGGGTGATCGACGTCGGCATCGCCGAGCAGCACGCGGTCACGATGGCTGCCGGGTTGTCCATGGGCGGCGTGCATCCGGTGGTGGCCATCTACTCCACGTTCGTCAACCGCGCGCTCGACCAACTGCTCATGGACGTCGCGCTGCATCGCCGCCCGGTGACGTTCGTCCTCGACCGGTCTGGGGTGACCGGCGACGACGGGCCGAGCCACAACGGCATGTGGGACCTGTCGGTGCTGCAGGTGGTGCCGGGGCTGCGGATCGCGGCGCCGCGCGACGGCACCCGGCTGGCCGAACTGCTGACCGAGGCGGTGGCATGGCGCGAGGGTCCGACCCTGCTGCGGTTCCCCAAGGGTCCCGCCGGTGAGGACCTGCCCGCCACCGCCACGTTCAACGGGATCGACGTGCTGCGCCGTTCCGGCCGGCTGGACGTGCTGATCATCGCGGTGGGTGCGCTGGCCGGGCTCTCGCTCACCGTTGCCGACGGCGTGCGGGCACAGGGCATTGGGGTGACGGTGGTGGACCCAAGGTGGGTCACCCCGGTCAACCCCGCGCTGGCCGACCTGGCCCGCCGCCACCGGCTCGCGATCACGGTCGAGGACAACAGCCGCGCCGGCGGTGTCGGTTCCGCGATCGCGCAGGCGCTGCGGGACGCCGACGTGCACACTCCGCTGCGCGAGTTCGGCATCCCGAGGCGGTTCCTCAGCCACGGCTCCAGGGCTGAGGTGCTCGCCGCCTGCGGGCTGACCGCGCAGCACATCACCAGAGTCGTGGTGGAGCTGCTGACCGGCCTCGACGCCGCACCGGCGTCGGCAGGAATCGACGACCCCGGCACCTGGCCGGTTCACTCAGGGGAGGAACATTGACGACCGTCGATCTGGGAATGCCCTTGCCGCGCAAGGAGGAGGTCCCGCTCCCGGTGGCCACGCGGCGGACCTCCCGCCGGATCATGGTGGGCAGGGTGCCGGTCGGCGGCGACGCGCCGGTGTCGGTGCAGTCGATGACCACCACGTCCACCGCCGACGTCGACGCCACGCTGCAGCAGATCGCCGAACTCACCGCGGCGGGCTGCGAGATCGTGCGGGTCGCTGTGCCGTCGGCGGACGACGCGGCCGCACTGCCGGCGATCGCCCGCAGATCGGGCATCCCGGTGATAGCCGACATCCACTTCCAGCCGAAGTACGTGTTCGCCGCGATCGACGCCGGCTGCGCCGCGGTACGGGTCAACCCCGGCAACATCCGCCAGTTCGACGACCAGGTCGGCGCGATCGCCCGTGCGGCCAAAGACGCGGCCATCCCGATCCGGATCGGCGTGAACGCCGGATCGCTGGACAAGCGATTGCTGCGCAAGCACGGCGGCATCACCCCGGAGGCGCTGGTGGAGTCGGCGTTGTGGGAGTGCTCGTTGTTCGAGGAGCACGGCTACACCGACCTGAAGATCTCGGTGAAGCACCACGACCCGGTGGTGATGATCGAGGCGTACCGCAAGCTCGCCGGCCGGTGCGACTACCCGCTGCACCTCGGTGTGACCGAGGCGGGCCCCCGGTTCCAGGGCACCATCAAGTCCGCGGTCGCGTTCGGCGCGCTGCTCGCCGAGGGCATCGGCGACACCATCCGCGTCTCGCTGTCCGCGCCACCGGTCGAGGAGGTCAAGGTCGGTGCGCAGATCCTGGAGTCGCTCGGGTTGCGGCCACGGGGACTGGACATCGTGTCGTGTCCGTCCTGCGGCCGGGCCCAGGTCGACGTGCACACCCTCGCCGAGCGGGTCACCGCGGCGCTTGAGGGGTTCCCGGTGCCGTTGCGGGTGGCGGTGATGGGCTGTGTCGTGAACGGGCCCGGCGAGGCGCGCGAGGCCGACATCGGTGTCGCCGCCGGCAACGGCAAGGGCCAGATCTTCGTCAAGGGCAAGGTGATCCGTACGGTCCCCGAGTCACAGATCGTGGAGGCCCTCCTGTCCGAGGCCGTACGCATCGCCGAGGAGATGGGTGTGGACGTCGAGGCATGACCGGACGAACCGCCTCCATCGGAACAGATCAAGAACCAGCGAACCACCGGGCGTCAATCCGCAGTTTCACGTGCAATGCGCGGGGGCCACGAATCCGTTCGCAGAATCTGGAGGACGAACGCTCTCGAAACCAGCGAGACACGATTCGGGGCCTGCAGCTTTTCGGACATGACGCGGACGTGATAGTCGATGGTCTTCGAACTGAGGAACAACTCTCTTGAAAGTCGCCCACTGGAGAAGCCGGCCGCAACACCCTCCAAGATCCTGACCTGGACCGAACTGAGAACCAAGCCACCGGCCCAC
>NZ_JAEMUX010000157.1 GCF_016598475.1 Streptomyces adelaidensis
CGGCGCGGGCGTCGCGGAGGGCGCCGAGGGTGGTGGAGTAGCGGCGGGACTTGGTGGAGAAGTGGCCGCGGAAGCCGAGCATGTGCGCCCAGGCGCGTAGGCGGAGATCTGCCAGCTCGGGGCGCGCGCCGAGGGTCCAGGCGGTGCGGATCATGCGGCGGGCGTGGTCGGTGATCCGGGACCCTGCCAGCTCGGCGAGGAAGCGGATCGGCCGGTCAAGGGTGCCGGTCGCGGTCTCGGCGCCCTTGGTGGCGTACTTGGCGATGTACGCCGCTACGGCCCGCTCGGTCAGCTCCTGGCCGCCGTCGAAGTCGGCCGAGCGGATCGGACGGACATCGAGCTGACGGCCGAAGGTGAAGGTGTGGGCCCGGCCGTCGACGGTCGGGCCGCTGACACGGGCGGCGGTGGCAGCGGCGTGGATCGCGTCGCTCAGCAGCTCGGCCGTAGCCCACGCCGGGGGTGAGGTGTCGCCGCCCTCAGGGCCGTCGAGGCGGATGATCGCGTGGAAGTGCACTGCACCGCGCTTTTGGTACTCGGCGACCTTGGCGAAGGAGATGCGGGCGTGGTCGCGGAAGGCGCGTTGGGTGAGGCCGGCCAGCTTGGCGACCTCACGGCGGAGGTAGATGGAGAACCGGCGCCACAGGGCCCCGGCGTGCGCGTTCCAGAGCACGGCCGCTTCGTAGTCGTACGTGTCTGGGGCGAGGGGTGTGCCGAGGGCCGGGTCTGTGTCGTCGTGCCGGGCACCGCAACGGCAGGGCCGCCCGCTGGAGGGACGGTTGTGGACCGGGCCGAAGCCCGGCGCGGTGAAGGTGGCGAAGACGCGCGGGTGCGTGCCGACCTGTTCAGGGGTGCCCTTGCCGCCGCGCAGTCCGGCGGTGATCAGGTGGTAGGTGTCGCGGCGGTAGACCTCCGCGCAGGCCGCGCAGCGGGTGGCACGGCGGTTGTTGCAGCGGACAAGGAGGTTCCCGGCGGGGAGGGCGGTCGAGTCGAGGTGGTGCAGGACGCGCCCGACTTCACCGGTCGTCGTGTCGACTGCGTACTCGGTGCGGTGGCCGTCGAGGCGTACGGGGTGGGTGCAGCCGCCCAGGCCGGAGAGTTGGCGGGCCAGTTCGGGCAGGGTGCCGAGTGAGGCGAGCATGGAGAGTTCCGCCAGCGGGGGCGGAGTCTGCCGGGTGATGATGGGACTTCCTTTCGGCTGTTTCGGCGGTTGGGAGGGACGGCCCCGGGGCGGCGGGATGCTTGGCGGCTTGTTGCCGCCCCGGCGGCCGGTCAGCGCTTGTCGGCGCCGTTGACGAGGGAGCGCAGGACGACGGCGGCGATGGCCACGGAGATGGCCGAGACGGCGACCGCCGCCAGGAGCGCGGTGAGGACGACCCCGACGACGACCACGGCGGCGACCGCGCCGACACCGACGCCCACGAACGGGGCGATCGGGCGGCCGGCGGAGTGAGCTGGAACCGGGGCGTGGTTCTGCGGGATGTGCGTGGTGATGCTCGGGACGTGCGGAGTGTCGGGCAGCTTGGGACGGAACACGGCGGGTCTCCTTTGCCGGTTGTGTGCGGTCGTTGGCTCAGTCGCGGTTGCCGTTGACGACGTCGACCCCGGAGCGGGTGCCGGACTCGATGGCCGGGGCGAGGACGGTGTGCGAGAGCCAGAAGCCGAACAGCGCGATCACGGCGGCGACCCACAGGCGGACGCCGAGGAACTTGATCGCGGCCCAGGCGATGACGCCCAGGACGAAGACGAGCGGCAGCGAGATGGTCACGGGATCTCCTCGGGTGTGTCGTCTCGGGTGTCGTCTGGGATCAGCGGACGGCGCAGCGGTGGGTGCGTGCGGCCAGCTCGGCGGCGGCCCGGCTGTCGTAGTCGGTCGAGAAGCCGCAGCGCGGAGCCGTGCAGGCGGCGGTGTGCTTCTCACGGCCACGGCCGTCGTAGTACGTGCCGACCTGGACGGGACCGATGCGGACGAGGTTGCGGAAGCGGCGGTTGGCAGGCATCAGGGGTTCTCCTTCGGGTCGTTGTCGATCTCGCCGGTGAAGTCGGTGACGTGGTCGGCGAGCCAGCGCAAGATCTCGTCGCCTTCGTAGGTGTCGGCGGCGAGGATCACGGGTTCGGCGATGAGCACGGCTTCGGTGAGGCGGTTCTGTCGTGTCAGCTCGGCGGCGCGCTTGAGTGCGCGGAGCGTGGACGGTCGCAAGGTGGAAAGTCCTCCGAGATCACGTGAGTTGAGCGGCGATGGCTTCGGCCAGCGGCATCGGGACACCGAGCCGGGCACGAAGGGTCGAGGTGTCGATGGGGGTGCCGGTACGGGCCCGGTGTTCGTCGGCGACCTTGCGTGCGAGGGCGACGAGAGCGGGCGGTACGGGGGTGAGACGTACGGGGGCGGACGAGGGCGGAGCCGACCCGACTTCGACGGACGGCAGCTCGGCCACCGTCGCGGGCGGCTCCACCTCTGTGGCGTGCGGTTGAGGCGCCAGGTCCGTGACCGTCGACGGCGGTTCGGTGTCGCCCATGGCGCGGGGGGTCTTCGGTGCGCCGTGGGCGAGGAGCGTGCCGCCGAGGAAGGCCACCGCAGGCCACCCGGCGACGACGATGCGCAGCCAGGCAGGCACGTTCTCCAGGTCGAGAAGCCCAGCGGTGGCGACGTTGGCGCCGAGTGAGGCGACCAGTGCGACGAGGAACCAGCACCACCCGGCGGCTTTCGCCTCCCCCGAGCGGAGCCGCCGCCAGGCCGCCACCATCAGCAGGTCGACGGAGACCGGGTAGGCCCACGCCTTCCAGCCGTCCTGTCCGGCGGCGGAGGCAAGGTCGTGCAGGTGGGCGAAGGACAGCGCGGCGGCGATGAGCGCCTGGACGAGTACGGCGTCCACACGGACGGGCAGGGCACGCACGGCGCGACTCCTTCCGGTTTCAGGCATGGGTGGGGTAGGGACGTGGCGCGGGACGGCCGCGCCGACCGTGGGAGCGGGTGCGGCTACTCGGCGACGGGGAGAGGAGTGGCTACCGGCCTGGACGCCTCCACGGGCGTGGGCGGGACGTAGGGGCGGAAGGGCACGAGCGCGGGCACGTCGGGTGCGAGGTGGGCCGTCTCGCGGCAGATGGCCGCCGCTTCGGCGAGGGAGAGGTGAGGCGTACGGATGCGGGACCAGCCGCCGGACGTGTCGCCGACGACGGCGAGGCCGGGCAGCTCGGGCGCGATGCCGCAGGCCGCGTACACCGCCTCAGGGGCGATGTCACCGAGCGCCATCTTTGCGGAGGCTTCATCGTTGACGCGGTGGCAGACACGGCCGGTCAGCTGCGCCCGGAGCATGGTGGCGCCCTTGCCCAGCTCGGCGCCGAAGCGCTGTCCGCACACCTCCAGATAGATGCCGGCCGCGCGACCGAGCTGAGCGAGCCGGATGAGCTGGGTGACCATCTCGTCCCGCCGTTCCTCCTCCTTCCTGGTGGCGACGAGGAAGAGTTCCGCCACCTCGTCGATGAACAGCACGATGGGAGCAGGCCGTTCGTCGTCCGGCAGCCCCCAGATGTCCGAGGTGATCAGCTCGTCCGGGGTCCCGGGGCCGATGCCCTGCCGTGCCTTGATCAGGTCGTAGCGGTCCTCCATTTCCTTCACCAGCACGGGCAGCAGCTCGGCCGCCTGTGCCGGGTCGGTGGCGAGGGCGGAGAGCCGGGCCGCGAACGGTGCCAGCTCGACGCCGCGCTTGCAGTCGATCCCGACGAGGACGACCGGCTGAGCGGCCAGCCCGGTGAGCAGGTTGCGCAGGAACATGGACTTGCCCGACAGCGTGGCGCCGAGGACGAGTTGATGCGGAACGGCCCGGTAATCCCTTACGAAGGCCGTCGCGTCCTCGCGCAGAGCCACCGGCACCCGAAGCGGCCCGGAGCCGGTACGGCGGGGCATCCGCACCTTCCGCAGGACGTCGAAGCCGACAAGCCGCAGTTCCACGACCCCGGGCTTGACGTCCCGCACGTACACGGCGTGAACGCCCCAGGCGTGCCGCAGACGTTCGGCCGAGGCCGCCACATCCGCAGGTTCCTGCCCAGGAGCCAGCCGCAGCCGGAGCCGCAGGCCGGTCGAGGTGGGCCGGATCATGCCCCGCCGAGGCGGTACGGGCCGGATCTCCCGCCGAGTGGTCGCCTTGACGGCCAGCGCCCGCCACCGGGACGGCGGGACCGTCAGGCCGCACGCGTCCATGGTGGAGGAGTACGAGGCCAGCAGCCGGGCCACCGAGACCGGCAGCCCGACCGTGGACCAGTACGCCGCAGGGTGGGCGTGCCGGGCGTAGAGCGCGCCGCCGCCTATCGCGGCAAGCGGCGCACCCCACTCGGCCAGCGTCACCAGGTCGGTCACGGCGATCAGCCCGCCTGTGCCATCGGGAAGGCACCCGGAGCCACGGCGGTGGCCCTGTAGGCGATGCCGTGCCGCTGCTGGCCGTTGAACACGCTCTCCCACGGCCGGGCGATGAGCCCCGGCAGCGAGACGGGAGCACCGACCGTCAGCCCGTCGGTCACTCCGCTCTCGGGGATGGTGACCTGGATCAGTGACGACTCGCCTTCGTCGATGAAGACGACGCCGACCGTCATCAGTGCCTCACCGCTCACGGCATCCTTGGCGATCTCACCGGTCTGCCGGTCGCGCACCTTGGGCGCCGGCGCTTCGGTGAGCAGGATCGTGGCGGTCGAGGCGTCAATGCGGATCACACGCACAGAGTTTCTCCTTCGAGTCGATCAACTCGTCACCCGACAAGTTGACTTAGCAAGTTCGAAGCTAGAGATGACAGGTTGACTTGTCAAGTGGAGTTATGGGCGAACTCGCCTGAATCAGGCGTCAGTTCAAGCGGTAGGTGTCTTCGAGTTCCTGACGATCGGCAGGAAGCAGCACGTCAGAGACTTGCAACGCCTGCCCGGACGCATCGCACACGATGACCAGGACACTGAGCACGGGCACCCCGTCCGGCAAGCCCAGCAGCTCGGCTTCACCACTCTCAGGCAGTCGAGCCGAGACCCGCTCCGTCACATGGTCGTAGCGGACTTTCTTCCGAGCTTCCACATGCTTGCGCACACTGCCACTCAGGGTCTCGGCACTCGCCAGGTCGGTGCCCTCGACCAGGCCGGCGGGAAAGTACGACGAGGCCAACTCGACCGCTTCACCGTCCTCCTCCACCAGGAAGCGGCGCATGAGGACCTTGGCTCGCTTCGGAAGCCCGAGAGCGGAAGCGACACGCGCCGGAACAGCGACTTCAGCGACTTCGATCAGGCGCCCCGAGGCCCCCGACTCATCGCGCTCCAGGGCTTCGCGCCCTCGCCGATCCTGCTGCTCAACAACTTCCGGACGGCCCCGAACGATCGTGCCGTAGCCCTGTCGGGACTCCAGCCAGCCATCGCGCTTCAACAGCTCCAACGCACGCACGACGGTCGGGCGGGACATCCCAAAAGCCTGCACCAACTGGTTCTCACTGGGCACCCGAGTACCAGGCGGATAGGTGCCGTCCTCAATGCGGCGCTGGAGCGTCTGCGCGAGGCGCACATACTTCGGTGCCGCCACTTCATACGCCATGAACGCCGCCTGTCGAGATTGGCCAAGTCAACTGGTCAACCAGACTAGCGACAACTGGGCCGTCAGGACAGAACAGGCCCGAAGCCCTCATCGGACGGCCACGCGTCGGCAACGTCGAAGGAGACGACTGTCCCGCCGAAGCGACTTGGACCGGAGTGCCACGACTCGGCGATGGAGTCGACGAGGAGCAATCCCCGCCCATGGGCATCGTTGGCCTCCGGTTGCCGCATGCGCACACTCGCGGGAAACCCGGGATTGTGCACCTCGATCCGAAGCGACGTCTCCACGCGGTACCAAGCAACGCGCACCGTCCAGGTCTCGTCAGCCCGTCCGTAGAGAATGGCGTTGGTCACCAGCTCCGAGATCATCAACACACAGTCGTCGATCGAGCAGGCTGGGTTGTACGGGGCGATGAACTTCCGGAACCAGCGCCGCGCCCGAGGTACGGACTCCGCGACGGGGTGCAAGGTCATGGCACCGAGTCGCGGTGAGTCCGCAGAGGGAAAGCGGTCGATCGTGTAGGCCATCCGCGCTCACTCCTTGCCGCTGCCGTCGCAGTCGAGGCAGCGTCGTTTCGACGTGGCACCGAGGCGGTCATTGGCCGTGGAGAGCGCCAGTGCCGTGCGGGAGCCGACGCGCTTCCAACCGCGCCCCCGGCATCCCCGGCAAGTTGCACGCGCGCCCTGGTCCGGCCGCTGACTCGTCACTCCGTGCCCCCTTCCGAATCCAAGTGGCCTTAGCCACTTCCTGGATAGTGGCATTAGCCACTTGGACTGTGCAAGCGGTTCGACACAACTCCCAGGCCATCAGGTGAGCGGGTAGCCCTGCTCGAACGCCCAGCGATGCGGCGGATAGGTGGCTTCGGCGAACTCCAACGGCCGGTCCTGGAGGTCGAAGACGACATGATGAACGATCAGGACCGCAGACCCGGCTTGCAGCTGGAGGTCTGCCGCCTCCTCCTCCGTCGCACTGCGGGCACACATACGGTCTTCGGCGTAGCTCCCCTGGCGCCCCGTCATGTTCTCGACGTACATGAGCGTCCCCTCCTGGATCCGCTCCGGCTCCAGGAGCTTCGGGGCGCGATGGCCGACATCCGGAGCGAACCACGAGGTAGACAGCGTGATCGGCCCGTCCTGGTTGTTCGTCACCCGACGCCGATGCACAGCCCGCAGATCCTTGACCAGGCCCAAAGCCTCAACGACGTGATCCGGGGCCTCCATCCAACCGGCCGAGGTGATCACCGCGTACTCACCGGGCGTGTAGATCTTCCCGGTCTGCCGAGCCCGCCCGTACAGCTCACGCGCCCGACGGTTGACCTCCAGGCTGCGCACATACGTGCCCGATCCCTGGCGCTTCTCGACGAGCCCCTGATGGCTCAGCGCCTCCAACGACCGCGCGGCAGTAGGACGGGACACCTTCCAGTTCGCAGCCAACTGCCGCTCCGAGGGCACCTCGTCCCCCGGCCGCAGGTCGCCCCGAAGGATCTGATCACGGATGTAGTGCGCGATCTGGAGATACTTCGGCTGAGCCTCTTCGATCTGAGGCATGCCTCTCCTCCTCATCTTCCCAGCCCAAGTGGCTATGGCCAGTAGCCACTATAGAGTGAGTGGTCAACCCTCGACCCCGTACGCTGAACCGCATGAAGCGGTTGATCGTCGCAGCAGGAGGAGGGGGCGACGCAGTCGCCGCCTCAATGCTTCACGCCGCCCTCTACGGCGACGAGGACCAGGCGGTGATCCTCACGTACGCGTGGGACCGCCTTTTGATCGACCCGGTACCGGGCCCCCGAGGACCGGACAACTTCACCGGCCTCCAACGCCTCACCCCAGCAGTCTGGGCAGTGCCGGCCGAGGCCCGTCCGATCGCTCCAGCAGGCTCCACACTCCCCCGACTCGCAGCAGAGCTCCCGCACAGCTTCGCGCTGATCGACCCACACCACGGAGTCGAGGGCATCACCCGCCAGCTCGAAGAGTTGGTAAGCCACTTCTCACCGGAGTCGATCGATCTCTTGGACGTTGGCGGAGACATCCTCGCCCGAGGCGATGAGCCGACGCTGAAGAGCCCGCTCGCCGACGCCGTCACCCTTGCAGCGTGCTGCCAGGTGAACGCACAGATCCGCCTCCTGGTGGCAGGCCCTGGCCTGGACGGCGAACTGCCTCCCGATGAACTGCGCGGAATGCTCGGCCCGCTCGTCCACACCGTCACGGCCAAGGACGTTGAGTCGGTCGGCTCGGTCTTGGAGTGGCACCCCTCCGAAGCAACCGGGATGCTCGCGGCTACGGCCCGAGGTGTACGCGGCACGTGCGAGATGCGAGACGCCGGCCTTCCCGTCCCTCTCAGTGACGAAGGGCCGACCGTCCATGAAGTCGACCTAGACGAAGCCCTGAGCCGCAACCAGTTGGCACGCGCCATCACGACGACCCCCACCCTGGACGAGGTAGAGGCACACAGTCGCGAAATCTGCGGCTACTCGGAGATCGACTACGAGCGCAACAAGGCCGCATGGCTCACGGAGCAGCCACCGGTGAAGCTCGACCCCCAGGCCGTGCTGTCTCAACTCGACCAGTTCGAGGCCGAGGCCCGGAGCCGCGGAATCACCCACACGACGTTCCGCCGCATCACTGAGGCGATGAACCTGAACGGTTCCCTACGCGAGGACCTGCGCCAACTGCTCATCAGCAGCCGTCCTGAGCGCTACGAGGCGCCTTTGTGGCGCATCACATCCACTGTTGAGTAACAACCTTCTTCACGGGTTTTCAAGGCGGCTCGCTCCGCTCCCCGCGCGCGGCCCGGCCCCCGGCCGGGCCTGCGCTCCTGTCTCCGCCCCGCTCCAGCCCGGCCGGCGCCCGTACCGCGCGCACAGCAATCAGACGCCTGATGCCAGAGAAGGGGTACGTCGTGGCTGGGGCGGTCGGCTCCACGGCTTTACGGAGCCACTTTGGCGCGAGCCTCGAAGATCATGGCCCCAACGTCGTGCTTTACCGGGCAGGTCCACAGACTGCCCGACGCGCCGGAAGCTTACGGGGCCATGATCACTCGCGCCAAAGC
>NZ_JAEMUX010000158.1 GCF_016598475.1 Streptomyces adelaidensis
CGACACTGCTCGTATTCTCACCGCCTACGCGGAAATCAGCGGAATACCCGTGTTGTGCAACACGAGCGCGAATCTTGGGGGACGGGGTTTCTTTCCCGACGTCGAGTCGGCGGCCAGGTGGGGTGGAACTCGTTACATCTGGTCCGAGGGGACGCTTTATACGAACTCCCGCGTGGAATGATGCTCCTTTGCCGGTTCGCGCGTCTGCCCGGCTGGAATTCGTGTGCCTGCCGACGTCCGGGCAACGGGAGGTCACAGGCCGATATGCCGGCGATCCGGACAAGTCCGCCACCTGATGCGATGCGGAGACACGCAGTGCGACTCGCGCAAGTAATGGAACATGCCTTTGAGCGCTTTCAGGACCGGCCCGCCGTCGGTGAGCGTGCGAGGGAGTTCGTGCGGGACGCAAGGACCAGGCGCGTTTCGGTACGTCTGCTGTCACGCTACGAGATGACCACCTACCGGGAGCTGTGGAGCCGTATTCGCGCGGTGGCGAGCGAATGGCACCACCACCCGCGGCGCCCTGTCGTCGCGGGCGACCGGGTGGCCCTCCTCGGCTTCACGAGCCGGGACTTCGCGACACTGGACCTGGCGTGCGGTTATCTGGGCGCGGTCAACGTTCCGTTGCAGATCAGTTCACCGGTCGAGAATCTGGTGTCCATCATGGCGGAGACCGAGCCGTTGCTCGTCGCCGCGAGCATCGAGCGACTGGACGTCGCGACCGAACTGACCCTGCGCACGCCCTCGGTCCAGCGGCTGCTCGTGTTCGACTACCACCCGCGAGCGGAGGACCAGGCGGAGCGGTTCGCCGCCGCCCGCGACAGCCTGGCCGAGGCCGGACGGGACGTGGAGGTCGTCGCCCTGTCGGCGGTTCTCGACCGCGGCGCGGGCCTGGCCGAGGCGCCGCTGTACCTTCCCGGCGACGACGAGGATCCCCTCGCGATGCTCATCTACACCTCGGGGAGCACGGGAACGCCGAAGGGCGCGATATACACCGAGCGGCTCGCCAGGGTGATGTGGGAGGACCGCGTGAAGCGGACCGACACGGACACGGTCACCATCCAGTACACGCCGCTGAGCCATGTCTCGGGCCACTTCCTGCTGACGAACACCCTGGCCCGCGGCGGCTCCGGCTGCTTCACCGCCAGCAGTGACCTGTCGACATTCTTCGAGGACATCGCTCTCGTACGGCCCACCGAGCTGTCTCTCGTGCCGCGCGTGTGCGAGATGCTCCACCAGCTCTACCGGAGCGAGCTGGACCGGCGGATCTCCGAGGGCGCCGACCCGGAGCGGGCCGCGGCGGAGGTGCGCGAGCAACTTCGCGAGGAGGTCCTCGGGGGGCGCGTCGGCTGGGCCGGCTGCGGCTCCGCGCCGCTGTCCGCCGCACTGACCGAGTTCACCGAGGCCGTCCTCGGCGTTCCCCTGCACAACATGTACGGCTCCACGGAGGTCGCGGGCATCTCCGCCGACGGCCAGTTGCTGTCCCCGCCGGTGATCGACCACAAGCTGGCCGACGTGCCCGAGCTCGGCTACTTCCGTACCGACGCGCCACACCCGCGCGGCGAGCTGCTGCTGAAGGCCGACGGCATCCCCGGCTACTACAAGCGGCCCGAGCTGACGGCGGAGCTCTTCGACGAGGACGGCTACTACCGGACCGGTGACATCGTCGCGGAGCTCGGTCCACGCCGTATCGCCGTCGTGGACCGACGCAAGAGTGTCCTGAAGCTGTCCCAGGGCGAGTTCGTGGCGATCGCAAGACTGGAATCGATCTTCGCCGCCTGCCCGCTCGTGCGGCAGATCTTCCTCTACGGGAACAGTGAGCGCTCCCACCTGCTTGCCGTCGTCGTCCCCACCCCGGACGCCCTGCGGCGGTACGGGGACGACCGGGAACGTCTCGAACAACTGCTGAGCGAATCGCTTCAGCGGATCGCGAAGGACGCGGGCCTGAACTCGTACGAGATCCCCAGGGGCCTGCTCCTGGAGGCCGAGCCGTTCAGCCAGGTCAACGGCCTGCTGTCGGACCAACGAAAGCTGTTGTGGCCCAAGCTCGTGGAGCGTTACGGCGAGCGGCTGGAGCGTCTGTACGCCGAGATCTCGGCCCACGAGACCCAGGAGCTGCTCGACCTGCGCCGCACAGGCGGTGACCGGCCGGTTCTGGAAACGGTCCAGCGGGCCGCGCGGGCGCTGCTGGTGGGCTCGATGACAGAGGTGAGTCCCTCCGCGCACTTCAGGGACCTCGGCGGCGACTCGCTGTCCGCAGTGTCGCTGTCGAACCTGTTGCACGACACCTTCGGCGTGCGGGTACCGGTCGACGTCATCATCAGCCCCGCGCACGACCTGCGGCAGCTGGCCGCCTACGTCGAGTCCAAGCGCACGGCCACCGCGACGCGACCCACCTACGCGTCGGTGCACGGCGAGGACGCGGTCGAGGCGCACGCCGAGGACCTCACCCTGAACCGGTTCATCGACGTGGCGACTCTCGACGGCGTCCACCGCCTCCCGCGCCCCGCTGGGGTGCCACGTCGCGTGCTGCTGACCGGCGCGAGCGGATACCTGGGGCGCTTCCTCACCCTTGAGTGGCTCCAGCGGCTGACCCCGGCCGACGGCAAGCTGATCGTCCTGGTCCGGGGCAAGGACCCGGACGCCGCCAGGCAGCGAATGGCCGATGCCTTCTCCAGCGGCGACTCCGAACTGACGGGCATTTTCGAGGAGTTGGCCGCCAAGCACCTGGAAGTGCTGGCGGGAGACATCGCCGAGCCGAGGCTGGGCCTGGACGAGGCGACGTGGGAACGGCTGACCGGTGAGGTGGACCTGATCGTCCACGCGGGCGCCCTGGTGAACCATGTGCTGCCCTACCGCCACCTGTTCGACGCCAACGTCCTTGGAACCGCGGAGCTCATCCGGCTGTCCCTGACGAAACGGCTCAAGCCGTTCACGTACATCTCCAGCGTGGCCGTTTCCAGATCCCGGAAGGGGCAGCCTCTCGACGAGGACACCGACGTCCGCGCCGCGCTGCCGGTTCAGCCCGTCGACGGCGGGTACGCAAGCGGGTACACGACGAGCAAGTGGGCGGGGGAGGTGCTGCTGCGGGAGGCGCATGACCTGTGCGACCTGCCGGTGACGGTGTTCCGCTGCACCATGACCCTCGCGCACAGCCGGTACGCCGGGCAGCTGAACGCGCACACCATGTTCAGCCGACTGCTGTTCAGTCTCCTCGCGACGGGCGTGGCCCCGGACTCCTTCTACCGGACCGGCAGCGGCGAGGAGTCGCGGGCCCACTACGACGGCCTGCCCGTCGACTTCACCACGGCATCGGTCGTCACGCTGGGACGGAGCACCTCCGGGTACCGGACCTTCAGCCTGGTGAACCCGCACGACGACGGCATCTCGCTCGACACGTTCGTGGAGTGGCTCATCGAGGACGGCCACGGTATCGAGCGGATCGCGGGCTACGGCGACTGGCTCGTCCGCGTCGAAGCCGCCCTGCGCAGCCTGCCCGAGGCGCAACGCCAGTACTCCGTCCTTCCCTTGCTGCACGGCTTCCAGGAACCGGGAGAGGCCGTACCCGGTTCGGACATCCCGTCGGTCCGCTTCCGGGAGGCCGTCCGAGAGGCCGGCATCGGACCGGATCGGGATGTGCCACGCCTGTCCCCCACTTTCATCCGCAAGTACGCGACGGACCTGCTGCGCCTGATGACCGCCTGAGCGGGGGGCATGCCCCCTGTAGTGGTGTAGCCGTGCCTGGATCTCGCGTCGACGCCCGCCGGACCGTGTTGTCGATGAACTCGGCCTTCAGCCAGTGAGCCGGGCTGTCGGGGTTGGCCGACGCGCAGATCCTCGCTCTGGGGGCGCGCATGCGCGTCAGGAGCATGTCCCAGAACGGCTCCAAGAGAAGCGTGGCCTCGTCTACGTACGCTCCGGCGCATGCCATGCCCCGGATCTTGTTCTCGGACTTGACGTCGTTCGCGCCGATCACGTGGACGAGGCGGCCGACGATTCGGCACGTCGGGGCGCCCGCGCCTGTGTCAACGGTCATTGAGATGCCCAGGTGGGTGGTCGGTGGGTGTCGGGGCTGGTGGCCATCAGAAATCCATGCCTGTGGACAGTGGTGTTCCTGGGGTGGGGGTTAGTGCCACCCGTTCCCGCTCGCCGTGCGCTTCCGGAAACGCCGACCCGGAGCTGCTCGATCACTGAGCCGGTATCCGCAGAACCCGCGCCGGACGGACCCAGATCCCCTCCCACTGGGCGGCCGGCTCGACCGGATCGTTGAGGTGGGCCGCCGTCGTTGAGCTGGACGACCTCGCCTTGGAGGACATCGCCGTCCACCTGCCCCGCACCCGCCGTCCGGGTGCAGGTGGCGGCCTGCACAGCACCGTGTGGGAGCCCGTCCTGGCCGAGCTGTGCGCCGCTTGGGCGCAGCGCACCGTGGCGCGCGAGGGCAGGGATCGCGCTGTGGCGCCCGGGCTGGTCACGGAGCTCCTCGCCGACACCGCCGCCGACGACGGTCGTTACTGTCCCCCCATCGGTATCCAGCTCTGCGCGACGACCTGCCCCGGGATGACAGCCCCTGTTCCTCAGTTGACGGTCGTCCGTCCCGTCGAACATGGCGACGACCAGGAAGCCCACCATGCCTGTCTCGTGCCGTCGTGGAGGGTCGGGGGCGGCGGTGGTGGCGAAAGATTGGTCGCTTGCTGGTCTGTTGCTGTCTCTTCTCTGGGCTTGCTCTGGAAGGCGTGTTTCTAGGGTCGTTGACGTTCCCCCGGAAGTCCGGCCCCGGACTCCGCACCCCGACCGCTCTGGAGACACCTGATGCGTGCAATGCCCCGTCGTGCCCTGGCCGCCGTTCCCGCCGCCGTGCTGATGTTCGCGCTCGTCGGCTGCGGGGGTGGATCCGACTCCGGTGATTCCGCCGCCGTCGGCGCGAGCGATACGCAGGCTGCCGCTCCCGCAGAGGACGGAGCCGCGAACGAGGAAGCGGAGGGCGGCGATCCGGTGGAGACGCCGCTGACCGGTGAGGCAAAGGAGAAGGCCGAGGCGGCGGCGCTGGCGGCCTATCCCGGCACGGTGGTCAAGTCGGAGGAGGACGCGGAGAACCCCGGGATGTACGCGGTGGAGATCAAGAAGGCCGACGGCAGTGAGGTCGAGGTCTACCTCGACCCCGCGACGTACAAGGTCGTCAAGACCAAGGACGAGGAGGCCGACGAAGACGGCAGCTGATCCTTGGTCGGCCCGAAGGGAGGAGCGCCATGCCCACCGATCCCGCGGCTCCGGCTCCGGCTCCGGCCCCGGAGCCGGAGCCGGCGACTGAGGCGACGGCGGTGCTCGCCGTCGATGCTCTCAACTCGGCGGAGGGCGGCTACGGAGACCGCTACGCGGAGGACTCCTTCGACTACCCCGACCGCCCCTCGCCCGCGCCGGCGCAGTCCTGGTCGGCGGGCGAACCGCCGCCCGGCTCCGCGCCGCCTGTGGCCCCCGCTGAGGATTCGGACAGCGCGGACGGGGAGCAGCGGCGCACGGACGAAGACCGCTCGCGCACGGCGGGCCGGTGGCAGCAGCTGGCGGCCCGGCGCAGGCCGGCCCTGATGGGCGTCGCCGCACTGGTGGTCATGGGCGGCTTCGGTGCCGCTCTGTCGATGGTGAGTGAGACGGTCTCCTCCGACTCGGTGCCCAGCGGCTCCGGCGGTACCGCCCGGGTCTCCGCGCCGAAGTCGCCCGCCGAGCCGTCTCCTGCCCCGGACGTCGCGGCCTCCGCCGCGCCCCCTGCCGCTGGTGGAGCCGGTGACGGTGTGTCTGTCACGTCGAGCCCGACCGGCTCCGTTCCCGGCGCCGGCGAAGAGGGCGACGACGAGCACGGGGAGGACGAACGGGAGGACCGCGGACGCGAGGACGACGACCGCGCTGGCGACGGCTGACTTCCCTCGGCGTCCGGCGCTGTCGCTGCCCCGCTCTCGCAGCCCGGCTGGTCCTCCACTCCCGCGTTGACCGGCCGGGAGGCTCCCCCTTGCGTTGCCGTCGCAGTCGTGGCGCATCATCCGTTTCCCCAGGTACCAGGCGGGTTCTAGTGAACACCCCAACTCCCGTGGCACAGCTGTGCGAGCCTGTCCCCATGCGGCTGCTGCTGATCGAAGACGACGACCGGATCGCCGGCCCGCTCACCGAGGGGCTGGGCCGCTACGGCTACACCGTGGACCGGGTACGCACCGGCGCCGCCGGACTGGCGGACGCCGCCGCATCCCCTGATCTGGTCCTGCTCGACCTCGGGCTGCCGGACATGGACGGCCTGGACGTATGCCGCAGCCTCGGTGCCCGCTCGCCCATCCCGATCATCATGATCACGGCCCGGGGGGGAGGAAGTCGACCGGGTGGCGGGCCTGGAGCTCGGCGCGGACGACTACATGGCCAAGCCGTTCGGCGTACGGGAGTTGGTGGCCCGTATCCGCGCGGTCACCCGCCGCACCGGCGCTCTCCTTGCCGTCCCGACGGGACCGGACGCGACCTCCGCGATACCCGCAGCGGCACCCGCACCGCAGCAGTTCGGCCCGCTGCACCTCGACCGGCGCACCCGGCAGGTCCGCGTCGAGGGCCGCGAGGTCGCCCTGTCTCCGAGGGAATTCGACCTGCTTGCCTACCTCGCCCAGGATCCCGGGGCCGTGCACTCCCGCCAGCAGATCATGGACGCGGTGTGGGACCCGCACTTCTTCCGCCCCACCAAGACCCTCGACGCCCACGTCGCCGCGCTGCGCCGCAAGCTCGGCGATCCCGGCTGGATCACGACCGCGCGCGGCGTGGGCTTCCGCCTGACCGCGCCCGGGGATCCGCCGTCCGAGGCGGCCCGATGACCCGGCGGCTGCTGTACAGCTACCTCGGCCTGGCCCTGCTTGTACTGGCCGGTCTGGAGATCCCGCTCGGCTACCTCTACGCCCGCGGCGAGACCGCCCGCTTCTCCCAGACCATCGAGCGGGACGCGACGATGCTCGCCGAGGTCACCGAGGAGAACATCGAGGAGGGCAACCTCACCGAACTGCCCGCGCTGATCGGCGACTACACCGCCCGCACCGGCGGCCAGGCCGTCGTGGTCGACCGGACCGGCCGGGTGCTGGCAGCCTCCGGCATTGCGGTGCGCCCCGGCACAAACCTGTCCGCCGAGCCGGACGTCGCCGCCCTGAACAACCAGCCCACCACCGGCACCCGCACAGGCGCGGACGGCGGGGAGGTGCTGTACGCCACCCAGCCCGGCGCCTCGGGCACCACGATCCGCGGCGCACTGCGGCTGACGTATCCAATGACGATGGTCGCCGACCGCATTCACACCATCTGGCTCGCCCTCGCACTGGCCGGGGCCTGCATTCTGGCCGCGGTCGCACTGGTCGCCTTCACCCTGGCCCGCTGGATCACACGCCCGCTGCGCACCCTGCATCGCGCCACCACCGAGCCGGCCGACGGTCGTCTGACCAACCCGCCCGACGCCGGCAGCGGCCCGCCCGAACTGCGTGAACTGGCCGCCTCCTTCACGCACACCGCCACCCGGCTGCAGCAACTGCTCGATGCCCAGCAGGCGTTCGCCGGGGAGGCATCACACCAGCTCAAGACTCCCCTGACGGCGCTGCGGCTGCGGTTGGAGAACTTCGAGCCCTATCTCGACCCGCGTGCCCACGACAGCCTGGACGAAGCCATGGGCGAGGTCGAGCGGCTGGGCCGCATGGTGCACGGGCTGCTCGCCCTGGCCCGCCTGGAGAATTCCGCCATCACCCCTGAGCCGACCGACCTGGACACCGTGCTGGCCGACCGCGCGGCGATGTGGGAGTCGCTCGCCGCCGAACAGCACATCACCCTGACCGTCGCCGGAACGACGGCGGGCCGGGTCTGGGCGATCCCCGGGGCGCTGGAGCAGGTCATCGACAACCTGGTCGCCAACGCGCTGCGCGTCTCTCCGCCCGACACCACGCTCACCCTCACCCGTGCCCCCGGCGCCGAACTCCGCGTCATCGACCAGGGCCCCGGCATGTCACCGGCTGACCGGGAGCGGGCCTTCGACCGGTTCTGGCGCGCCTCGGACTCCCACCACGACGGCACCGGCCTGGGCCTGCCCATCGTGCGCCACCTGGTCCGTGCCTCCGGCGGCGAGATCACCCTGCACCCTGGCCCCGGCGGCGGGGTGGACGCCCGCGTCCGCCTCCAGCCGGCCCCACCGGCAAACGGGCCCGGCGGGCGGCGGCGCGCCGCGAACGGACCGCCTCGCTCGGCACAGGCAGCAGCGACAGCGCGATAAGCGCCTGGGACCGATGGCAGGACGGCCCCGCAGCCGCCCGGGACGTCATCAGCGGAGATCACTACTGAACGTAGTCATCG
>NZ_JAEMUX010000159.1 GCF_016598475.1 Streptomyces adelaidensis
TCGATACTTGGAGGGGAGGGGCGGCCCCCTCGGGGTGGAGCTAGCTGCACCCTCGATTGGATGGGGCTGCATGGTCTCGGGGCGTCGGTGGCGGCATCGTTGACTCAGGCGGATTCCACATGCGCAAGGCCCCCACCCGGAGGGAGACTCCCATGAAGCCGATGCTGCCTTCACAGTCGAGCACCACCGCGATCCCCGACGAGAGCGGCCTCGTCCCGCTGCTCGCCGCCTGGGATCTGGCCCACCCCACGGTCGCCGACCCCCACCCCGACTGGCGGCACCTTCTGGACGAGATGGCCCACCCGGGGACTACGCGGGCGTTTCACCGCCTGGCCGCGGCCGCGGCTTGATCTCGTACGTTCCGTCCGGCCCGCCCAGGCCGTCGACATCAACCGTTGCTGTGGCTCCAAGACGTGAGGGCCCCGGATCTCTCGGGGCCCTCACGCTTGTGGGGACCCGCCGGATGCGCTCGCTGTCGTTCACAGGCTCGGAAGAGTGCAGGCGCGCCGACACGACTTCGTGATCCCGAGTCCGCCTTCGATCGTCGCGCCAGTTGGCTCCTGAGCTGCGGCTAGGCCGAAGATCGACTCCGTCCATCTCCACACCCCGTAGTTCATCTATGTGAACAGATCCCACGTACCAGTCTATCGACGTGTTCAGGTCACCGCTCTGACACTCCTAGGGAAAGCGCTTTCTGACTCGCACCCTCTGGCAGACGAACCAAAACCGTCCTGGAGACCAACGATGCAAAGAACGCGAACGACGCAGTTGAGACCCGTCATGGCGTGCGTGAGCCTGGGCCTGGTGGCAGGCGCGCTGGTGGCGTGGTCCGGTACGGCGGCGCAGGCCGCGAGTGCTCGGTACGAGGCGGAGGCTTCGCCCGCTGTCTGCACCGGGACGATCGACTCCGACTGGACCGGATACTCGGGCAGCGGATTCTGCAACGGCGACAACGCCGTGGGCGCGTACGCCCAGTTCACCGTGACCGCACCCGCATCGGGCACGGCGACACTGTCCGTACGGTTCGCCAACGGCACCGCCGCCGCACGGGCCGCGAACGTCACCGTGAACGGCGCCACGGCCGCGACGGCGTCGTTCGAGAGCACGAGCACATGGACCGGGTGGACGACCAAGACGGTCACCGTGCCGGTGACGTCGGGCAGCAACGTCGTCCGGATCAGCCCCACTTCCGCGACCGGGCTGCCCAACATCGACTACCTCGACGCGACCGTGCCCGACGGCAGCACCACCCCGCCGTCGAGCTCCGCGCTCTACGTCTCGCCGACCGGGACGGACTCCGCGGCCGGTACGGTCTCGGCTCCCACCACCCTCACCTCGGCGATCAGCCGCATCACCGCCGGCGGGACGATCTACCTGCGCGGCGGCACGTACGCCCACTCCTCGACCGTCACCATCCCGGTCGGCAACAACGGGACCTCCAGCGCCCGTACGACCCTGTCCGCCTACCCCGGCGAGACCCCGGTCCTCAACTTCTCCGCGCAGAGCGAGAGTTCGTCGAACCGTGGACTTCAGCTGAACGGCTCGTACTGGCGGGTCAACGGCATCGTCGTCGAGCGGGCCGGTGACAACGGCATCTACGTCGGTGGCAGCAACAACGTCATCGAGCGGACCGTGACGCGGTTCAACCGGGACACGGGGCTTCAGCTGGGGCGGATCTCCTCCACCAGCCCCAGCAGTGAGTGGCCGGCGAACAACCTCATCCTCAGCGCCGAGTCGCACGACAACGCCGACTCCGACGGGGAGGACGCGGACGGGTTCGCGGCGAAGCTGACCACCGGGACCGGGAACGTGTTCCGGTACGCCGTGGCCCACAACAACATCGATGACGGATGGGATCTGTACACCAAGACGGACACCGGGGCCATCGGGCCGGTGACCGTCGAGGACTCGCTCGCCTACGAGAACGGCACCCTCAGCGACGGCTCGCAGGCCGGGAACGGGGACCGTAACGGCTACAAGCTCGGCGGCGACGACATCGCGGTGAACCATGTCGTCCGGCGGAGCATCGCCTACGACAACGGCAAACACGGTTTCACGTGGAACAGCAACCCGGGGACGATGGCGGTCTCGGGCAACGTGAGCATCGACAACACCGAGCGGAACTTCAACTTCGACGGTGGTACGTCGGTGTTCCGCGACAACACGTCGTGCCGGAGCGGTAGCGGTACGAACGACCGGATCATCGGGAACTCCGACACCTCCAACCAGTTCTGGTCCGGGACGAACGGGGCCCGGTGCTCGTCGTACTCCGGTGCGCTGGGCTGGTCCTTCGGCAGCGACGGCAGTCTCGACGTCACCTTCGGATGAGTCGACGAGTCGGATGAGTCGGATGTGATCGCCCCCCGCCCGGCTTCGGTTCGCCGTCACGGGCGGGGGTTCCCCTCGGGGGAGGCAGGGGTGGACGTGGAGGCCGCGTCCTCGATGGGCGAACTTCCGCGCGGTCTCCGTCATCAGCTGTTGTGGACCGGTGGCCAGGCCGAGGGTGGTCGAGGCGCCGAAGGAGTTGCCGGCGACGTACGCGGGGGCGAAGCCCAGGGCCTCCATCAGGGCCGCCAGGTCCTCCTCGTCCTCGTACCGTGAGCCCTGTCCCGGTGGACGTTCGCTGCGGCTGTGGCCGCGGCGGTCGTAGACCAGGACCCGGAAGCGTTCGGTGAGGGCGGGGAGGACCGGCAGCTCCTGGGGCGACACCCACAACTGGATCTTCTCGTCCACTTGGGCGGTGCCGGCTGGTGCTTGCGGATCCGGGTGAGGAGCCGCCTTCTCAGCCCTGCGGCTCGCTGATGTTCACCATCCAGGGGATGCCGAAGCGGTCCGTGCACATGCCGAAGACGTCGCCCCACATCTGTTTGTCGAGGGGGACGGAGACCGAGCCGCCCGCGGAGAGCTTCTCCCAGTAGCCGCGCAGCTCGGTGTCGTCGTCGCCGCTGAGGCTCACGGAGAAGTTGGTGCCGGGGGTGTGGTCCATGCCGGGCGGGGTGTCGGCGCCCATCAGGGTGAAGCCGCTCGGGGTTTCCAGCATGCCGTGCATGATCTTGTCGGATTCCGGGGCGCCCGCCTGGCCGGAGTCACCGAAGGTGTTCAGCGCCAGGTCGCCGCCGAAGACCTCCTTGTAGAACTCCATCGCCTGCCGGGCGTCGCCGTCGAAGCTGAGGTAGGGGTTGAGCCGCGAGACCATGAGAACCTCCCTGAAAATGGAGCAATCGGTCAGTTCTGCGGAGACTAGCCCGAGGCACTGACATTGATAGTGGTAAGCAGGTTCCGGTGGTCGTGACTCGGGCACTGACTGACGCCCTGCTGGGTTGTCCTCCCGTTGTTCTGTCCGGCCGCCGGGGCTTGTTCTCATGGCTTCGGCCGGGCGGAACATGACCAGGAGCTTGGTCAGAAGCCCCTTCAATGTCCTGTCTGCGCCACCCGGCCGACGCCTGCCTCCGGACTGGGAAGGCTTTACCAGCATGGCAGCAGTGACGGCACAGGACACAGCCGATGAGATCGTGTGCGGCGGGGTCGACTCCCACGCCGACACGGTTCACGTCGCGGTCATCAGCGACAACGGCGGTCACCTCGCGGACGCCGAGTTCGCCACCACCGCCGCGGGGTATGCCGCGGCGGTGGCCTTCCTTACCGCGCACGGACACGTGATCGCGATCGGCGTGGAAGGCACCGCCTCCTACGGGGCGGGCTTCACCCGGGCCGCCCGCTCGGCGGGCCTTCACGTGGTGGAGGTCAACCGGCCCGACCGGGCCGAGAGGCGCCGCATCGGCAAGTCCGATCCCATCGACGCCTACGCCGCTGCCCGGGCGGCCCTGTCCGGACGGGCCTCCGGCGCGCCCAAGGACGACACCGTCGCCGGGATACGTGCCCTGCACAACGCCGCCCGCTCCGCCGTCAAGGCCCGCACCGCGGCCCTGAACCAGATCGGGCACATCCTCATCAGCGCGCCCGAGGCCATCCGCGCCAAGTACGGCCGGCTGAAGGGAACAGAAGCGCACCGACACCCTGGCCCGGCTGCGGCCGGGCGGGGACGCGGTCCACACCGCGGTCCTCACCGCGCTCAAAAGCCTCGCCCGGCGGGTCAGAGAGCTGACCGCCGAGCACGAAGCCCTGACCCGGGCCCTGGACAGCGAGGTCACCGCCCACAACCCCGGCCTGCGGGCCGTCTACGGAGTCGGCCCCGACACCGCGGCCCAGCTGCTGGTCACCGCCGGCGGCAATCCCGAACGCATGCGGACCGAGGCTTCCTTCGCCGCCCTCTGCGGAGCCGCCCCGGTCCCCGCCTCCAGCGGCAGAACGAACCGGCACCGCCTCTCACGCGGCGGCGACCGGGCGGCCAACGCCGCCCTCTACCGCATCGCCCTGGTCCGCATGTCCAGCGACTCCCGCACCCGCGAATACGTAGCACGGCAGACCACCGCGGGCCGGACGAAGAAGGAGATCATCCGGCTGTTGAAACGGGCCATCGCCCGCGAGATGTTCCGCTGCCTGACCAGCACGGTGACCGTCCCCGGCATCGCCGACCTGCGGCCTCTGCGCCAGTCCAAGAACATCACGCTCACCGCGGCCGCCCGTCACTTCGGACTCTGGCCGACCACCATCTCCACCCTCGAACGCGGGATCCGCCGAGACGACGACCTCGCCCACACCTACCGCGAATGGCTCCACGCGGCCTGACCGTTCGACGCGAACACCACTTCACTCATAGACAGTGGCGGCCCGAAGCGCTCGGGCCAGGAAGTTCCAGTCCCCGCCTTCCGGGAGATCCTTCCCCACGTTCTGGTACCAGCCCGGCGAGTCATGCATCCATGCCGCAAGGGCCTCAAGGAAACCGTCGAGATTCTGGTTCTCCCATTCGTGTCCCCGACGGAGGTAGTCCTGACGCAGTTCTCGAACGAAGGAGACCAGTTCGTCGCGGCTGCGGACCTCGTCGTCGGGAGTCAGTGCCATGCAACGAAAGTACCTTGCGCCTCGTGCCTCAGAGCGCTTGACGAGCAATAGGAGCATCAACGGCACTCGGGACGGCTCGCGCGGGGCCGCCGGGCGGCGCGTCGTGCCGGGACAAAACGGCAGCCGGGCGGGACGCTGCCCGTCATGGATACCTCTGCGTCCTCCCCCACCCCTCCCTCCCGCACCCCTCCCGCCGCCCTCTATCGGTTCGACGACCTCACCGCCCTCTACGTGAACTGCACCCTCAAACCCTCCCCCCAGCTCAGCCACACCCAGGGGCTGATCGACAAGAGCCGGGCGGTCATGGAGGGGCGAGGGGTGGCCACGGAGGTGATCCGGGCGGTCGACCACGACATCGCCCCGGGCGTCTACCCCGACATGACCGAGCACGGCTTCGCCACCGACGCCTGGCCGCCGCTCCACGAGAAGGTGATGGCCGCCGACATCCTGGTGCTGTGCGGGCCGATCTGGCTGGGCGACAACAGCTCGGTGACGAAGAAGATGATCGAGCGGCTCTACGGCGGCTCCGGGCTGCTCAACGAGCAGGGGCAGTACGCCTATTACGGCCGGGTCGGCGGCTGTCTGATCACCGGTAACGAGGACGGTGTGAAGCACTGCGCGATGAATGTGCTGTACAGCCTCCAGCACCTCGGCTACACCGTGCCGCCCCAGGCGGACGCCGGCTGGATCGGTCCGGCGGGGCCGGGGCCGTCGTATCTGGACCCCGGTTCAGGCGGACCGGAGAACGACTTCACCAACCGCAACGCCACGTTCATGACCTGGAACCTGATGCATGTCGCCGCGCTGCTCAAGCGGTCCGGCGGCATTCCCGCCCATGGCAACCAGCGCTCGGCGTGGGACGCGGGCTGCCATCTCGACGCACCCAACCCGGACTACCGCTGATCCGCTCGCGGAGCGTGTTCGCTTAGCGTGTTCGCGGTCACAAAGGGAAGAGGGTGCGCCAACTCTTCACACAGTACCCATCAGTAGCAGGGGCCTCTGCTGTTACTTTCATTTTCAAGATTCTCCCCCCCCACATCCCCACTCACGAAACGCGTACCGAGGCCCCCATGCCGAGCTTTTCCCCCTCCTCCTCCCCCTCCTCCTCCGCCGTCCGCTCGGGCGGTCGTCACCGTAAGGCCAAGGCGCCGAACCCGGCGCTGCGCCGGGCGGCCGTGATCGCGGTGGTCGCCCCGGTCGCCGGGACGATCCTGGCCGGTCCGTCGGCCTTCGCCGCAGACAAGAACACCGCCGAGAACACGGCCAAGGCCGGGGCGACCGAACTGGACGCCGCCGAGCAGAAGATCGCGGACAACCTGAACACGCGCAGCCAGGACACGCGCCTCGGGAGCACGCTCAGCGGTGTCGTCATCGACGCCAAGTCAGACAAACTCGTCTGGGGGCACGACGCGTCGACCGCGTTGATGGCCGCGTCCAACACGAAGCTCGCGACCTCCACCGCCGCGCTGACGGTGCTCGGCCCGAACCACCGGATCACCACGAAGGTCGTGTACGGCGACGGCACGCTCACCCTCGTCGGCGGCGGCGACCGCACCCTGACGACGGACGACCTCGACGCACTCGCCAAGACCGCCGTCGCGGGGCTGAAGAACGCCGGGCTCACCTCGGTGAAGGTCCGTATCGACGACAGCCTCTTCCCGGAGCCCACGCTCGCCAACGGCTGGAACACCGGCTACTACCCGGACTCCGTCGCACCGGTACGCGCGCTGGTGGTCGACTCGCACAACGTCGAGGACACCTCCCTGGACGCCGGCGGCGTCTTCGCCGGGCTGCTCGCCGAGCGGGGCGTCACGGTCGACGGCGGCGTCACCCGCGGAGTGGTCGGCAAGGGGGACGTGCCCGTCGCCACGCACACGTCCGACAAGCTCTCCACCGTCGTGAAGCAGATGCTCAAGGTCAGCGACAACGACATCGCCGAGTCGCTGCTGCGGCTCACCGCGATCGGCGCCGGCCGCTCGGCCACCTTCGAGGACGGCACCGCCGTAGTCCGCGACGTCCTCACCCGGTACGGCATCTCGCTGGACAACTTCGAGATGTACGACGGCAGCGGGCTGTCCCGCGCGACCCGTATCCCGGCGCAGACCATGGCCGACATCGTCGACCTGGCCGCCGATCCGCGCCACAGCCAGACCCTGAAGTACATCATCGACGGGCTGCCCGTCTCGGGTGAGGCGGGTGCCACCCTCGGCCCCGAGTTCGGCCGGTTCGACACCGCCGACTCCAAGTGCGCCGTCGGCCAGGTCAAGGCCAAGACCGGCACTCTCACCGGCGCCGTCGCCCTCAGCGGTCTGACCAAGGCCCAGGACGGCAGCTGGAAGGTCTTCTCCTTCATCGAGAACGACTCCACCGCCGGCCCGTCCGACATCAAGGACGCCCTGGACGGCCTCGCCGCCACGGTCAACGGCTGCTGGGCCTGACGTAGGGGCGGCATGAAGTAGCCAGGGCGGGGACGGGTGGTGTTCAGACCCCACCCGTCCCCGCTGCCGAACCGCCGTGGCGAGGTCAGCCCGTGATCTCGAAGGTGGCGGCGGGGGACACGAACTCCGTGTCGCCGTCCTTGGCGGTCGCCAGCGCGGAGACGTACCAGGTGCCCTTGTCCAGGTCGGCCGCGTCGGCCTTGGTGACCGTCAGCTCGTAGGTGCAGCGGGACGTCTCGTCCGAGGTGCTGTCGCACTCGGCGCTGTCCACGTGCTCCATCTCCGCCTCGGTGGGGTCGAGCTTCGAACTCGCGGGCCAGGCGATGACCTTGAGGCTCTTGACGCCGGAGTCGTCGGACACGTTCGCGGTGAAGGTGAGCGAGCCGTCCTTGTCGCCGGACGGGGCGACGTAGCGGACCGAGCTGTCCTCCACGGCCGGCTTCGTGGCGGCGGAGGCCACGGCGAGGCCACCGGCGGCCACGCCGCCGAGGGCGAGGACACCGACGACGGACGACACGATGATGCGCTTGGACATGGGAAATCCCCCTGAGTAAAAAGGCCCTGAGTAAAAAGGCCCTGAGTAAAAAGGCATGGAAAGGAATGGAGAGGAATGCGACGGAATCGGGAATTGTTTTCCCGTTTCCGGTTCCGGTCGCCTTCTCGATGTGAATGAGCTTATGGCGATGGCTGATTGCCGGTCGTCGGGCTGAGGGACGATTGCCTCTATAACCCAGGTAAGACAGCGACCTCCGCCTTCCGCCGGACCCGGTCGCTC
>NZ_JAEMUX010000016.1 GCF_016598475.1 Streptomyces adelaidensis
GGGGCCGGATGGCCAGGGGGTCAGGGGGCCGGATGGCCAAGGGGCTCCCTCGGCGGCCTCTGACGCGTGGGTGCTTCGAGGCCCAGCCGCCGGTCCTTCAGCGCCGGGAACTGCTCCCGGGTGGTCGCGACCTTCGCCGGGTCGAGATCGACGGTGAGGACCTCCTCGCCGGAGCCCGCCTCCGCCAGGACCTCGCCCCACGGATCGACCACGATCGAGTGACCGGCCTGCGGAACTCCGGCATGCGTACCGGCCGTTCCACACGCGAGGACATACGCCTGGTTCTCGACGGCCCGGGCCTGGGCCAGCAGGGTCCAGTGGGAGCGGCGGCGCTCCGGCCAGCCCGCGCAGAGGACGAACGTCTCGGCGCCGGCGTCGACGAGGCCGCGGAAGAGTTCGGGGAAGCGGAGGTCGTAGCAGGTGGCGACGCCGAGGGTGGTCTCGGGGAGCCGGAGCGTCACCAGCTCGGCGCCCGCGCCCATCAGCACGGCCTCGCCCTTGTCGAAGCCGAAGCGGTGGATCTTGCGGTAGGCGGCGGCGAGGCCGCCGGACGGTGAGAAGACGAGGGAGGTGTTGTAAAGACGTCCATCCGGATCACGCTCAGGGATCGAGCCCGCGTGCAGCCACACGCCCGCGTCGCTCGCCGCCTTGGCCATCGCCTCGTACGTCGGCCCTTGCAGCGGTTCGGCCGCCTCCGCGAAGGATTCGTACGCGAACGCGCCGGTGGTCCAGAGCTCCGGGAGTACGACGAGATCGGCGCCGGTCTGGCCCCGTACCAGCGAGGCCACGCGCCGCCTGCGCGAATCGACCGATTCGTCCTCATCTACGCCGATCTGGATGAGCGAGGCGCGCACACTACCACCGTCCTGGCATTCGAGACGTCCACTCCGGCCTACGATCGTCACACCAAAGCACTGCCGGGGTGCCTCACAGCAGCGTAACTTAACGTCTCAGAACACCCACTGACAGCCGCCGACGCCCACTCACCGCCGTCAACGCCGACGCCCCTACCGAAACCCGCCACCCACATACTGATACGCATCGACCGTACTGACAGGTACCGACCGCCCGAGGGGTCCCGTTCCGTGAGTCTGCATCCCACTCTTCAGCCCTACGCCGACGCCTGGACCCACTCCGTGGACGCGATATCCGAGCTGGTGACGCCGCTCGTGGAGGGTGAGTGGAACCGGCGGACGCCGTGCCCCGCCTGGTCGGTGCGCGATGTGGTCTCCCATGTCATCGGCCTGGACAGCGAGATGCTCGGCGACCCGCGGCCGATCCACACCCTCCCGCGCGACCTCTACCACGTACGGACCGAGCACCAGCGGTACATGGAGATGCAGGTCGACGCCCGCCGCCACCACACGGCGCCGGAGATGACCTCCGAGCTGGAGTACACGATCATCCGCCGCAACCGTCAGCTGCGGAACGAGTCGCGGGACCCCGGTCACAAGATGCGCGGCCCGCTCAGCACGGAGCAGACCCTCGAACAGGCCATGCGGAACCGCGCGTTCGATGTCTGGGTCCACGAGCAGGATCTGCGCGCCGCGCTGGGGCAGCCGGGGAACCTGGACTCGCCGGGCGCGTACGTCGTCCGTGACGAGCTGCTCTCCGTACTGCCGAAGGTCGTCGCCGAGGACGCGCAGGCGCCGCGCAGTTCGGCCGTCGTCGTCGACGTCCACGGCCCCGTGGAGTTCATCCGCACCGTCCGCGTCGACATGCAGGGCCGCGGCTCCCTGGAGACGTCCCCGGCCCTCGGCCCCGCCGCCACCCTCACCCTCGACTGGGAGACCTACGTCCGCCTCGCCTGCGGCCGCGTGAGCGCCGACGCCGTCGCCGACCGCATCAAGGGCGAGGGCGACCCCCACCTGATCGCGACGATCCTGCGCGCCTTCACCGTGACGGTGTGACCGCCCCGGCGGCCAGGGCTCACGGCTCACGGCTCACGGCCAGGCGAACTGATCGAACGCCGGCTACGTCACCCTCCCCACCGGCACGAGCATGGCTCCCGCGGCGTCGCCCACGGCCATGGCCAGGCCCGGCAGCACGGGGATGAGCGGCATGTCGTACAGAGCCCGCCCCCTACGCCGGGCGCGGCCCCTCACGCCGGTACATGCACCGTCTCCACCCGGCTCGCCACCAGCCGTTCGCGTTCGCGGCGGGCCGCGCGGCCTCGTAGGCGGAGGATCTGGCTGAGGCCCAGCGCCTGGAGGACGAAGACGACGGAGAAGGCGGCGCGGTAGTTGTCGTCGGTCGCGTCCAGGAGGACGCCGACCGCGAGCAGGGTGGTCATGGAGGCGACGAAACCGCCCATGTTGGTGATTCCGGAGGCGGTGCCCTGACGCTCCAGCGGGTTCGCCGGGCGGGCGAAGTCGAAGCCGAGCATCGAGGCCGGTCCGCAGGCGCCGAGGACCGTGCACAGCACGATCAGGAGCCACATCGGCGCGTGCTCGCCGGGGTAGACCAGCGTGGTCGCCCAGACCGCCGCCGTCGCGAGGACCGTGCCGAGCGCCAGCGGCAGCCGCGCCGCGTGGTGCCGGGCGACGATCTGGCCGTACACCAGTCCGACGACCATGTTGGAGAGGACGACGAGGGTGAGCAGCTCGCCCGCGGTGCCCCTGCTCAGGCCCTGCGCCTGGACCAGGAACGGCAGCCCCCACAGCAGCAGGAACACCATCGCCGGGAACTGGGTGGTGAAGTGCACCCACATCCCGAGCCGGGTGCCGGGCTCCCGCCAGGACGCGGCGATCTGCCGCCGCACATACGCCGCCCCGTGGTGCGGGAACGGCTCCGGCTCGTGCCCCTCGGGGTGGTCCTTCAGAAACAGCTGGGTCAGTACGAGGACGACGAGCCCGGCGACCGAGCTGCCCGCGAACGCCGCCGTCCAGCCCACCCCGTGCAGCAGCCGGGCCAGCAGCAGCGTCGAGACGAGGTTGCCCGCCATGCCGACCAGCCCCGCGGACTGCGCGATCAGCGGCCCGCGCCGGGCCGGGAACCAGCGGCTGCCCAGCCGCAGCACGCTGATGAACGTCATCGCGTCGCCACAGCCCAGCAGCGCCCGCGAGGCCAGCGCCGTGCCGTACGACGGCGACAGCGCGAAGCCGACCTGGCCGGCCGTGAACAGCAGGATGCCGATGGTCAGCACCTTCTGGGTGCCGAGCCGGTCGACCAGCAGGCCGACGGGTATCTGCATGCCCGCGTAGACCAGCAGCTGGAGTATCGAGAAGGTCGACAGCGCGGAGGCGCCCACATGGAAGCGCTCGGCGGCGTCGAGGCCGGCCACCCCCAGCGACGTACGGAAGATCACGGCGACGAAGTAGACGGAGACGCCGATGCCCCACACGGCGAGGGCACGGCGGCCCCCGGGTGGATCCCCCGGCAGCGACGCCGCGGACGAGGATATGCCGGGGCGGCTCAACGGACCTCCCCCCGCGCCAGGTCGGAGAACCAGCTGACGTGCCGGTGCACCAGGGCCACGGCCGCCTCCGCGTCGCCCGCGCGCAGCGCCCGGAGGATCTCCTCGTGCTCGGTGAGCGTCTTGGTGATGCGGTCGGGGTGGGCGTGCATCACGGCGACGCCCATGCGCAACTGCCGGTCGCGAAGCTGGTCGTAGAGGCGCGAGAGGATCTCGTTTCCGCCGCCGCGGACGATCTCGGCGTGGAAGCAGCGGTCGGTCACCGCGGCGGCCGCCAGGTCCCCGGCGGCCGCCTGCGCCTTCTGCTGCTCCAGGAGGCCCTCCAGGCGCTCGATGAGCTGCGGCGAGGCGGGGACGACCTTGCGGACCGCGTGCTCCTCGACCAGCTGCCGGGTCTCCACCACGTCCGCGATCTCCTGCGCGGAGACGGGCAGGACCAGGGCGCCCTTCTTCGGATAGAGCCTGATCAGCCCCTCGACCTCCAGCCGCAGCAGCGCCTCCCGCACCGGCGTCCGCGACACCCCGACCGCCTCGGCCAGCTCCCCCTCGGTGAGCAGCGTGCCGCCCTCGTAGCGGCGCTCCAGAACACCCCGTTTGACGTGGGCGTAGACACGGTCGGCGGCGGGGGGCTGCTTCACGGCGGGGGCGGGGGCTGGCGCGGAGGGCATGCCCACAGCATAGATACAACACGTACGCATGGCTGCGGACGTCCAGAATCCGGGACAGTCACCCCATCCCGATCCTGTCAGGGAGCTGTCAAATGGACTTGAATTGACCCCCGCCTCACCCACCGCACAACCTTTTGTGCTACTCACTTGTCACACGAGAAGCGGCCCCGCCGTGCCTGCTCGCCGGCGCCCAAGTGGCCGCGCTCCTCAGACATTTGACGCAATCGGGGTACTTGACTTGATTACCGCCATAAAGGGCGCACGTGTCCGCAGGGCCGCCGCGGTCGTCGTGACCACCGGCGCGATGATCGCGACCGGAGTCATCGGCTCCGCACCCGCGCAGGCAGTTACGAAGCCCACGATCACCGCCAAGGGCGGGTTCGTGATGAACAGCGCCAACGGCAAGGCGCTCTTCACCAAGGCCGCTGACACCAAGAGGCTCACCGCCTCCACCACGAAGATCATGACCGCCAAGGTCGTGCTGTCGCAGTCGAATCTGAACCTCGACGCCAAGGTGACGATCAAGAAGGCGTACAGCGACTACATCGTCAAGAACGGCGCCTCGTCGGCCAATCTGATCGTCGGCGACAAGGTCACCGTTCGTCAGCTGCTGTACGGGATGATGCTGAAGTCGGGCTGCGAGGCCGCGATGGCGCTGGCCGACAAGTTCGGTTCCGGCTCGACGGTCTCGGCCCGCACCAAGAACTTCATCGCCAAGATGAACACCACGGCCAAGAGCCTCGGCATGACGAACACGAAGTTCGACTCGTTCGACGGCATCAGCAAGGGCGCGAACGCCTCGACTCCGCGCGACCTCACCAAGCTCGCGCGCAACGTCATGAAGAACGCCACGTTCAAGAAGGTCGTGGCGACGAAGTCGTACACGGCCAAGACCATCACCAAGAGCGGCAGCACCCGCACCATGGCGGCATGGGTGAACACCAACACCCTTCTCGGCTGGAAGGGCACGATCGGCATCAAGACCGGCTCCGGCACCGAGGCCAAGTACTGCCTCGTCTTCTCCGCGACCCGCAGCGGCAAGACGATCGTGGGCACCGTCCTCACCGCCTCCTCGGAGGACAACCGCACGGCGGACGTGAAGAAGCTCATGAACTACGGCTTCGCCACCCTCTAGGCCGCACAGGCCTCCCCAGAGGTACGAGAAGGGGGCCACCGCTCACCGCGGTGGCCCCCTTTGTAGTTCAGTGAGGGCGCCCCACATGCCCCGCGAACGATGCCCAAGCCCTTGGCGTGAGCCGGAGTATCGGCCCGTCGGGGTCCTTGGAGTCTCGGACAACGACGGCGCCGGGTATGTTGCAGGCGACTTCAACGCACTCACCGTGTGCATCGCCGCTGCTGTACGTGGACTTCATGAACTCGAACCCGGGCATGCCCGCCTACACCTCCTTGCGAATGCTGTCGATGAGGCTGAGGGATTCGTGCCGCGCCAGCCCCAACCGGGTGAGGCGATCGAAGATCGCGTTGTGGCGCGTGGCATCAGTCTCACTCTCCAGCCAGACCTTCGTCGAGACGGTGTCCGCCTGCACCAGGTCCAGGGCACCCGGCTCGGCGAAGGAAATCACAGTGAAGGCGCTGGTCATCCCTGGGTGGGCACCCGCGAAGAACGGGACGACCTGTACCCGAACGTTGGGCAGTTGCGCCGCTCCAAGGAGGTGGTCCAACTGGGAGCGCATGACGTCTCGCCCACCGACCAACTGGCGCAGCACGCCCTCGTGCAGCATCGCCCAGAGCTGCAACGGACGCTCACCGGTCAGCCGCGCCTGACGCGCCATCCTCGCCTCGACGAAGGACTCGATCTCACCGGGGTCGTCCCAGGTCCCGTTGCCGACCGCGAGAGCCCGAGCATAGTCCGACGTCTGCAAGAGACCTGGGACAAAGGCGAGCTGCCAAGTACGCAGCTCTGTGGCGATGTCCTCCAGGACGACATACTCCATCTGCGCCTTCAGCTGGGGGTACTGGTTCCACCAACCCTGGACCTTGCGTCGGTCTCGGTCGGCCTTGGCAATGGCCAGCAGCCTCCCGATCACCAACTCGTCGCTCTCGCCGTACAGATGACACAGCGCCCTGACGTCGGGATCCCGCAACGGCACTTGGCCACGCTCGATCTTCGCCACCTTCGTGATGGACGCCGTCAGCGCTTCGGCAGCGTGCACTTGACGCAAGGAGCAAGCCTCACGCATGCGCAGCAGCTCTCCGCCAAGCCTGCGCCCCAGGACGGTTGTGACAGTCCGTCCACGGTCAGGGTTGTTGCCCATGCAGGGATCCTTCCAGCTGAGTGACCCCAGTCTGTAGGTCTGCAAGAGGACCTCACAATCTGGGCAGGGATATTTCTGCCACGTTCGATTGCTGCCAAAGCGGGAGTGACGCTACGGTCGGTATCCGATCGCCCACTCAGCGACACCAGTTGGCGGAAGGCACCGTGCTGCCCAAGCCAGAGCCTGCACGGCAGAGCCACCACCCCCACCCACCTGGCCACCGCCACGGGCACCCGGCAACGCACAAGGAGGTGCGCCCATGACCGATTCCTGCCCTCCCCCCTTCAACCGGCCCAAGGCCTACGATCGCTACGACGCCGCCAGCTACACCCCCACGCCGGGCAACATCCCCGTCGCCCGCAGACACGTCGCCGGGCTCGCCGCCGACTGGGGCCACCCCGGCGCCGCCGGCGACGCGGCGCTACTCGCGAGCGAGCTGTGCACCAACGCCCTGCTGCACGGGTGTCTGCGAGACCGGCTGTTCCGCGTGGAGACGTCCCTGAACGGCAACACGCTGCGCGTCGCCGTCACCGATCCGAGGGGTGAGCGGCTGCCGGAGGCGCGCGGGATCGAAGACACCGATCAGTCCGGGCGGGGGCTGCTCATCGTCCGCGCGCTCGCCGCCCGCTGGGCCGTCGAGAAGCTCACCGTGGGCAAGAGGATCTGGGCGGAGCTGGACGTTCCGGGAGGAGCGGATGCGTAGGCTCCTCGGCCGTCTCCGAAAGTGCCGCGGCGGTACCTTGGCCGCACGGCGAAAGGGGACGCAGATGGCAGCCGAGTGGCAGACCGTGGTGGCAGAGGCTCTGGAAGTCACGGGATTCAACAGCGTGGTCGTCCAGCGCAACGTCGACGGCATCGGAGCCGCCCTGCGACTCGATCACCGGGCCGGCTTCTACGCGGAACTGGGCTCCCTCGCCGACTCCGGCGGCTTCGATGCCTTCCTCAACCACTGGTGGACCCAGGCGCTCGCCGACTCGGCGCCCGACGAGGACGCACGCGAGCGGGCAATCGAGTTCGCCGACGTGACCGTGTCGCTGTACGCGCGATCCACCGGCGGACCCACATCCACCCAAGCCGAAATCGAAGCCCTCGTCGCCGGAGCGGAAGCCCCTTGAGCTACACGATCATCTGGGAGCGAGCCGCTTCCGAAGGCCTCAAGCGGCTCCGGGCGCGCGACGGCGACGCCGTGAAGCCTCTCGTCCAAGCGATCAACGCACTCGCCCGTAATCCCGAACCCGCCACGAGCGGCAAGCTCGGCAACACCAACCTGCGACGCATGCGCGTCGGCGTCTACAGGGCCACGTACGAGATCGACGGTGGAACCGTCTCCGTCAAGATCCTCATGGTCGGCAGCACAGCCGTTTGACCGACAGCAGAACTGGACAGGGCTGTCCCTTCGCGGCGACGAAGGGACAGCCTTCTTCACTTTCGTGTCGTGGTTCAAGTGATCGAAACCCAGCAGTCACCAGGCCGACCCCCGCACACGGCAGGACCCATAAGGCTCTCCTCGGCCACATCCCGGAGTGGCATCGAGAGCGATCTCGGCGAGAGATTCTTGAGACCGTAACTGGAGGTTACGGTCTCAGCGTTCCCGCAGGTCAGGAGTGGTACCGAGACATGAATCTGACGGCTTCCGCGCGTTGAGGCAGAAGGGGCCTGCCGCAAGTCAAGGTTGCGGCAGGCCCCTTCGCGCTGAGCCTATCCAGTCACGCCCTCACGCCCACGTGATCAGCCTCTTCGGCTGCTCCAGGATCGCCGCCACATCCGACAGCACCTTGGAGCCCAGCTCCCCGTCCACCAGCCGGTGGTCGAAGCTCAGCGCCAGGGTCGTCACCTGGCGGGGCTTCACCTTGCCCTTGTGGACCCACGGCTGGAGCCGGATCGTGCCGACGGCGAGGATCGCGGACTCGCCGGGGTTGAGGATCGGCGTGCCGGTGTCGATGCCGAAGACGCCGACGTTGGTGATGGTGACCGTGCCGCCCTGCATCGCGGCGGGCGAGGTCTTGCCGTCCCGCGCCGTGGAGACCAGCTCGCCCAGCGACTCGGCCAGTTGGGGCAGGGTCTTCGCGTGGGCGTCCTTGATGTTCGGGACGATCAGGCCGCGCGGGGTGGCCGCGGCGATGCCCAGGTTCACGTAGTGCTTGACGACGATCTCCTGGGCGGCCTCGTCCCAGGAGGCGTTGATGTCCGGGTTGCGCCGGATCGCCACCAGCAGGGCCTTGGCGATCAGGAGAAGCGGGTTCACCCGCAGCCCCCGCATCTCCTTGTCCTCCTTCAGCTCCTCCACGAGCTTCATCGTGCGGGTCACGTCGACCGTCACGAACTCCGTGACGTGCGGCGCGGTGAACGCCGAGCCGACCATCGCCGCCGCCGTCGCCTTCCGGACACCCTTGACCGGGATACGGGTCTCGCGCGCGCCGTCGTACGACACCGCCGGCGCCGGGGCGACGGCGGGGGCGGCCGGGCCGGGCGCCTCCACCCCGGGAACCCCGGGAACCCCGGGAACCCCGGGAACCCCGGGCTCCGGGGCCTTCGGCGGGGACACCGCCGCGTGGACGTCCTCGCGGGTGATGACGCCGTCCGGGCCGGACGGGGTGACCGTCGCCAGGTCCACGCCGAGGTCCTTGGCCAGCTTGCGCACCGGCGGCTTGGCCAGCGGGCGTCGGCCGACGGAGACCTGCCCGTGCCCATGCCCGTTCAGCTCGCCCTGGATGGCCGTGGCCGCGTACAGGGTGTCCTCGGCCGGCGGGGCCACGGCCCCCTTGCGGGGGCGGCGCTTCGTGGACGACTCGGCGACCCCGTAGCCGACGAGGACCGGCTTGCGGCCCTCGGCGGTCTTCTTGGGTGCGGGCGCGGGCGCCGGCTTGGGCGGCGCCGGCTCCTCCTTGGCGGGAGCAGCCCCCTCGACGGCCACGGCGATGATCGACGTGCCGACGTCGACCGTGGTGCCCTCGGGGAAGCGCAGTTCGCGTACGACACCGTCGTACGGGATGGGCAGTTCGACGGCGGCCTTGGCCGTCTCGACCTCGCAGACGACCTGGCCGTCGGTGACGGTGTCACCGGGCTGGACGTACCACTTGAGGATCTCGGCCTCGGTGAGTCCCTCACCCACGTCGGGCATCTTGAACTCGCGCAGAGACGTGTCTGTCATCGTCGTCACCGACCTCTCCCTCAGTACGCCAGCGAGCGGTCGACGGCGTCGAGCACCCGGTCCAGGTTCGGCAGGTACTCCTCCTCCAGGCGGGCGGGCGGATACGGGGCGTGGTACCCGCCGACGCGGAGGACGGGGGCCTCCAGGTGGTAGAAGCACCGCTCGGTGATGCGGGCGGCGATCTCCGCGCCCGAGCCGAAGAACACCGGGGCCTCATGGACCACGATCAGGCGGCGGGTCTTCTCCACGGACGCCTGGATCGAGTCGAAGTCCAGCGGAGACACCGACCTCAGGTCCAGGACCTCCAGCGCCCTGCCCTCCTCGGCGGCCGCGTCGGCGACCTCCTGGCAGAGCTTCACCATCGGGCCGTACGCGGCGAGGGTGACGTCCGTGCCCTCGCGGACGACACGGGCCTTGTGGAGCGGGCCGGGAATGGCCTCCGGGTCGACCTCGGCCTTGTCCCAGTAGCGCCGCTTCGGCTCGAAGAAGATCACCGGGTCGTCGCTCTGGATGGCCTGCTGCATCATCCAGTAGGCGTCCGACGCGTTCGACGGCGAGACCACCTTCAGGCCCGCCACATGCGCGAACAGCGCTTCCGGGGACTCGGAGTGGTGCTCGACCGCGCCGATGCCGCCGCCGTAGGGGATGCGGACGACGACGGGCATCTTGACCTTGCCCAGCGAGCGGGCGTGCATCTTGGCGAGCTGCGTGACGATCTGGTCGTACGCCGGGAAGACGAATCCGTCGAACTGGATTTCGACCACCGGGCGGTAGCCGCGCAGGGCGAGGCCGATGGCGGTGCCGACGATGCCCGACTCGGCGAGCGGGGTGTCGATGACGCGGTCCTCGCCGAAGTCCTTCTGGAGGCCGTCGGTCACCCGGAACACGCCGCCGAGCTTGCCGACGTCCTCGCCCATGACGAGGACCTTGGGGTCGGTTTCGAGGGCCTTGCGCAGCGATTCGTTGATCGCCTTGGCGAGCGCCAGGTTCTTCACGGCCGGCTGCACGGCCGCTGTCTGCGTGGTCATCGCTCCTGGCCCTCCTCTACGTCCACATCGGCGAACGACTCCTGGTACGCGGCGAACTGGGCGCGCTCCTCGTCCACGAGCGCGTGTCCGTCCGCGTACGCGTTCTCGAAGATGGCGAAGTGGTCCGGGTCCGGCATGGCACGCACCACTTCGCGCACTCGCCTTCCCAACGCCTCGCTCTCCGTTTCGAGTTCCGCGAAGAATCCCTCGTCCGTGTCAGTTTCGGACTCCAGATAACCGCGCAGACGCGCGATCGGGTCCTTCGCCTCCCAGGCCGCCCGCTCGTCGTCGTGGCGGTAGCGGGTCGGGTCGTCGGAGGTGGTGTGGGCGCCCATGCGGTATGTGTACGCCTCCACCAGGGTGGGGCCCTCGCCCCGGCGGGCGCGCTCCAGCGCCCACTTGGTGACCGCGAGGCAGGCGAGGACGTCGTTGCCGTCGACGCGGACGCCCGGGAAGCCGAAGCCCTGGGCGCGCTGGTAGAGCGGGACGCGGGTCTGCTTCTCGGTGGGCTCCGAGATGGCCCACTGGTTGTTCTGGCAGAAGAACACGACGGGCGCGTTGTAGACCGCGGAGAAGGTGAACGCCTCGGCGACGTCGCCCTGGCTGGAGGCGCCGTCACCGAAGTAGGCGATGACGGCCGAGTCGGCGCCGTCCTTGGCGATGCCCATGGCGTAGCCCGTGGCGTGCAGCGTCTGGGAGCCGATGACGATCGTGTAGAGGTGGAAGTTGTTGCTGCTGGGGTCCCAGCCGCCGTTGTTCACACCGCGGAACATGCCGAGCAGGTTGGCCGGGTCGACGCCGCGGCACCAGGCGACGCCGTGCTCGCGGTAGGTCGGGAAGACGTAGTCGTCTTCGCGGGTGGCCCGTCCGGAGCCGATCTGGGCGGCCTCCTGGCCGAGCAGCGAGGCCCACAGGCCCAGCTCGCCTTGGCGCTGCAGGGAAGTGGCCTCGGCGTCGAAGCGGCGGGTCAGCACCATGTCGCGGTACAGGCCGCGCAGCTCGTCGGGGGTGATGTCGGCGACGAACGGGTCGTACTCGGGATTCTTGACGCGCTTGCCCTCGGGCGTCAGCAGCTGAACGAGTTCGGGCCCGGCGTCGGTCGGCTTCTTCGCAGCGGCGCGCTTGGTGCCGGTGGTGCCGGCCGCCCTGCTGCCGGTGGTGCCGGTCTTGCCTGCGGCGCTGCGTCGCGGCTTGCGCGCGGCGGTGCTCTCCACGGTCACGTGTGCTCCTCCGTCGGTCCGGCCCCCGGGGTTGCCGGAGACCAGTGCGGCTCGCCTGATCCCGGAAACCCGTGCACGGGGTGGGTGCCCTTGGCCGGGAACAGACGTGACAGGTGCCCCGGCGAGCGCCCTGCACGAGGCACGTTACCCAGTACGCCACATTCCTGTGAAACCCCTATTGACCTGCGATTTTCCTTGGATTTCCAAGTAATTCGGTACTAGGGGGTCCAAGTAAGTCGCGTCCGTCGGGAACAGCTGCTGGTCACAGCACTGGATTACAGCCTGACAGGGGGCCGGAACACCGGCACGTTATCCCGGCCACCCCGGCCACGGGAAGAGTTCGCCGCGGGCGGGCCGGGAGATCGTGGCCGAGAGTTGCTCCATGCGTGAACCCCGGACATCTGCACGTCGAGCCACAGTTCGGGTCTGCGCACTCTGCGACCGGTAACAACTGTCCGTGACAAGCGACAGGTCAGCGGCTCGACACGTGCCCTAACATCTGGCGCGTGCCGCGCTCATCTGTACCACCCCCTGTGCTCCACGCACCCCCTCTGGGGCCCCTGTTTCAGCAGTACGCCGCTGGTTCGGCACTGACCTGTGAACCCGTCGACGAGGGGCTGCTCAACCGCGGCTACCGGCTCTCCACCACCCGTGGCCGGTACTTCCTCAAGCACCATTTCGACCCCGAGACCGCCGGCCCGGCCGCGATCGTCCGCCAGCACCGGGCCACCCAGCGCCTCGCCGACCTGGGCGTCCCCGTGGCCCCGCCGCCGGCCGGACGCGACGGGCGTACGGTCGCGGTCGTCGGCGGCCACCCCTACGCCCCGCACCCCTGGATCGAGGGCCGGCACCGGCACGGCGGCCGGCTCACCACCGGGCAGTGCGCCCGCCTGGCGGCGCTCCTGGGCCTCGTACACGCGCCCCTGGAGCGGGTGATGCCGGCGCAGGACCCGACGCGGGAGCCGGTGCCGTCGGCTCGGAGGCCGCTGATCCCCGCCCAGCGACAGGCTCGGCGAAGGACGCCCGCCGAGAGCGTGGACCCCGTCGCCACCTTCGCCCTCATCCACGACCTGCTCGACCGGGTACGACGTCATCGGCCGGCCGACGCGTTCGACGCGCTCGCCCGGTATCGGCTGCTGGAGCGGCGAGAGCTGCTGGAACGGCACGCGCGACGGCGGCCGCCGAGGAGCGGCTCGACTGGGACCGGCTCGGCGTGCAGCCGCGCGCGGAGGAGGCCGTCCGGGCGGCGGTGATCTTCTTCGTACGGCCCGTCGGCGCCCTCGACCTGACGAACTCGACCTGACGAAAGTGCGGTCCTACGCGCGTCCCGCCGCGCCGCGGGCGTACGCGCCCTCCGAGCTCGTGGCCGCCGCCCACCGGGTGCGCCGACCCGCAGTTCCCGGCGGCCTCGGGGCTGGTGGTGTGGTGGACGCGGGAGTACGACGCGGTGTGCGAGGCGTTCGCGGAGTGAGCGCGGTGAGTGTGGGGTGAACCGGGCCCGAGGAGGGCCGCCGGGTCACTCCTCGTCGCCCCCGGTGGCGGCACCCGTCAGGCCGCCGGCGTCACTGCCGCTGCCGTCGTCGGGCGTCGGGCTCACCGGAGTCTCCGGATCTTCCTCCGAAGGCGTCGGGTCCGTGGTCGTCGGCTCCTCGTCCGTCGGCTCCTCGGTCGGCTGGCTCTGCGTCGGCGACGGGCTGTAGCTCGGGCTCTGCGAGTACGAGGGGGTGTAGTCGGAGTTGTCGCCCGAACCGGTGCTCTCGTCCGTGGGCTCCTCGGTCGCCTCGTCGCTGGGCGACTCGCTGGGGTCCTTGTCCTTGTTGGACGTCGAGACCGTGGGCGAGGGCGTGGTCCCGGTGTCGCCGTCGTCGCCGCCGCTGTTGTTCAGCGCCAGCGCGACACCCGCCGCGATGGCGACCACCGCGAGGAACGCGAGGATCCACAGCTTGCCGCGGCCGCTGCCCCGGTTGCCGTGCCCCTCGAAGCCGCCGTCGTCCCGGCCACCGCCGCCACCGCCGTACCCGGGCAGGATCGGCTGCGGGATCTGCGAGGTCCCCGGTTCCCCGGGGTGCGGCATGACCGCCGTACCGGACATACCGCCCGGCGGCGTGTGCCTGCCCTCGTGCGTCGTCACGGGCCCGGTGTTCCAGGTGCCGGTGTGGCCGCCCTGGTCGTACAGCATCTGCAGGCCGTACTGGATGAGGCCGCGCATCTCCTCGGCCGTCTGGAAACGGTCGTCCGGCTCCTTGGCGAGGGAGCGCATGACGAGCCCGTCGAGCTCCGGCGGCGCCACCCCCTCGGACACCTCGGAGGGCGGGACCGGGATGTCCTGAACATGCTGGTAGACCACCGACAGCGGCGTCTCGCCGATGAAGGGGGGCCGCAGTGCGAGGAGTTCGTAGAGCAGACAGCCGGTGGCGTACAGGTCGGAGCGGTGGTCTACGGCCTTGCCGAGCGCCTGCTCCGGGGAGAGGTACTGGGGCGTGCCCATGACCATGCCGGTCTGCGTCATCGTCGTGGACGCCCCGTGCAGGGCGCGCGCGATGCCGAAGTCCATCACCTTCACGGCGCCGTTGTGCGTGATGATGACGTTCGCCGGCTTGATGTCGCGGTGCACGATGCCGTGCTGGTGCGAGTACGCCAGCGCCTCAAGGACACCGGAGACGATGATCAGTGCCTGCTCGGGTCCGGGTGCCTCGGCGTTGAGCAGCAGGTCACGGATGGTGCGGCCCTCGACCAGCTCCATGACGATGTACGGCACGGGGGTGCCGTTCACGATGTCCTCGCCGGAGTCGTAGACAGCCACGATGGAGTGGTGGTTGAGACCGGCCACCGCCTGGGCCTCACGCGTGAAGCGGGCCTTGGAAATGGGGTCTTCGGCGAGGTCGGAGCGGAGCAACTTGACCGCGACCGTACGGCCGAGGCGCACGTCCTCGGCCGCGAACACCTCGGCCATACCGCCCCGGCCGAGTCTGTGGGTCATCCGGTACCGACCGTCGCCGACAAGCCCGCCGTTACCCCACAACTCCGGCGCATCTGACATTCCGCCGCCAGTCGCCTCGGGGTCGGACGGGCCCTGAGAGCGCTGCTGCTGTGCCATCAGTCCTCGCCGTCGTTTCTGCCCGCGGTCCGCGCGGTTCTTGTTACGGTCTCCGTCGGCCACGCTACAGCCTTCACGCAAGAGGCCGGTCCGGCTTGGCTGCGCGACCGGCAACGAGGGCTCGCGGCGGATTCAAGGTGGATCCGAGCCGGATCCGCGGTCGATCCAATGCGGATCCAATGCGGATCCAATGCGGATCCAATGCGGATCCGAAGGCCGATCGGCCATGAAACCCGCAGCGCGCGCACTCGTGCAAGTTCTGTGTACCGGGCGTACGCCCCCTGTAACGCTTCCGCGACGCTTCTTTCGCGTACGGTCACGGATCGGGCACCGCGCTTGACGTGTCAGTGCCCTGGGGCAGACTTGGCCGGGAATAGCTCAAAGGATCACCAGCATCATCAGGGATCACCGATCGCGGGAGCCGCACCAGGCGCTTTCGCGCGCGCCGATGGGGGACGCAGGAAGATGAGCCAGGACGCCGCACAGGGCCGGTACGCGGGGCGTTCGCTCGCCGGCGGCCGTTATCAGCTGCGTGACCTGCTCGGTGAGGGCGGAATGGCCTCCGTCCACCTCGCGTACGACTCGGTGCTCGACCGGCAGGTCGCGGTCAAGACGCTGCACACCGAACTCGGCCGTGAACCGGCCTTCCGCGAGCGTTTCCGCCGCGAGGCCCAGGCGGTCGCGAAGCTCACCCACACCAACATCGTCTCGGTCTTCGACACCGGCGAGGACGAGATGGACGGCATGACGACGCCGTACATCGTCATGGAGTACATCGAGGGCAAGCCGCTCGGCTCGGTGCTCGACACTGATGTCCAGCAGCTCGGCGCGATGCCCGCCGACAAGGCGCTGAAGATCACCGCGGATGTGCTGGCCGCCCTGGAGATCAGCCACGAGATGGGCCTGGTCCACCGGGACATCAAGCCGGGCAACGTGATGATGACCAAGCGGTCCGTCGTCAAGGTCATGGACTTCGGCATCGCCCGCGCCATGCAGTCCGGCGTCACCTCCATGACGCAGACCGGCATGGTCGTCGGCACCCCGCAGTACCTCTCGCCCGAGCAGGCGCTCGGCCGTGGCGTGGACGCCCGCTCCGACCTGTACTCGGTCGGCATCATGCTGTTCCAGCTGACCACCGGACGGCTGCCGTTCGAGGCGGACTCGCCGCTGGCCATAGCGTATGCGCACGTCCAGGAGGAGCCGGTCGCTCCCTCCTCGATCAACCGTTCGCTGCCGCCGGCCGTGGACGCCATCATCGCCCGCGCGCTGAAGAAGAACCCGAACGAGCGGTTCCCGAGCGCCGAGACGATGCGCGACGAGTGCCTGCGGGTCGCCGCCTCCCTCCAGCCGGTCGCGCCGAGCATCGTGCCGGGCGTGCAGACGTCCAGCGGCGCAGGCGTCGCCTCCGCGGTCTTCCCGCCGATCGACCAGACGGGCACACCGCAGTCCGGCAGCGTCCAGACGCCGTACCAGCCGCATCCGCAGACGGGCGGGTACGGCCCGCCGACCCCCGCGCCCGCCCCGTCCTACGGCTACCCGCAGCAGGGCGGTTACCAGACGCCGCCGCAGACCGCCGCGTACGCGCCCCAGCAGGGCGCGGCCACCCCGCCGCCGTACAACCTCGCTCCGCAGCAGTCGTCGCTCTCGGCGGGGCGTTCCGGGGACGGGAAGAGCGGCAGGGGTGTCGTGGTGGGCGCGATCCTCGTGTCGCTCGTCGCGATCGGCGGTCTGGTCACGGCGCTCATGCTGAACGGCGGCAGCGAGGACGAGGGCGGCGACACCAACGCGAGCGCGTCGGCCTCGCCGACCGTGGTCGAGGGGCACAAGGGTCCGGACACGTCGAAGGTCGTCGAATCGACCGCGTGCACGGAACCCACGGAGTCGTACAACGACCCCGACAAGATCGAGCTGCCGGACTTCACCTTCAAGAACATCGACTCGGTGAAGAAGTGCCTCCAGGCGGCGGGCTGGCAGTACGACACCCAGGACGTCGACGAGAACACGTACGGCGAGGGCACCGTCATGGAGCAGTACCCCGCCGCCGACGAGGACGTCGACCCCAAGGACATGCCCACGATCATCCTCAAGACGTCGACGGGCGACCCGGCCTGACACCCGGGGCCCTGTGGCCCTGTGGCCCCCTCGGCTTGGCATAGGAAGGGCCCGGCACTTCACGTGCCGGGCCCTCTGTGTACGTACGGGGGGGGTGGCCGGAGGCTAGAGGTACGGGCCTCCCGAGCGGCCGACGGTCCGCGGGTCGTCGTCGTCCTCGTGGCCGCCGACACCGGGCGGAAGGGCGCGGCGCATCTGCTCCAGCTGGGCCCGGGCGGCCATCTGCTGGGCGAACAGCGTCGTCTGGATCCCGTGGAAGAGGCCTTCGAGCCAGCCGACCAGCTGCGCCTGCGCGACCCGCAGTTCCGCGTCGCTGGGGATCGCCTCGTCCGTGAAGGGCAGGGAGAGCCGCTCCAGTTCCTCGACCAGTTCGGGCGCCAGCCCGTCCTCCAGTTCCTTGACCGAGCTGGCGTGGATCTCCTTCAGCCGGGCCCGGCTCGCCTCGTCGAGGGGGGCGAGCCGCACCTCTTCGAGGAGTTGCTTGATCATGCTGCCGATGCGCATGACCTTGGCCGGCTGTTCCACCATCTCCGTCACCGGGACCTCGCGGGAGTCCTCGCCTCCTCCGCCGCCCACCGCCATGCCGTCCTGGCCCACGACCAGGATCTGGGGCTGTTCGGGCGACCGTTCGTTCCTCGGCATCTCCATGCCGCCATTCTCTCGCACGCGTACACCTCATCAGCGTGGTGCCCCCTGCGGAGGGTGATCCGCCGTTTACGTACCACCCGTTCGTGTCACCACCGGGGGGACTTCCCGGTGGTGGGGGAGGTCGGGGAGGTCGGTGGCCGGGGTGGCCGACATGACCGGGGTCCTCGGGGTCCTCGGGGTCCGGCGGGCCGAGATGCCGGGGTGCGGGTGGCGTGTGAGTCTGGGGGCGTGGCTCCTTGGCTCCGCTTGTCGCACGTGACGGGACTGGTCCTCGTCACGGTTCTCCTCGTGGCCGGGCTGCTCGTGGTCCCGGTGGCGGGGGCCGTGCCGTCCGGGTACGCGGCCGAGCCCGACCCCGTGACCTCCCGGGCCGGCAGCCGCGCGGGCGAGGGCCGGGAACGGCCGGGGCGTCACGACGCCGGCTCCCTGGAGGCGGAGGACGAGTACGCCGAGGACGAAGGTGTCGAGGACGAGGGCGACGAGGCTGACGAGGGCGATGCCTACGCGGATCCCGGCGGCCCGGACGCCGGGATCGCCCCCGAGCCGTCGCAGAACGCCGCCCTGCCCGTCCCGGCCGCCCCGCCCGGCCCGGGCGCCGCCACCACCGAGGAGCCCGTACTGCAGGCCCTCGCGCTCGGCACCGGCCTCATACTGATGGGCCTGGGCCTGGGGCTGGCCTTCGTGGGGCTGCGGATACGGCGGGAATGAGCGGGGCGGCCGGGACGGGCAGGACACCCGTACGGCGGGCCCACGGGCCCATGTGGTCTACGTCCCTCATGGCGACGTCCTACGGCACGACCAGGAGCACCTTGCCGATGTGGCCGCTCCCCTCCAGTACCCGGTGGGCCTCGGCCGCGTCGTTCATGGGGATCTCGCGGTCGACGACCGGGCGTACGTGGCCGTCGGCGATCAGCGGCCACACGTGTTCGCGTACGGCGGCGACTATGGCGGTCTTCTCCTCCAGGGGGCGGGCGCGCAGCGAGGTCGCACTGATCGCGGCGCGCTTGGCCAGGAGGGCGCCGATGTTCAGCTCGCCCTTGATGCCGCCCTGCATGCCGATGATCGCGAGGCGGCCGTTGACGGCGAGGACCCGGATGTTGCGGTCGAGGTACTTGGCGCCCATGTTGTCGAGGATGACGTCCGCGCCCTTGCCGTCGGTGGCCTTGCGGACCTCCTCGACGAAGTCCTGCTCGCGGTAGTTGATCAGGATGTCCGCGCCCAGGGCGGCGCACTGTTCGAGCTTCTCCCCGGTGCCCGCGGTGACGGCGACCTTCGCGCCGACGGCCTTGGCGAGCTGGATGGCCATGGTGCCGATGCCGCTGGAGCCGCCGTGCACGAGGAGGGTCTCGCCGGGGCGCAGGTGGGCGATCATGAAGACGTTGGAGCTTGTGAAGTCTCCCCCACCGACTCCGAAGAGGTTGGACCAGACCGTACAGACCGCTTCCGGCAGTGCCGCGGCGGTCGCAAGGTCCACCCCCTTCGGAATGGGAAGCACCTGACCAGCGGGAACGGTGACCTTCTCGGCGTACCCGCCACCAGACAGCAGAGCGCACACCTCATCGCCAACGGCCCAGCCACCGACGCCGGGTCCAACGGCAGCGATACGGCCGGAGCACTCCAAGCCGGGGTACAGAGATGTACCGGGGGGCGGGTCGTAGAAGCCCTGCCGCTGGAGAATGTCGGCACGGTTCACGGCGCTTGCCGCTACGTCGATGAGGACTTCCCCGTTCCCGGGCACGGGGTCCGGCACGTCCGCCCACTTGAGCACTTCGGGGCCGCCTGGCTGCGTAATGGTGACTGCCTTCATGGGGCCCGACGCTACTCCTGCCACGCATGAGCCTCGTTTTCCGCCCTCAGCGAGCCGGGGCGTCGGGCTACCGCCACGCTCCGGGAACGAACCGGTACGGGCGGGTGATCACTTCCCCGTACCCAAGATGAGCCGGGTTGCCCTTCAGATGGTCAGCGGCCCACGCCGTACCGTCCTCGGCCTTGCCGCTCATCTCGGCTCATGGCCGTGCAGCCGGTTGCCCCGCACCGCATGTGAAACGTCGTCGGCTCAGCGTCCGGCCGCCCGATGTCCGGCCGTAGCACGTGCTCGCGGAACCCGTACGTTGCGCGCCTCATGCGGTCCGCCTCCGTACGCGGTCCGGGTGCCGGTTGATCAACACGTGGTGATCGCTGACCGTGCTGTGGTCACCGGCCTCCCGCGCCGCTTCCTGTTCGCTCCTCGGCCGCTCACACTCCAGGGCCCTCCCTTGCGTTGAGGGCCCCACCCCCGGCAGGGGAAGCGACCGGCGGGACGTGACGGTGGGCGCCCGCGGGTCGGTGCGCCCGTCGAGGTGTTCGCTTTCGGCGTGTACGCCGAGTTGGTCAACCACCGCTTCCTGAGGACTCGGGTCCGGGTTGCGGTCCCCGTCATGTCAGTCCGCCCGCGGACGGTCCATGTGGTCGGCTCACCTGGAAGGGCGACGGCCCCTGCGGTTGCGCCGGTCCGTTTTCTCGTGTGCGGTCGGCGGGTCGGGAGGCGGTGCCATGAGTCGGTGGGAAGCCGCGTATATGACGGCCTGAGTGCGGTCGCGCAGCCCCAGCTTCGCCAGGATCCGGGACACGTGCGTCTTGACCGTCTCGTCGCCGATACCCAGGCTGCGGGCGATCTCCGTGTTGCTGTATGCCTGGGCCACCAGCATGAGGACTTCACGCTCGCGAGCCGTCAACCTGTCGAGCCCGGTGGGGGATGCGGGCGGGGCGATGCTGTCGGCGAAGCGGGAGATGAGACGGCGGGTGACCGATGGATCGATGATGGCATCGCCTCTGGCGGCAATGTGGATGGCCGCGATCGTCTCTTCGGGAGGGACGCTCTTCAGGAGGAACCCGCTGACTCCCATATTGAGGGCGCTGTAGACGTAGCGGTCGTCGTCGTAGGTGGTGAGGACGATGACTTTCGTGGTGTTGCCCGGCCTGCCGAGGATGCGTTCCGCCGCACGAAGTCCGTCCAGCCGAGGCATACGGATGTCCAGAATGGCGACGTCAGGCGTCAGCCTGATGACCTCGTCCAAGGCCGCCTGGCCGTCGGCCACTTCCGCGACACAGCACAGGTCGTCCTGGGTATCGAGGGCCGCTCTCAGTCCCGAGCGGAACATGGCGTGATCGTCGGCCAGGAGAATACGCAGACTCATGTGCCATCCATGGAGAAGGTGACGGATGTCTTCCAGTCGGCTCCGCCGTTCACGGGTCCATACGAGGCGAAGCCACTGAACATACTCGCTCGGCTGCTGATGCCCTCCAGACCACGGCGCGGAGAGTCCTCCACGAGCCGCTTCGACGCGGCTATGGGGTTGATCGCGATGACGCTGACGCACGGAGTTTCGTAGCAGATGGTGATGTCCACACGGCCGTTGCCGTGGCGCAGGGCATTGGTCAGCATCTCCTGCACGACGCGGTAGACGGCGATGTCCAAGGACCCTTCCAGCTCCAGTCGTGCGCCTTGAACGCTGATGTTCGCCTCAAGGCCGGCGGCGGACACGACGTGGATCAGTTCGTCGAGGTTGCCCAACCCCGGTTGCCGGGCGCCCTCCACGGGGCTGTCGTGCAGGAAGTCCAGCAGGCGGCGCAGGTCGAGGAGGGCCGCACGGCTGGAGGTCTCCACCGCTGCCAGCGCCGTCGACACCGGCGAGGCCTTCTGCCCGGAGAGTCCCAGCCGGGCTGCCCCGGCATGCACCCCGATGGCGCTCACATGATGCGCGATGACGTCGTGGAGATCCCGGGCGATGGCACTGCGGTCGTCGGCGATGGCATCCGCGAGCTCTTGCCGGGCACTCTCCCGCTCCCGGGAAGCCCGCTGTTCCAGTTCGGCGATGTGCGCGCCGCGAGCCGTGGTGTAGCGGCCGACCAGCCAGGCGAGCAAAGCCTCCTTCACCGTGCCCAGCAGAACGGTGCGCCAATCGGTGATGTCGGTTGATCCGCCGAGTGTCCTGGCCCCGATGGACCCCGCGACCAGGAACAGGAGAGCCAGCACGGCCGGTCGGCCGTTCAGCCAGGCCCCCGCGCGATAGGCCGCTATGAGCATTCCGGCGTCGTTGAGGTCTCGCCCTGGGGTACCGCCGGACAGGAGCAGCGCACCGGCCACGGCCAGCGCCGCGTGGGCGAACGCCACGACTCCGGAGAGGCGGGCCGAACTCGCCAACGCCGCATCCACCAGGACGACTCCGGCCAACAGGCACCAGAAGGGCAGGGCGGGATTCACGTGCACACCCGCGTAGTAGAAAGTGAGGGTGTCCGCGAGCAGGCAGAACCCCGCCACAAGGACGGACTGCCGGGTGAGGGACCCACTCATGTCCCGAATCTGAACCAACACGGCCCCCATCGTGCACGAGCCCAGCGGAAAAACATTCCTGCCCCCGGGGGAGGTCGTGTCCCCCGGGCGGGGGACATGCCGTAACCCGAATGCGTGACGACACCGCATGGGGGCTGTTTCTACTGTCTGCCGCGTGAACGAGAACGCACCCCCCACAGCGGTTCGCCACAGATTCACCGGTCTCAAGTGTCTTGGCATGACGTGTGTGACACGCGTGCTGGTGGCCGTGCTCTGTGTCCTTGGTCTGTCCGTCACCGCGGGCCCCTCCGCGTGGGCGGACTCCGCGGCCGGGGGTGACCTGCAGGTGGCGCAGACACTCGGCGACCGCGACCTGACCATCATTCTGCGGCGGGTCACCGGTCTGCCCGGCCCGCTGCAAGTGGATGTGCTCACCCATCAAGGCACTGCGGCGGGCACCCTGCGTCTGGGCACCGTTCCCACAGGTGCGTCGGCGGATCCTGCGGAAGGTTCCTCGGTGGGGACCATCACCAGTAGCGCCTCGGTCAGTCTCGGCAGCACGCCGGGGTCCTACGGCGTCGCCCTCGACATCGATCGAGCCGGGCCCTGGGAGCTTGTCGTCGATGACGGGTCCCGCAAGGCGCGGATCCCCTTCGTGGTGCCGGGCCAGACCACGTCCCCGCCGGAACTCGCGGTGTTCGGCGGTTTCGTCACCGCTGGTGTGCTCATGCTGGTGACGCTGTTCGTCGCTGTGCGGGCCCGCCGCGGCGCCTGGGTGGTGCTGCCGGCCGGAGGTGTCGTGGCCGCGCTCGCGACAGCCGTCACCGCCGCGCTGCTGTCCGCCTCTCTGCCGATGCCGCCGGAGCCGGGCAGCCAGGTGGATGCCACGAACGACAACGTCAACGATCCCTACGCGGTCGTCCGGCCGGTGAGCAATGACTACTCCCGGCCGCCCGCCTCAGTGGAGTTGGGGCCGTACACGGCGAAGGCGGCAGAACGGGGCACGCTCCGGCTGAGCGTGACCGACGGCTCCACCGGCCTGCCCGCGGACGATCTCATCGTCCACGACGGTGCTCTGATGCATCTGCTGGTCATCGGACCGACCGGCCAGCTGTGGCACCTGCACCCCATACGTACCGCGCCCGGCGCCTACGAGGTCCAAATGCGGCTGCCCGTTGCCGGTCACTACGCCGTGTCCGCGGAGTTGGCCCGCCGCGGTGGTGGGGTCCAGCATGTGCGCTCGGCGACCGGTCTGACCGTCGGCGACGGCTCCCCACGCGGCGACGCCCCGGCCACGCCCGCCGAACTCACCCCGCAGGGGCCGGGAACGCGGACGGTCGACGGTGTACCGGTGCGCCTGTCGGCGTCCTCTCCCACGGCGGGAGCGGCGAGCACCCTGACCGCGCGCGTCGGCGACACACCGACGCTTCAGCCCTGGCTCGGAATGATCGGCCACATGATCGTGGTCGGGCCGCTCGACAAGGCGGACGCGACCAGCGCGACGCGTATGGGCCAGGCCGCCCAGGATGCCCCCGTCTGGGCTCACGCGCACTCCATGGGCGGCGACATGAGCGACCACTCCGAACACGGTGCGGGACAGGCTTCGGATAGCGGTGGGGGCGACGCGGAAGACGGAAGCGGGACGAGCACGGACGCGATGAGCGGCCTTATGCCACTCAACGGCGACAGTCCTGCGGACGAGACCGTGGCTGCCTATGGACCGGACGTCTCCTTCGTCTACACCTTCTCCGCCCCCGGCTACTACCGCGTGTGGATCCAGGCCGAGCGCGACAGCACCGTCCTGACCATCCCTTATCTCCTGCACGTGTCGCCGGCGGGAGGAGTGCGGTGAACGCCCTCAGCACTTCCGGCAACCCGACGGTCCGGTTTCTTCGTGCGGGCGCCGCGGTCCTGCTGGCGGTGTGCCTCGCTCTGGCAGCCGTCGCGTTCCTTCCCTCCTGGACGGACGACGCCGTTTCACTGACCGGGGGCAACGCCACCGATGAAGTGACACTGACCGTGGCCCGGCCCCGCAGCGGCACGACGGACGTCGACATCCGCCTGACCTCGCGCCAGGGGGAACGCCGACGGGAAGGGGACGGAGGCTCGCCCACCGTCACACTGCAGGCCGTGCTGCCCACCCACGGACACGCGACGCCCGCGGCACCCGCACAGGTTCACAGCCCGGGCAACTACTCCACAACCCTCCACCTGATGATGCCGGGGCGCTGGACCTTCCACGTCAACGTCGACTACGGCACGCGCAGCGACCAGTTCGAATTCCCCCTGGTGATCTCCGGCTGACCAACCGACCGCGCGACGACGTCAGTAACCGCTCATGCACGGCCAGGAGAAAGGCATATCCATTGAGTACAGCACTTCCCGTCAGCGGTACCAGGAGGGCATCCCAGCCGTCCCCCGCTGTCAGACTCTCCCTCGACAGCCGGACGGGCCCCATCGCCGCGAACACCGTCCTCTTCGGGGTCATGATTTCCCTGTTCGGCCTGAGCTGGGACATCCAGTGGCACGTCGACGTCGGCCCGGACACGTTCTTCACACTCTCGCACGTCATGTTGTACGCGGGCAGCGCCTTCGCCGGTCTCGCCAGCCTGGCCATGGTCCTGATCGCGACCGCCGCTCAGCGCGCAGGCCAGTCCGTGGACCAGTTCCCGGGCGGCAAGCCCGTACGTGTCCTCGGCGGAGCCTTTCGAGCCCCGCTGGGCTATCTGATCGCCGGTACGGGTGCCGCGCTGTTCCTTCTCTTCGGGCTTCTGGATCTGTGGTGGCACTCGCTGTACGGCTTTGACGCGGTGCTGGGCTCGCCGCCCCACGTCGGGCTGTTCCTCTCGATCTCCTTCACCATGGTGGGGAGCATCATCGTCTTCGCCGCGGCGCATGACACCCGTTGGGGCCGAGCAGGCCTGATCGTCAGTATCCCGGTGCTCATCGTCTTCACCCCGATCACGACGGCGGCTTTCAACGGGCTCCCGCTGCCCGTCGACCCGCAACTCGTCGGCAACATCCTGTTCGCCACCCTGCTGCTGATCATGGGTACGCTCATCATCGGCCGGCGGAGCACCGCGCTGATGATCGCTGCGGCCCTCGGTTCCCTGCAACTCGTCCTGTGGTGGTTCTCGCCCTGGGCGGCCCACGCCTACGCCGACTCGCAAGGCCTGCCCCTGCGCGACAACCTCCGTGACGAAGCGCCCCAAATGCCTGCCGGCATTCCGGCGTTCATGCTCCTCGCGGCAGCGACCGTCACGGCACTGCTGTGGCTGAGCAAGAAGCAGGGCTGGTCGGGCCGCATCGCGCCGCAGATCATGGGCGCCGCAGGCGGAGCCGTCATCGGCCTCTCCCTCCCCATCCAGGCTGCCCTGTTCGGCGATTCCAGCCCGACCGCGGGCGAGTTGCTGACGATGACAGCGGTCGGTCTGGTGACAGGCGTCCTCGCGGGATTCGTCGCCGCCCGACTCGCTGTCCTGCTGCGGGAAAATTCCACCGGACCCGTCACGAAGGACCGATGACCCATGAGCTCCTCACGTTCGCGACTCTCCTTCGCCGTAGCGTCGACATCCCGGCGGGTCCTGGGCCACGCGCGCCGTCTGGTGCCGGCCGTCATCGTCGCAGTCGCCCTGTTGGGGGTGTCGACCGCACCGGCCTCGGCGTACGCCCCGGTCGGCATCGTCCACACCGAGCGGGTGCAGGCAGGGCCCTACACGGTCACCGTCGGGTTCTCCGAGTGGCCCCTGCGGGCCATGCAGTCACTCGACTTCACGTTCGCGCCGGACGGCGGCATCGCGGGAAAGTCAGGCACGCTCACTGTCGACGGGCCCGGCGTCGAAGCCAACATGCAGGAGAACCCGCTGAGCCGGCACCCCCGCAAGCGGGATGTATGGGGCCTGGACGTCCAGGCCCTGCCGGAACCCGGTACGTGGAGCTTCACTTTCGACATCGACGGCCGGGCCGGCCACGGCAGCGGTACCCTGCGCGACGTCCCTGTGCTCGAACAGCCGGGCCCGCCGTTGGCCGTCAGCTGGGCCGTCTGCGCGCTCCCGCTCGTCGGAATGCTCACTTACCTCACGGTGGGCTGGCGACGCAACAAGCCTTCGGAGAAGGTGGCCACACTCATTTGATCCGGCCCAGGTCGTACCACGGTCACTGTCGGCCGGGCTCAGCTCGACTCCCGCACTACCAGGGGGCGGCCGAGGGGAGACCCCGGCCGACGATCCCTCCTCTCCCCGGAGTGAGGAGGCGAGAGGTCGGGCGGCGTTCGACTGGTCCAAGGGCGAGGTGGTGAGCGGCGGGGCGGCAAAGCGGCCGTGGGAATGTCGTCGACGCCGAGACGGCAAGGTCGCCGGGCAGGGCGAGAACCCAGCCTGCGGGCGCCCGCGGCGACCGCACATGACGCCGCGCGGCTGCTCCGTCGCCCTGAAACGCGGGGCCTGCCCGGTAGGGCGTCACCGACGCAGCGATGGCCGGGACAGCAGGTGTTCGGCCTGGAGCCGCCCAAACGTCCGCCAGCGGGCGGATGCGGTGAATTCGAGGGGTCGTTGCAACACGTGGTTGGTTGTTCAGGCCGCGAGCAGTTTAGACAGGCGCTCGGCTGGGGTTTCCCAGCCGAGTGTTTTGCGTGGGCGGCTGTTGAGTTCGGCGGCCACTGCGTCGAGGTCTTCGCGGGTGTGCCGGGCCAGGTTGGTGCCCTTGGGGAAGTACTGGCGGAGCAGGCCGTTGACGTTCTCGTTCGAGCCGCGCTGCCAGGGACTGCCGGGGTTGCAGAAGTAGACCGGGATGTCGGTGGCGATGCTGAAGGCGTGGTGAGCGGCCATCTCGGATCCCTGGTCCCAGGTGAGGGACCGCAGCAGGTGGGGCGGCAGGGTCTTCACGGTGTCGGTCAGAGCGTCGCGCAGACTCTCGGCGCTGTGGTCGCCGGGCAGGTGGACCAGCATCAGGTAGCGGGTGCTGCGTTCGACCAGGGTACCGATCGCGGATCCTCTGTTCGCTCCGATGATGAGGTCCCCTTCCCAGTGGCCGGGCACGGCCCGGTCGTCGGCCTCCGCGGGGCGGTCGCTGATCATGACCATCGGGGTGGAGAAGCGGGGCTGGCGCTTGGCTGCCTGGCGGTGGGGCCGGCGGCGCGCGCGTCCGGTCCGCAGGGCCCCGGTGAGTTCGCGCCGTAGTTCGCCGCGGCCCCGGACGTAGAGGGACTGATAGACCGTCTCGTGGGTCACATGCATCTCCGGCCGGTCGGGGAACCGTCTACGAAGAGCGTGGCAGATCTGTTCAGGGCTCCACCGCAGGGTGAGGTGGTCCTGGATGAACTCCCGCAGTTCGGGGTTCTGGCCGATCTTGCCGGGCTTGGGACGGGGCCGTCGTTGCTCGGCGCGACGCTGGGCGGCATGCGGCCGGTAGACCCATCGGGAACCGTCCCCGCGCAGGGCCATGCCGTTGCGGCGTATCTCCCGGCTGACGGTGGACGGACTACGGCCCAGCTCGGCCGCGATGGCCCGGACGGTGGCCTTCTCCCGCAGCCGGTCGGCTATGTGGATGCGCTCGTCCTCGCGTAGGTGTCTGGACACGCCGGAAGCCGAAGCCTCCTCGGTGACCGGAGGCTTCGGCTTCCCGGTGGGCGGCGAGTGCCAGCCGTTGCGCCATCTCTTGCCGGTCCGCACGTTGATGCCGACGATCCGGCAGGCTTCCGTGCTGCTGTACCCCTGCTGCATGAGCTGAAGGTATGCCTCGCGCTCACGCGTCAGACGGCGCCCCTTCCGGTTCCGGTCCTCCCGGATCTCGAAGTCCATCGCATCCCCTGAGCTGGGGTGTTGCGACAACCACTAGAACTCAAGGTATGGCCGGGGGCGTTCCCATGCCCACGACGGCCACAACCGCCAGAACGGCCACGACGGCCTACGCGGCCCTCCACCGGCCGTGACGGCCTCGCCCGTCCCGCTACGGCAGATGCTTGGTCTCGGGGGTGACCTTCGTGCTCGGCGTGGCGCGGACGATGGTGATGAGCCGGTCCGTCAACTGGAGCTCGCCGATGGACTGATCGTCGTAACCGAGCACCCGGTGGCCGCGCAGCACGCTGACCACCAGATCCTCCGTCTCCCGTACGTTGCGCCCCACCTCGGCTTTTATGACCGGCCGTTCGACGATGTCGAGCCCACTGCCCTGCTGGATGAGGTCCTCCATGACCATGCCGGCGGCGGGGCTGAGCACGGAGAGCCCGAGGAGCCGTCCGGCCGCGCTGGCACTGGTGATGACGACATCGGCCCCGGACTGCTTCAGCAGCGGCGCGTTCTCCTCCTCCCGTACGGCGGCCACGATCTTCGCCTTGCGGTTGAGCTGGCGGGCGGTCAGCGTGACCAGTACGGCGGTGTCGTCCCGCGCGGTCGAGATGATGATCTGCCGCGCCTTCTGCGCCTCGGCCTGCAACAGCACATCGCTACGGGTCGCGTCGCCGACGACCCCCGTGTATCCGTCGGCCGTCGCCGCCTCGATGACCTTGGAGCTGGGGTCCACGACGACGACCTGCTCCTTCTTCAGCCCCGTCGCACAGACGGTCTGGATCGCCGAGCGCCCCTTCGTCCCGAAGCCGACGACAACGGTGTGCTCCCTCAAGGCCGCCCTCCAGCGGTTCAGTCGCCATTCCTCACGCGTGCGCTCCGTGAGGACCTCCAGCGTGGTTCCGACCAGGATGATCAGGAACAGCACACGCAGCGGCGTGATCACGAAGATGTTGGTGAACCGGGCGGCGTCGCTGACCGGGGTGATATCGCCGTATCCGGTGGTGGAGAGGGTGACGGTGGCGTAGTAGAACGCGTCGAGCAGGTCGACGGCGCCGTCCGAGTTGTCGGTGTATCCCTCACGGTCGGCATAGACGATGAACGCGGTCGCGAACAGCACGAACAACGCCATCGCCAGCCGCTTGCCGACCTGACGGATCGGGCGCTCGACCTCTCTTCTCGGCATTCTCACCTGGTGGGTCACGAGACGCTCGTCCGCGTTGCGGGCGATCACGTCATGGCCCGGCAGTTTCACGTGAAACACTCCCCGTTTCGGCGTACGTCCCCTGGCGGCGCTTCGCCCCGGCCTCCCCGTTGTTTCACGTGAAACACCTTGGTCCCATGGTCAGTTGGGCGGGTGGATGTTTCACGTGAAACACACCTGGATCCCCGCTGTCGCCCAGGGCAGATCGAGCAGTTCCAGCTCCTGTCCGGAGCGGGCGCCGCCGGGCGGCACAACAGCGAGGGCGTCGGCGGTGGCGATGCCGCGGAGCATAGCGGGGCCGTTGTAGTGCAGCGGCACGGCATCGTCACCACGCAGGGAGACGGGGATGAGCCGGGTGTCGTACGGGTGCCCGTGCACCCCCTCCCGCAGCGGCATCGCGTACGGCTCCGGGGCGGCGCGTCCGGCGAGGGTCCGCAGCAGGGGCTCGGCAAGCGTGAACAGTCCGGAGACGGCGGCCAGGGGATTGCCGGGCAGCCCGACGAGGTGCTGGTCCTGCTTGATACGGGCCAGCAGCATGGGGTGGCCCGGGCGCACCTTCACACCGTTGACGAGGAGTTCCGCGCCGACGCGGCGCAGGGTGGGGTGCACGTGGTCGACGGGTCCGGCGGCCGTGCCGCCCGTGGTGACGATGAGGTCGGCTGAGGACTTCTTCACGGCCCGGTACAGGGCGTCGGCGTCGTCCCCGAGGCGGCGTACGGCGGTGACCTCGGCGCCGAGTGCCCGGAGCCAGGACGGCAGCATCGGGCCGAGGGCGTCCCGGATCAGGCCCTCGCGCGGGAGGCCGTCGGTGAGCAGTTCATCGCCCAGGACGAGCAGTTCGACGCGCGGGCGGGGGAGCACGGTCAGCGTGTCGTACCCGGCGGCCGCCGCGAGTCCGAGCGCGGCCGGGGTGATCTGGGTGCCGAGCGGCAGCAGTTGGTCGCCGTTGCGGCACTCCTGGCCCCGTGGGCGGATGTCCTGCCCGTGTGCCAGGTCCCGGGTCGGGTGAAGCCGCCCGTTGGCGTCCGTGCGGCCGTGCTCACTGCGCAGGACGGCGGTCGTGTCGGGCGGGATGCGCGCGCCGGTGGCGATGCGGACCGCCTCGCCGTCGGTGAGCCGCCCGGGCCCGGCGTGCCCTGCCAGCACACCGTCCTCCCGTACGTCCCAGGGGCCGGGGCCGGCGACCGCCCAGCCGTCCATCGCGGAGGTGTCGAAGGAGGGGAGGTCGGTGAGGGCGGTGAGAGGGACGGCGAGGACGAGCCCGAGGGCTTTGTCGAGGGTGACGGACACGGGGGCCCGGCGCCCGGCCGAGCGGGCGGCGCGCTCGGCGACGGCGCGGGCCTCGGGCCAGGAGGTGGCCTGGTGGTGGGAGTCGTCCTTGGCGGGGCGCGCGGGTTCGCCCGCTGCCGGGGCTACTCGGGCGGAGCGGGGCTCACCCGGTCCGTGGGCGGCCCTGTCGTTGGCCACGGCCAGTGCCTCCTCCACGTCGAGTTCCTCGGCGTCCTGGGCGGTCATCCGGCGTCCGGGGCGGCGTCGGGGGCGGGGGTGGTGTCGGGGGCAGGGGTGGTGTCCGAGCCGGGCCCAGGCTTGGCGTCGGGGGTTTCGGGGGTGTCCTCGTCGGCCCAGCGGAGGGCCAGGGCCGAGGCCTTGCGGGCAGCTTCGCTGACCGCCTCGGGGCCTCCCCCGGCCAGGGCTGCCGCGTAACCGGCGAGGAACGTGGTCAGCGGGGCGGCGGGCCGGGCCACGCTGTGCGCGGCGTCACGGGCGAGATCGAGCAGCTCGGTGATGTCGACGTCGAGGTCGATACCCAGCTCGTCCTTGACTGCGGAAATCCATTCATCCAACACGTGGCCATGCTCCCTGATCCGTGCGCGGGCGGCGGCGATGTCGTCCCAGGTGTCGCAGTCGAAGGACGCGACCGGGTCGGTGATGCGGGTGAGACGGAGCGCGGCGGTCAGCCGCCTCAGCGGAAGCCCGGCCAGGCCTTCGTGCTCGTCGGCGAGCCGGGCGAGCTCCCGGCGCAGGGACTCGGCCCGGTAGGCGGCCACGAGGGGCTGGTCACGGCCGTCGGGGTCGGTGACCAGGACGCCGTCGGCGGAACCCGCGCTGCTCCGGAGGGCATCGAGCAGTCGCCGTACCTTCTCCTCGTCCAGGAACGGCAGGTCGGCGGAGAGGACGACGACCGAGGGCGCGGTGGTATGCCGGAGTCCGGCGTCCAGCGCGGCGAGCGGTCCGCCGCCGGGCGGCTCCTCGCGGGCCCAGCGCACGGGCCGCGCGGTGGGGCGGGGGCCGGCGACGACGACGGTCGCCCCGGCTCCGGCGCAGGCGGCCAGGACTCTGTCGAGCAGGGCCCGTCCGCCCACGCGCACACCGGGTTTGTCGGCGCCGCCGAGCCGCCGGGCGGCGCCTCCGGCGAGCACGACGGCGTCGAACGCCTCGGTACCGGGGCCGCCCGGGGGCTCGTACACGGTCACCCCCCGAGTATGCGTGCCGTCACGATCACAGGGAACGCTGGGGAGGCCGCGCCGTCCCGGTCGATCGGCGCCGGGGAAGGGGGAGAAGCCGGTGGATCAGAGTGTGCGCAGGAGCACCGCCGGCTGTTCGACGCAGTCCGCCACGTACCGCAGGAAGCCGCCCGCCGTACCGCCGTCGCACACCCGGTGGTCGAAGGTGAGCGAGAGCTGCACGACCTGCCGTACCGCCAGTTCGCCTTGGTGCACCCAGGGCTTGGGGACGATACGGCCGACGCCGAGCATGGCTGCCTCGGGATGGTTGATGATCGGCGTGGAGCCGTCGACGCCGAAGACTCCGTAGTTGTTGAGGGTGAAGGTCCCGCCGGTCAGCTCGCCGGGGGTCAGCGTCCCCGTCCGCGCGGCCTCGGTGAGCCGGGCGAACTCGGCGCCCAGCGACTCCGCGTCCCTGCTGTGCGCGTCCCGTACGACCGGCACGACCAGGCCCCGTTCCGTCTGCGCGGCGAACCCGAGGTGCACCCGGTCGAGCCGTACGACTTCGCGGGCCTGCAGGTCGACCGTCGAGTTGAGCTCCGGGTGGCGGGCCAGGGCGGCGGTGCAGATCCGGGCGAGCAGCGCGAGGAGGGAGATCTTCGGGCCGCCGGCCGCGTTCATCGCCGTGCGGGCGGCCATCAGCTCCGTCGCGTCGGCGTCCACCCAGCAGGTCGCGTCGGGGATCTCGCGCCGGCTCCGGGAGAGCTTGTCGGCGACGGCGCCCCGGATGCCGCGCAGGGGGATGCCGGTGCCGGAGAGGGGCTCCGCGCGCGTGGGTGCGGTGACGCCACCCGACTGCGCGGCCGACTGCCCGCCCGGCCGCACGGCTGGCTGCGCGGCCACGGCCTGCGGCGCCCGGGCCGAGAGGGTGGCGGCCCGCAGCGCGTGCTCCACGTCCGCCCGCAGGATCAGCCCCTCGGGGCCCGAGCCGTGCAACTTCCGCAGATCCAGGCCGTTCTCGCGGGCGAGACGGCGGACGAGCGGGGAGATGACGGGCACGGGTCCGTCCGGCCCGGCCGGGCGCGCGTGGGCGGCGGGCGGCGGCGCGGTTGCCGTCTCGACGAGAGCGGGCCGTGCCGCGGACATCGCGGGCATCGGCGACCGGACGGGTTCCCCCGGCCGCACCCGCCTGCGCCGCGCCGGAGGCGCACCGGTGCCATAGCCGACCAGCACGTTGCCGGAGCCCTCGTCGGCGGTGGCGCCGGAGGCGGGCGGGCCCACGGCGACCGTCAGGAGGGGCGCGCCGACGGGCAGTTCCGTGCCCTCCTCGCCGAAGCGGGCGGTGACGACGCCGCCGTAGGGGCAGGGGACCTCGACCATCGCCTTGGCCGTCTCGACCTCGACGACCGGCTGGTCGATGGCGACGACGTCCCCGACCTGGACGAGCCAGCGGACGATCTCGGCCTCGGTGAGCCCCTCGCCGAGGTCGGGCAGCTTGAACTCCAGCACCTGTGCCATCAGTTCCCCGCCTCCCACTGCAGGCGCCCCACCGCGTCCAGGATCCGGTCGACGCCGGGCAGGTGGTGGCGCTCCAGCATCGGCGGCGGATACGGGATGTCGAACCCGGCGACGCGCAGCACGGGCGCCTCAAGGTGGTGGAAGCAGCGCTCGGTGACGCGGGCCGCGATCTCACCGCCCGGTCCGCCGTAGGAGCCGGACTCGTGGACGACCACCGCGCGCCCGGTCCGTCGTACCGAGGCGGCGACCGTCTCGTCGTCGAAGGGCACCAGGGAGCGCAGGTCGACGACTTCGAGGTCCCAGCCCTCGGCCGTGGCCGCCTCGGCGGCCTCCAGACAGACGGGCAGGGACGGCCCGTAGGTGATGAGGGTGGCGCTGCGGCCGGCGCGGCGCACGACCGCGCGGCCGATCGGCTCGACGGCCTGCGGTTCCTCGGGGTTCCAGGAGTCCTTCGACCAGTACAGGCGCTTGGGCTCCAGGAAGACGACCGGGTCGTCGGAGGCGATGGCGGCGCGCAGCAGCCCGTAGGCGTCGGCGACCGTGGCTGGCGTGACGACATGGAGCCCCGGAGTCGCCATGTAGTACGCCTCGGAGGAGTCGCTGTGGTGCTCGACGCCGCCGATGCCGCCGCCGTACGGGACGCGGATGGTGATCGGCAGCGGCATCGCCCCGCGCGTGCGGTTGCGCATACGGGCGACATGGCTGATGAGCTGCTCGAACGCCGGGTAGGCGAACGCGTCGAACTGCATCTCCACGACCGGCCGGAGCCCGTACATGGCCATGCCGACGGCTGTGCCGAGGATGCCCGCCTCGGCGAGCGGGGTGTCGGTGACCCGGTCCTCGCCGAACTCCTTCGCTAGCCCCTCGGTGACGCGGAACACACCGCCGAGGGCGCCGACGTCCTCGCCCATGACGTGCACGGCCGGATCGGCCGTCATGGCGTCGCGCAACGCGCGGGTGAGCGCCTGCGCCATGGTGGCGGGCTTGAGCGCGACGGTGGTCATCGGTGCGCCCCTTCTTGCTCCGCCGCCAGCTCGGCCCGCAGCAGGGCCTCCTGCTCGCGCAGCTGAGGGGTGGGCTCGGCGTACACATGGGCGAACAGGTCCATGGGGTCGAGCACCGGGTCCTGGTTCATGCGCTCGCGCAGGTCGGCCGCCATCGTCTCGGCGGCGTCGCGTGCGGCCCGGACGCCGTCCTCGTCGAGGAGTCCACGCTCGGTCAGCTCGTGCTCCAGGAGCGCGATCGGGTCGTGCGCGCGCCAGGTCTCGACCTCGTCGGCGCCTCGGTAGCGGGTCGCGTCGTCGGCGTTGGTGTGGGCGTCGATGCGGTACGTCACCGCCTCGACCAGCGTGGGACCGCCACCCGCGCGCGCGTGGGCGACGGCTTCGCCGAGCACCTGGTGCACGGCCGCCGCGTCGTTGCCGTCGACCAGGCGGCCCGGCATCCCGTAGCCGACGGCCTTGTGGGCGAGCGACGGGGCGGCGGTCTGCTTGGCGAGCGGCACGGAGATCGCGAAGCCGTTGTTCTGGACGAGGAAGACGACCGGGGACTGCCAGACGGCGGCGAAGTTGAGCGCCTCATGGAAGTCGCCCTCGCTGGTCCCGCCGTCGCCGACCAGGGCGAGCGCGACCACGTCGTCGCCCTTGAGGCGGGCCGCGTGCGCGAGGCCCACGGCGTGCGGGAGCTGGGTGGCGAGCGGGGTGCACAGGGGCGCGATGCGGTGCTCGTGGGGGTCGTAGCCGGTGTGCCAGTCACCGCGCAGCAGCGTGAGCGCCTGCACGGGGTCGAGGCCCCGGGCGACGGCGGCGAGCGTGTCGCGGTAGCTCGGGAAGAGCCAGTCGCGCTCCTTCAGGACGAGCGCGGCGGCGACCTCACAGGCCTCTTGGCCGGTACTGGAGGGGTAGACCGCCAGCCGGCCCTGCTTCGTCAGGGCCGTGGCCTGGGTGTTGTAGCGGCGGCCGCGCACCAGCTCGGCGTAGAGCCGGCGCAGCAGCGCGGGGTCCACGTCGGCCGCGGCCTCGGTGCCGAGCACCCGGTACGGCCGCGCGTCGGGCAGCAGCGGCGCCGGGTTCGTGCGGGGCCGCCAGGCGGGCGGCGGTGTCGGGCGGTACGCGCCCCGCTGCTCCATGACCGTCATACGGCACCTCCTCATGGGAGTGGCTCCGGGAGACGGCACGGCTGTGACGCGTCTCACCTACCGATTGTTCGGTCGTTGACGCATTTTGGCTACAGGCACCCTCAGGCTGTGGACAAACGGTTCTGCACAGCCTCAAATGAACGCAGTACGTCCATGGTAGAGAGGCGGGGGCGCATGGCACCTGAACAAATGGCCGAGCCGCCGGAGCACGGCCCGGCCCTGCCGGCCCCTCGACCGCTGGACGCCATAGATCAGGACATCCTGCGCATGCTCCAGGGCGACGGCCGCGCCTCGATACGGTCCGTCGCCGAACGTGTGCACGTCTCCCGCGCCAATGCCTACGCCCGCATCAACCGCCTCATCGAGGACGGCGTGATCCGCGGCTTCGGGGCGCGCGTGAACCACGAACGCGCCGGCAAGGGAACCTCGGCCTACATCACCCTCAAGATCGTGCAGAACTCCTGGCGCACGGTCCGCGAGCAGCTGCGCCAACTGCCCGGCGCCGCCCACATCGCGCTGGTGGGCGGCGACTACGACGTCCTGCTCCTGGTCCACACCTCGGACAACCGGGCCCTGCGCGAGGTCGTACTCACCAAGCTCCAGGCCATCCCGGAGGTGCGCAGCACCCGGACGCTGCTGGTGTTCGAGGAGGAGGACGTGGAACCGGAGGGGTGAGCGGAGGCGGAGGGCGTGAGCGGAGGCGCAGGGCGTGAGCGGAGGCGCAGGGCGTAAATGGGGGGCGCGTGGGGTGATCAGTCCTGGGCGCGCAGCCCCGTGAACACCAGGTGTGCCACCGCCTCGGACACTTCCCGCTCGCCCATGCCCCGCCCCTCCGGCCGGTACCACTCCACGATCGAGTTGATCATCCCGAAGACCAGCCGGGTCGCGAGCCGCACCTCCACATCGCCGCGTACGTCGCCGTCGGCGGCCGCGGCCTTCAGCAGCTCGGCGACCTGGTGGTCGAAGTCGCGGCGCCGCTCCAGGGCCCAGCGCTCGGTGCCGGTGTTGCCGCGCACACGCAGCAGCAGCGTCACATAGGGCAGGTCGCTGATGAGGACCTCGACCATGCGCCGTACGACGTGCTCCAGACGCTCGACCGCCCGTCCCGCGCGCGCGGGTTCCTCGTCGAGGATCCCGAAGAGGCCGTCCAGCGCCCGGCTGACGGCCCGGCGCAGCAGCTCCTCCTTGCCCGTGACGTGGTGGTATATCGACGACTTGGAGATGCCCGCCGCCTTGGACAGGTGCTCCATGGAGGTGCCGTCGTAACCGCGTTCGTTGAAGACCCGGACGGCGACGGAGAGCAGCGTCTCCGGGGTGTACGTGTCGCGCTTGGCGGTGGTCATGAGGAGGTGCCCTCCCGCTTGTCGGAGGCGTAGGCGTGGCGGTAGAGCGCCAGGGACGGCGCGTAACGCCCGGAGGGGTCGCGCAGGTGCAGGTCGTCCAGGAGGGCGTACGCCCAGTTGCGGCCCAGCTTCCGGCTCCATTCGAAGGGCCCGAGCGGGTAGTTGACGCCCAGGCGCATCGCCGTGTCGATGTCCTCCTCGGTGGCCACGCCCTTGGCGACGGCGTCGTGCGCCAGATCGACGATCCGGGCCACCGTGCGGGCGACGATCATGCCCGGGGCGTCCCCGATGACGCTGACGTCCTTGCCGAGCGCCTGGAAGAGACCGATGGCCTCGACGAGCGTCTGTGAGGACGTGTCCTGGGACGCCGACAGGGCGATACGGGTGGCCCGGCGGTAGTCGAGCGACAGGTCGAAGTAGACGACGTCCCGGAACTCCACGGAGGTCTGCCCGTCGGCGAGGGCCAGCTGGCCGCCGCCCGGCAGCACCAGCCGTGTGCCGTGGTCCTCTTCCTCCTCCCGGATGCCGATGCCCGCCTCCCGGATCAGCGTGAGCAGTTCGGCCGCGGGACCCAGGTCGCCCTCCACGACGACGTACGCGGGCCGCTGGGCGGGCTCCGCTGTGTGCGGCTCGGGGCTCTCGGCGTCGTCCGCGTAGTCGTACCAGCCCTGTCCGGTCTTGCGGCCGAGCCGGCCGGACTCGACGAGCCGCCGCTGGGCCAGCGAGGGCGTGAAGCGCACGTCCTGGAAGAAGGCCTGCCACACGGAGTGGGTGACGGATTCGTTGACGTCCTGCCCGATGAGGTCGGTCAGTTCGAAGGCGCCCATCCGGAAACCACCGCACTCGCGCAGGATCGCGTCGATGGTGACGGGATCGGCGGCCTGCGCCTCGTACACCGCGAAGGCCTCGGCGTAGAACGGCCGTGCGAGACGGTTGACGATGAAACCCGGGGTGTCGGCGCAGGCGACCGGCGTCTTGCCCCAGGCGCGTGCCATCTCGTACGCGCGCGTGGCCGACGTGACATCGGTGGCGAACCCGGATACGACCTCGACGAGGGGCAGCAGTGGCGCGGGGTTGAAGAAGTGCAGGCCCACGAGACGGCCCGGGTTGCGCAGCGCGCCGGCGACGGCCGTGACGGAGAGGGAGGAGGTGTTGGTGGCGAGCAGGCAGTCCGCGCCCACCACGTCCTCCAGCGCGCGGAACAGCTCCTGTTTCACATCGAGCCGTTCCAGGACCGCCTCGATGACGAGGGAGCAGTCCGCGAGGTCGGCGAGGCGCTCGGCGGGGAGCAGCCGGACACGCGCGGCGTCCCGGTCGGCGCCGGTCATGCGGTCCTTCGCGACGAGCCGGTCGAGCCGGGCGCCGATCGCGTCGGCCGCCTCCCGGGCCCGGCCGGGGACGGTGTCGTACAGCCGTACGGAGTGGCCCGCTACCAGCGCGACCTGGGCGATGCCCTGGCCCATGGTGCCGGTGCCGACGACGGCCACGGGGCTGCTGAGGTCGAGTGCTGTCATGTGCGCGATCCTCCCGCACGGGGTTGTCCACAGATGCGGCGGACCCCCTTGTCCCGACCGATCGTTCGGTTACTCTAGCCCTGTCAGCCTGTTCCTGCCCAGGTCAGAGCCCAACGAAGAGCCCCTGACACGAGGAGTTGGTCACGCATGGCCGCCGAACCGTCCGCGCACTCCCTGATCGCCGAGCACCGGCCGACCCTCGACCAGGCGCTGGAAGCTATCCGCACGCGCGCGTACTGGTCCCCCCACCCCGAGCACCCCAAGGCGTACGGCGAGAACGGCAGCCTGGGCATGGCCGAGGGCAAGGCCGCCTTCGACGCCCGCCTCGGCACCCGCCTCGACCTCGGCCAGCCCGGCACCGACGACTGGGTCGGCGGCGAGACCTCCCCGTACGGCATCGAGCTGGGCGTCACGTACCCGCACGCGGACATCGACACGCTGCTGCCCGCGATGAAGGCCGGCCAGCGCGCGTGGCGCGACGCGGGCGCTCAGGTGCGCGCGGTGGTGTGTGTGGAGATCCTCAAGCGGATCAGCGACCGCACCCACGAGTTCGCGCACGCGGTCATGCACACCAGCGGCCAGGCCTTCATGATGGCCTTCCAGGCCGGCGGCCCGCACGCCCAGGACCGAGGCCTGGAAGCGGTGGCGTACGCGTACGCGGAGCAGGTCCGCACCCCCGACAACGCCGAGTGGACCAAGCCCCAGGGCAAGCGCGACCCGCTCGCACTCAGCAAGCGGTTCAAGCCCGTCCCGCGCGGCATCGCCCTCGTCATCGGCTGCAACACCTTCCCCACGTGGAACGGCTACCCGGGCCTCTTCGCCTCCCTCGCCACCGGCAACGCGGTCCTCGTGAAGCCCCATCCGCGCGCGGTGCTGCCCCTCGCCCTCACCGTCCAGGTCGCCCGCGAGGTCCTCACCGAGACCGGCTTCGACCCCAACCTCGTCGCCCTGGCGGCCGAACGCCCCGGTGAGGGCATCGCCAAGGACCTGGCCACCCGCCCCGAGATCCGCATCATCGACTACACCGGATCGACGTCCTTCGGCGACTGGCTGGAGGCCAACGCCCGCCAGGCGGAGGTCTACACGGAGAAGGCCGGCGTCAACACGGTGCTCGTCGACTCCACCGACGACTACAAGGGCATGCTCTCCAACCTGGCCTTCTCCCTCTCCCTGTACAGCGGCCAGATGTGCACCACCCCGCAGAACCTGCTCATCCCCCGCGACGGCATCACCACCGACGCGGGCCCCAAGTCCTACGACGAGGTCGTCGCCGATCTCGCCAGGTCCGTCGGCGGACTGCTGGGCGACGACGCGCGCGCGAACGCCCTGCTCGGCGCGATCGTCAACCCCGACGTCAAGGCCCGCCTGGAAGCCGCCGCCGGACTCGGCGAAGTCGCCCTCGCCTCACGCGAGATCAGCAACCCGGACTTCCCCACCGCGGTCGTCCGTACGCCGGTGATCGTCAAGCTCGACGGCGCGCGGAAGTACTGGGAGCGGACCGACGACGAGGCCGCCTACATGAGCGAGTGCTTCGGGCCCGTGTCGTTCGCCGTCGCCGTCGACTCGGCCGCCGACGGGGTGGAGCTGCTGCGCCGGACCATCAGCGACAAGGGAGCGATGACCGTCGGCGCGTACACCACCTCGGACGAGGTCGCCGAGGCCGTCGAGGAGGTCTGCCTGGAGGAGTGCGCGCAGCTGTCCCTGAACCTCACGGGCGGCGTGTACGTGAACCAGACCGCCGCGTTCTCCGACTTCCACGGGTCGGGCGGGAATCCGGCGGCGAACGCGGCACTGTGCGACGGGGCGTTCGTGGCGAACCGGTTCCGGGTGGTGGAGGTGCGGAGCGAGGCGTAGGGCTCCGCGGGGCAGCCCCTGAAGAGCGCGGTCGCACGGTCAAAGGGCGCGATGCGTGCCCTGCGCCGCGCTCCAGTGGTACAGCGTCATCGCCACGCTCGTCGCCAGGTTGTAGCTCGACACCTGGGGGCGCATCGGCAGGGACAGCAAGTGGTCGGCTCGGGCGCGGAGTTCGGCGGAGAGGCCGCCGCGCTCGGAGCCGAAGGCGAGGACCGCGTCGTCCGGAAGCTTCAGACCGCGGATGTCGTCACCCTCGGGGTCGAGCGCGAAAAGCGGCCCCGGAGGCAGGTCCACCACCTCCAGGCGCTCCACGGCGGTCGCGAAGTGCAGGCCCGCCCCGCCGCGCACGACCGTGGCGTGCCAGGGGTCCAGGGTGCCCGTGGTGACCACTCCGGTCGCCCCGAAACCGGCGGCCAGCCGGATCACGGCGCCCGCGTTGCCCAGGTTGCGCGGGTTGTCGAGGACGACGACGGGGGCGGTGCGCGGGGTGTGGGCGAGGGCCGCCAGATTGGTCGCGCGCGAGGGCCGTACGGCCAGAGCAGCGACCGCTGTGGGGTGCGGACGCGCCACGAGCGTCCGGTACGTCTTCTCCGGGACCTCCTGCAAGAGACCCGCCAGCCGGTCCCGTACATCAGGGGCCAGCTCGTCGGCGAGCGCGAGCGCCGCCGCACGATCGGCGGTGACCGCCACCGGGACCTCGGCGCCGAAACGCACGGCGTGCTTGAGGGCGTGGAAGCCGTCCAGCAGAACGGAGGTGCCGGCGAGGCGGCGCCAGGTGGGTAGGGGGTCGGCCGCCGGACCCCCTGGCGGCTCATCCGCTGGTGCGCTCGCCGGATCGTTCATGCAGTGAAGCCTACGTGCGCCTCCTCGGACGCCTCCTGCTGGTTCTGCTTCTGCTGGTTCTGCTTCTGCGACGGGGGCGGTGAGTCCTGCTCACGCGGACCAGGCAGCGCACGGCCGCGCCCCGGCAGCACGCGACGCACCACGCGGTCACGCGCGCCTGCCACCCAGCCGCCCAGGCGCTTCAGGAAGGGCGTCGGCAGGAAGACGGCGTCGGCCGCGATCATCGCGAGCGAGAAGAACGGCAGCCCCAGCACGACGGCGATCACAGCGTGCTCGGTCATCATGACCGCCAGCAGGATGTTCTTGACGCGCCGGTTGAAGAGCGTGAACGGGAAGGCGACCTGCGCGATGACCGTTCCGTACGTCACCAGCATCACCATCGTGCCGCTGGACGTCATCAGGTCGGAGAGCGCGGCCCAGGGCGAGAAGTAGTCCAGGTGGAGCGGGTAGTAGGCGGCCGTACCGTCCTGCCAGCGCGCCCCCTGGACCTTGTACCAGCCGGCGGCCGCGTAGATCAGACACGCCTCGGCCATGATCACGACCAGCGCGGCGTTGTGCACGAGATTGCCGACGATGTCGAGCAGCACGCGGGGCTTGATGTCCGACTCGGCGCGCCGCACGGCCCACCACAGGCCGTGCACCGCCCACAGCCCCCAGAAGATCGTGAGCCAGCCGCCCAGGAGGCCACCGGGCACGAGGCCCCCGAACGTCGCCACGAGCAGCGCGAAGCCGAGCGCGCACCACAGGATGGGGCCGACGAGGTCCTCCGGCGCCCGGCCGTCCCGCTCCTGGCGCTCGCGCGTGCGCCGTGCGCGCCGCGCGTCCAGGGACCAGACCTGGGCGCAGCGGGTGAAGACGAGGTAGATCGCCATGAGGTGGATGACGTTGTCGCCGCCGTCGCCCATGAAGACGCTGCGGTTCTGCAGCGAGAGGACGCCCACCATGAACAGCACGCTCGCGGCCCGGGTCCGCCAGCCGAGCAGCAGCAGGAGACCCGACAGCATGGCGAGGGCGTAGACGATCTCGAACCACACCATGCTGTCCGACCACATCAACACCGAGAAGGCGTCGTTGTTCGCGGTCAGCTGCTGGGCCAGCTCCCAGCTCCAGGGCCCGTCGGGGCCGTACAGCTCACGCCGGTGCGGGAACTCGCGCAGCAGGAACAACAGCCAGGTCGCGGCGAAGCCGATCCGGACGATCGCGCTCTGGTACGGGCCCAGGGCACGGTCCGTGACCCGGGGGATCCCGTTGCCGACCACGGCGGCGAGACGGTTCATGGGGCCTACCGGGGGGTTCGGGCGCGTGGCGTCCGGCGAGTTCGTGGAGCTCATTCGGCGCTCGCCTCCGTCCGACCGGTGACGGCCTGGTCTGCGGCGTCGGCGTCGGCGTCGGCGTCGGCACGGGGCTTGGCGTCGGCGTCCGCGTCCGCGTCCGTCCTGTCGTTGTCGGTGACCGACCACCAGGACAGCTCACGGACGACCGGCTTGTCGGACACCTGTTCCTCGCTCCACTCGGGTGACGGCACGTTGGTGCTTCGGGACCGGACCTGGATCCGCGTGATGACACCACCGGGGCCGGCGGCCTGCTCGCGGTCCAGGCGCATCACCACGATGCGGCGCAGATAGCGCTCGGACAGGCCGCCGCGCGATCCCGTGGCACGGTTCTCGGCGTCATGCGTGGCGAGGAAGAAGTCCCAGGCCCGGCGCAGCTCGTTCTGCTGGGTGTGGCTCGGCATCAGGTTGCGGTCGATGGCGTCGCCGTCCAGCGCCGACAGGTCGTACCAGCCGGTCTCGCGGACCTCTCCGTCCGCGGTGCGAACCTCGGCGCGCACCTGCACCGCGATGTTCTGTTGCAACGGGTTCGGCGCGAACAGCTTCCAGTTCTGCTCGAACTCCGGGTACACCCACTCGTCGACCGCCCGGCCGTGCTGCTTCGTCAGCGTGTTCGAGGGCGCTATATGCAGAAACACCAGCCCGAGGTGCGCGCAGGTCCCCACCGCCACGACGGCGAGCACCAGCGCCACGGTGATCTGGTACGGGAGCGAAAGCGCGGCGATACCGGCGGCCGGCCGTGCCGCTTCCGCTATGTGCTCGGCTTGCGGCGGGGGTGCGGGTGCGGGGGGCGGTGCCGGGGCGTGGGGGGAGAGCTCGGCCTGCGGGTTCTCATCGCCGGGTGCGGGCTTCTCGGGGACGGCCGGTTCCTTTGCTTCCGCACCGGAGTCGCCCCGGGAAACTCCGGAGGCGGACCGCCGATCACCGGAACGCCGATCGCCGGCATCGTCGCCGGTGGAAGCGTCGCTGACGGAAGCGCGGCTGGTAGAACCCTCGCTGACGGAAGCGCGGCTGGTGGAAGCCTCGTCGGCCGAATCGTGGCTGGTAGAAGCCTCGTCGGCGGGCTTCGCGGCGGCGGACCCCTCGGCCTCGTCCGGCCCACGCCGGGTATTCGAGACCTCGTCGTACGCGTCCATTCCGCCCCGCTCCCCGATTCCCACTACCTGGCCCGCTTCCCCACCGGAACCTACTCAGCCGCGCCCCTCCGGCACAGCCCCGATGGCCCCAGCAGTCACATCGTCACACCGCTCACACGGCACCCACGAGGTTATCCACAGCGGGGGCCACCTTACGGCGCGGTGGTCCATCATTGAGCCCCACGGCCGAGCTGACCGAACGCTCGGTAGGTACGCTTGGGTCGAGGCAGTGCTTCCGGCGCCTCGGGCTGAAGCCGCACTCTCCCATCTGGCGGATGCCGAATGTCTGACCCTGCGGGTCAGGCCGACCACCGACATGGATCCGGAGGGCGGCCATGGCCATCCGGCACTCGGCTTCGGAGTCAAGGCTGATCGAGTCGCCCTGCTCGCCGAGCCGCCAGTCGGGTGACCTCGCGTGGCGAAGTGGCCGACGGTCGAGGGTTGGTGGTCGGGAGTTGGTGGTCGCGAGTTGGGAGTCGGCGGTCGGCGGTCGGCGTAGCGAGGGGAAGTGGGGGAAGTGGGGCCCGCCCTCGGCCACCCCACACCATTCCCTTCTTCTAGAACCTGTTCTATCTTGACGCCCCGTCATCGGCGACACGGAAGGGCGGAACCGTGGACTTCACCTTCACCGAGGAGCAGCAGGCGGCGGCCGAGGCGGCGAGGGCGGTGTTCGCCGGGGTCGTGCCGGACGGGGTGCCCAGTCCGTCGCTCGTGCCAGGGGCCGTGGCCGACGGCTTCGACCGGCCGCTGTGGGCGAAGCTCGCCGATGCGGACCTGCTCAGCCTGCTGCTGAGCCCCTCCTACGGCGGCTCGGGGCTCGACGCCATCGCCCTCTGCCTGGTGCTGCGCGAGTCGGCGAAGGTGCTGGCCAGGGTGCCGTTGCTGGAGAGCAGCGCGGCTGCGGTGACCGTACAGGCGCACGGGAGCGAGGAGTTGAAGACGGAACTGCTCGCGCGCGCGGGCCGGGGCGAGGTCGTACTGACCGTCGCCGCACACGGCCGCACCGGCCACGACCCGGCCGAACTGGCCGTGACCGCGCGGCGGGAGGACGACGGCGCCTGGGTCCTGGACGGCGTCCAGACCGCGGTGCCGTGGGCGTACGACGCAGACTTCCTCGTCGTACCGGCGACGATCGCGCCCGAGTCCGCCGCACCCCACGTCTCCGGCCACTCCGGCATCTCTGACATCTCCGGCGACGAAGCCGCGCACGGCGCCGACGGCCGGGTCGTGCTCGCGCTCGTGCCCCGGGGCCATGAGGGGGCGACGCTCGCCGAGCAGATCTCCACGGCCGGTGAACGGCTGGCCGAGCTACGGCTGGAGTCGGCTCGGATCGCCGGACGGAACGTCATCGACGCGGAGGGCGCGTGGGAGCGGCTACGGGAGTTGCTGGCCACCGGGACGTGCGCGCTGGCGCTCGGGCTCGGCGAGGGCGTACTGGACATGACCAGCGATTACGCCGGCAAGCGGGAGCAGTTCGGGTTCCCGATCGCCTCGTTCCAGGCCGTCGCCGTACAGGCCGCCGACCGCTTCATCGACCTGCGCGCGATGGAGGCGACGCTGTGGCAGGCCGCCTGGCGGATCAGTTCGGGTGCGGGGGGCGCCCTGCCTTCGGCCGGTGATGTCGCCGTGGCCAAGATCTGGGCCTCGGAGGGCGTACGACGGGTCGTGCAGACCGCCCAGCATCTGCACGGCGGCTTCGGCGCCGACGTCGACTACCCGCTGCACCGCTACCACGCCTGGGCCAAGCACCTCGAACTGTCACTCGGCCCGGCAGCGGCATACGAGGAGGCACTCGGCGACCTGTTGGCCGCACACCCGCTGGGCTGAGCGCCGCGCACGCCGCCACTGGGAGCGCGCACGCCTTGTCTGCGCGCTCCAGCTCGCCCGGCCCGGCGCACATTCACCCGTTCCTAGAGGACGAACCCCGCCCCGCCCTTGTCATCCACCACCGGGCGGCCGGCGTCGGCCCAGACCTGCATGCCGCCGTCCACGTTCACGGCGTCGATGCCCTGCTGGACGAGGTACATGGCGACCTGCGCCGAACGCCCGCCCGAGCGGCAGATCACATGGACCCTGCCGTCCTGCGGCGCCGCCTCGGTGAACTCGCCGTACCGCGCCACGAACTCGCTGATGGGAATGTGCAGTGCCCCGTCGGCATGACCCGCCTGCCACTCGTCGTCCTCCCGGACGTCCAGCAGGAAGTCGTCGTCCTTGAGGTCCGCGACCTCGACCGTGGGCACACCAGCTCCGAAATGCATGCGTACGACGCTACCCGACCGAACAGCCGACGGTCCCGGGCCCCCGACAGTCCAACCGAACCGCCCGCACCGCCCGCACCGCCCGCACCGCCCGCACCGCCCGCACCGCCCGCACCACCCGCACCACCCGCACCACCCGCACCACCCGCACCACCCGCACCACCTGTCACCCGTCCTGGCTGAGGAACCCCGCCAGCTCCGCCTCCCGCTGAGAGACCTCCGCCAGCAGCTGGTCGGCGATCTCGTCGAGAAGGCGGTCGGGATCGTGCGGGGCGAGGCGGAGCATCGAGCCGATGGCACCCTCCTCCAGCTCGCGGGCGACGAGGGCGAGGAGTTCCTTGCGCTGGGCGAGCCATTCGAGGCGGGCGTAGAGCTCCTCGGCGCGACTCGGCCTGCGCTCCTCCGGCACGGGCCCCGCCGCCCATTCCTCGGACAGCTCCCGCAGCAGTACCTCGTCACCACGGCCGTACGCGGCGTTCACCCGCGATATGAACTCGTCCCGCCGCGCCCGCTCCTTGTCGTCCTGCGCCAGGTCGGGGTGGGCCTTGCGGACCAGCTCGCGGTAGAGCCTGCGGGCCTCGTCGCTGGGACGCACCCGCTCCGGGGGGCGCACGGACTGGTCGGTGAGCATGGCCGCGGCCTCGGGAAACAGGCCTTCGGAGTCCATCCAGCCGTGGAAGAGCTCCTCCACGCCCGGCATGGGCATGACCCGGGCCCGCGCCTCCTGCGCCTTGCGCACGTCCTCCGGGTCTCCCGTGCGCGCGGCCTTCGCCTCGGCGATCTGGGCATCCAGTTCGTCGAGCCGCGCGTACATGGGGCCGAGCTTCTGGTGGTGGAGCCGGGAGAAGTTCTCGACCTCGACGCGGAAGGTCTCCACGGCGATCTCGTACTCGATCAACGCCTGCTCGGCCGCCCGCACCGCCCGTTCCAGCCGCTCCTCGGGCCGCTCCGAGCCCTCGCTCACACCTGACGTCCCGCCCACACCGGACGCCGCACCCTCGCCGGACGCCGCCCCCTCAGTGGGCGCCGCGTCCGCAGTGGACGCCGCGTCGCCGGCAGACCCCGCCTCGGCAGGCTCCGCGCTCCCATCGGACTCTGTTGGCTCCATGGGCTCGGCGGGGCGCTCGGACGGTGTCTGCTCGGCTTCCGGGGTCGTCACCCGACCCAGCCTAGGCCACGGCTCCGACCCCTATCGAAAGTCACCGGGAACCTGGACGAAGTGCGCTCACTCACCCACTCAAGTCTCCACCCACCCGGGCACCCCCATCGGCCGCTCGCCGGGTCGTCACCCGCCGCTCCTTCCGTCAGACCCCGATCTCCGCGGCGATCCGCCCCGCCCGTACCGCCGCCACCAGATCCGCGTGGTCCGCCTCCGTGCGGTCCGCGTAGGTCGTGGCGAACGTGGCTATCGCCTCGTCGAGTTCGTCGTTCTTGCCGCAGTAGCCGGCGATGAGGCGGGGGTCGGCGCTGTGGGCGTGGGCGCGGGCGAGGAGGGCGCCGGTCATGCGGCCGTAGTCGTCGATCTGGTCGGCGGCCAGGGCCGCGGGGTCGACGCTGCCCTTGCGGTTGCGGAACTGGCGGACCTGGAAGGGAAGTCCGTCGACCGTGGTCCAGCCCAGCAGTATGTCGCTGACGACCTGCATGCGCTTCTGGCCCAGGACCACACGGCGTCCCTCGTGGTCCACCTCCGGCACCTCGAAACCGGCGGTCGCGAGATGCGGTTCAAGAGCCGAGGGGCGGGCTTCCTTCACCTGGAGGACGAGTGCTTCGCCCCGGTGGTCCAGGAGCAGGACGACGTAGGAGCGGGTGCCCACGCTGCCGGTGCCGACCACGCGGAACGCCACGTCGTGCACGGCGTAGCGGGCGAGCAGCGGGTGTCGGTCCTCCGAGAGCGTGTTCAGGTACCGCGCGAGGGAGGCGGCGACCACCGCGGCCTCTTCGTCGTCCACGCGGCGCAGCACCGGTGGGGCGTCCACGAAGCGGCGGCCGCCGCCCTCGACGGGCTGGGTGGCCTTGGCCGCGAATCGGCCGCTCGTGTTGGCGCGCGCCTTCTCCGAGACCCGTTCCAGCGTGCCGAGCAGATCGTGTGCGTCGGTGTGGGAGACCAGCTCCTCGTCGGCGATGGCGTTCCAGGCGTCGAGTGCCGGGAGTTTGGCGAGGAGCCGCATCGTGCGCCGGTAGGCGCCCGTCGCGTCGTAGGCCGCCTTGCGGCAGATGTCCTCGTCCGCGCCCGCCTCGCGGCCGGCGAGCACCAGCGAGGAGGCGAGACGCTTGAGGTCCCACTCCCAGGGGCCGTGCACGGTCTCGTCGAAGTCGTTCAGGTCGATGACGAGGCCGCCGCGGGCGTCGCCGTACAGGCCGAAGTTCGCCGCGTGGGCGTCGCCGCAGATCTGGGCGCCGATGCCGGTCATGGGCGTACGGGCGAGGTCGTGTGCCATGAGGCCGGCCGAGCCGCGCAGGAACGCGAAGGGGGTGGCCGCCATGCGCCCGACCCGTATCGGGGTGAGGCCGGTGATCCGGCCGCGATTGGACTCCTCCACCGCGGACACCGCGCCGGGCCGGTCGGTGGTGAGCGCCAGGTCCGCGTGCGCGCTGCGCGAAACCCGGGCGCGCAACGCCTTGCCCTCGTCCTTGGGCGACCCCTCCGAGGGCCACCGGGCGAATCCCGGCACCCACGGCGCACGCGCCCCGGCAGCGCGCGGCACCGCCGCCTCTGCCACGGTCTCCCGGGATGCCGAATCCGCCTCGGCCACCGGCCCCGCCGTCGTCGTACCGGCCTCGCTCATACCGACCGCCTCCCCCGCACACGTTCTCGCTACGAACATCAACTCGTGACGACGGTACAGCCGGTGACGAAAACGCGTCAGACCCTGTGGACAACTCCGTGCCCGCCCTGGGCCACACCTGTGGATAACCCGGCTCGCAGCCTGGTTCGGCCCTCAAACGCCGTCCCGCGACCGCAGCGCCCTACTCCCGCGCCGCCCCCGCGCACGGCCAGCTCCGCGGCAGATGGACCTTGGCCCAGTTCCTGAGCTCCAGCATCGCCGGATCAAGCGCGGCCCCGGCCTCGGTGAGCCGGTAGATGACACGCAGCGGTGGGCCCTCGTCGACCTCGCGCAGGACCAGGCCGGCCGCGGCGAGTTCGGTGAGGCGGTCGGAGAGCATGCGTTCGCTGATGCCGGGGATCGCCCTGCGCAGGTCGACGAAGTGGGCGGGATGCGGCATCAGCACGGCCACGATCAGGCCCGTCCAGCGCTTTCCGAGCAGGGCGAACACGCGGGTGATGCCGTCATCGACCTGCTGGCACGGTCCGGCGCCATGGATGTCCTGCTGCTCCGCCATGGGTCCAGGGTACTGGGCCTCCGTGAGGGAATGAAAAAAAGTAAGTGACTATGTTATATATAGTCAAGTACGAAAACGAAGCCACTTCCTTTGGAGTTTCCATGGCCACGCTCCTGCACCTCGACTCGTCCGCGTTCCCCGCCGGTGCCTCGACCTCGCGCACGGTGACGGAGACCTTCCGCAAGGCCTGGGAGGACCAGCACCCGGGCGGCACGGTGATCTATCGCGATCTGCACGCCGCTCCCGTGCCGCACATCAGCGCCGACGCGCACACCGCCGGCTTCGCCGACCCGGCCACGCACACTCCGGAGCAGGCCGCGGCCTTCGCCGAGCGCGAGAAGCTCATCGCGGAGCTGGAGCAGGCGGACGCGATCCTGATCGGCGCCCCCATGTACAACTTCTCGATCCCGTCGACCCTCAAGGCGTGGCTGGACAACGTGGTCCTCATGGGGCGCACCGCCATGGCCGAGGACTCGAAGGTGAAGGGCACCCCCGTCACGGTCGTCGCCAGCCGCGGCGGCTCCTACGCGGCGGGGACGCCGCGTGAACCGTTCGAGTACGTGCAGAACTACCTGACGGCGGTCCTCTCCGACGCCCTCGCCCTGGACGTCGACTTCATCGTCCCGGAGCTCACGATGGCCCCGCACAACCCCGCGATGAGCGAGCTGATCCCGCTCGCGGAGGCCTCTCGCACCAAGGCCCTCGACGACGCCGCCCACAAGGCGAAGAGCCTGGCGGAACGCCTCGCCGCGTAACTCCTGCGCCCCTCAGCCCCTCCACGAACGCGAAGGGCGGCCACCCCCCACCGAGGGAGCAGCCGCCCGTGGCACAGGCCGCCATGGCCCGCGCACATCGCCGCGTCGCGGTCAGGCCGCGTACGTAGCGTTCTGCGCGGTGGTGACCACCTTCTGCCCATCGGCCTGGCTCAGCAGGCCGGCCGACACCCAGGAGCCGACGCTCGACTGGACGTGGGCGACCAGGCCGCTCTTGTCGGCGAACGGCGCCCCGGTCCAGATCTCGTCGAGCAGGGTCGTACCGTCCGGCTTCGCGGGGTTGGTGACGCCCGAGTCCGTTCCGCCGAGGACGACCTTCGGTTCGGCGCGCTTGACGTAGGCGTGGGTCGGATCCTCGCTCCCTTCGTAGAAGGGAGCGAATTCGGTGCCGTCCAGCGTGTAGTGCAGCGGTTTCCCGCTCACCGGGGTGAAGGAAGGTCGCAGGTCGCCGGAGAGCCCCGCGTTGCGGTACAGCCCGAACGACAGGTAGCTCGTACCGCTGTTCCTGCCGACCAGGTTGACGGGGCCGTAGAACAGTGTCTGGAGCGACGGGTCGTCGAGCGCCTTCTCCACGCGCATCCGGAACGGGATCGTCACCCGTACGACGTCGCCGCTGCGCCAGGTGCGGGAGGGGACCGTGAAGTAGCTCCCCGCGGCCGGAGTGCCACTCACCGCGCTGCCGTTGACGGTCACCCGGAAGCCTGCGGTCGCCCAGGTCGGCACCCGCAGCCGCAGCTCGAAGGCAGCGCTGCCGCCCCCGATGGTGATCGTGGAACCCTGCTCCCGGGGATAGTCGGTGCTCTGGACGACCGTCACACCCTTCGCGGACCAGTTGAGCGTGGCCGCGCTGTACAGGTTGACGTACAGCTCGCTGCCATCCGCCTTGGTGAAGTACACCGAGTCCTGGTACTTGGTGGCACTCTCCATGCCGGTGCCCTCACAACAGGTGGTGCCCTGCTTGGGGGTGTAGTCGCGCACATGGCCGGGCTTCAGCCCGATGAAGTACGTGACCAGTGGCTTCTCCGCGTCGGCCTTGTCCTGCTTGGAGCCGAGGACCTGGTTGAGCAGGGCCCGCTCGTAGTAGTCCATGTACTTCGGGTCCTGCTCGTGGAAGAACAGGCTCCGGCTCAGCTTGAGCAGGTTGTACGCGCAGCAGGTCTCGGCATTGGTGTCGCTGACGGTCCCAGAGATGACCCCGCGCGCCTTCCAGAACTCGGCCGTGCTGGTGCCGCCGATGCCGTACATACGCGGCGGGATCACCATGCCCCAGAAGTTCTTCGCGGCGGTCAGATACCGCGTCTCACCCGTGGCGTCGTACAACCGGGTGAGCCCCGTGAAGATGGGGATGTGCTGGTTGGCGTGCAGGCCGTCGAGCGTGTCCGTGTTCGCGGCGCAGGCGTCGATGAGCTTGTCGAGATCGAGCAGCTTGGCCAGAGCGAGGTGTTCCGCCTTGCCGGTGACGGCGTACAGGTCGACGATCGCCTCGACCAGGCCCCCGTACTCGCCGCTGGAGAAAATGCCCCACATCCGCTGGAGGGTGGCGTCGGGCAGCTCCGACAGCCGGGAGTACATCCAGTCGCACAGACCCGACGCCAGATCCAGCGCCCGCGCGTCGTCGACGTGGAGGTACGCGTCCAGCAGCCCGCGAAGGATCTTGTGCGCGGTGTAGTAAGGCGCCCACACGCGCGTGTAGTCGCCGCTCGTCATCGACTCCAGCTCGATGAACTGCGTCTCCGGATACGCGGCCAGGAACCCGGCATGGCTGGGCGCGCCCCAGGTGCGGCGCAGGGTCGCGGTCAGGCCGCGCCCGGAGGAGTCCGCGAAGGTACCACCACTGGTCTCGAAGAAGTCGTACGAGACCAGGTTGCCCCTGCCCGCGGCGGAGGCCGGCGCGCGGTTGCTCTGCAGTGAGGTGATCTCGGCGGCCGTCAGCGCCCGAGACCAGACGTTGAATTCGTCGAAAGCGCCCGCGAAGACCGGGTCGGTTGGAAAATTGGACCGACCCAACCAGTTGTTCGCCAGGGTGCCGAGGGCGGCGGGAGTGAGGGACATCGAGGTGTTCCGCGCTACAGCCGTGCCGTTGACGTAGAGCGTGCCGGTACCTCCGCCCAGCGTCACCGCCAGGTGGCTCCACTGGTCGAGCGGCAGTGCGGCGGTGCCGTTGAGCCCCTGCTCCCCGCCGGGCCCATTGGTGGTGACGGCGAAGCGCGGGAAGCCGCTCGCGTTGCGAGCGGCCAGGTACATGTAGCGGGTGCTGTTGTCGCCGAAGTCGAAGACACGGGTCCAGTCGGCATTGTGAGTGGGCTTCACCCAGCCCGACAGGGTGATCGCCGAGGCGCCGCCCAGCACGCTGTTCGGCAGGTCGACGTACTGGTAGGAGCCCCGGCCGTTCTCCTGGGCGGTGCCGAACTTCCCGGTGACGGCAAGCATGCGCGGATCGGTGCGCAGCGCGGCGCGCACCTCGGTCAGCGCGCCGATCATGTAGCGGATCTTGTCGGAGTAGGCCGTGTCCTTGGTGCTCGCGTAGGCCTGGGCGAGCATCGTCAGGAAGTGTCCGGTGTAGTGGCCGCGGAGGTTGCCGTTGGCCTCTCCATCGAGGCCTTCCCAGCCGCCGGGGGCGACCGCGCCCTTGGTGGAGAGCCCCGCGTTGGCGCGGAAGACCTGCAACAGCCGGTCCACGTCGTAGCCACGGCCGTGGTCGAGCATCAGCTGCCGTTTGTCGGCGAACACGCCCTGGCCGAGCGTCACGTCCTTGAGCTCGAACGGCCGCACCGACCAGGTGGACGGCACCGGAACGGTGGCGGCGGCCGCGCGCCCGCCGCCCGCTCCCAAGGAGACTCCGGGTACGGCCGCGGCGACTATCGCGGACCGGAGGAGAAAGCGTCTGGAGAGGGGCGGTGCCATGTGCGCCTCGTCTCTGGCAGGGAGTGGGGGTGACTGAAGATCACAAAACAAGAACTTCGTTCGAGATTGCGAACGTTGTGCGATTTCCCGACCAGAAGATAGGCGTGAGGCAGGCGAGCGTCAACGGCGCTGACGTGTTTCGCCGGGCCACTCTCCAGGGCCACCCAGCGCCGTTTCACGTGAAACATCGCCCGTATCCACATCTGCGACACTTCACCCCCGCACCGAACGCCCTGAGAGACTCCTCACACTTCAGAGCCCCTAAGTCGAGCCGCCGAGAGCCCGCCATCGCAGATGCGGAGACAAAAAAAGAAGCGGTCTCATCGTGATCACGATGAGACCGCTTCGCTACTGTGCGCGAGGGGGGAGTTGAACCCCCACGCCCTTGCGGGCACTGGAACCTGAATCCAGCGCGTCTGCCTATTCCGCCACCCGCGCATTGGGTGTGTCCTCAGGCCTTGCTCCTCGCGGTGCTGGCGCCTTCCGACACGCAGAAGATTAGCACGGTGGAGAGGATGGATTCACATCCCTTATCCACGGCCGACCCCACGTCACAGCGGCGTGACCCGGCCGACCAGCGCGGACCGAACACCCGGCCCCTGCGGCCACGTATCAACGAGTGCTGGTTCACGTATCAACCTCGTACCGGTCCCGGCCATCTCTCCTGGAGAGGGACAGGGTGCACAGCCGGGTGCGGGACACTGGTCTCGTGCCGCCTCTACGATCCTTGACAGGAGTTCGGAGGGGGTAGTTCGAAGAGGAGCTCCGGTGGGAATCCGGGAGGGGACTTCAGTGGGCGTCAACCGGTGACACCGGTCGACCGGGCCGACAGGCGGAACCAGCCGATTTCCCGGCGCGTGGATACGATCAGTAAGCAGTACCGACGCAGTACCCAGAGCGGTGACGACGGAGGAGGTGCCCCATGGGAGTCCTGAAGAAGTTCGAGCAGCGTCTCGAAGGCTTGGTCAATGGCACCTTCGCCAAGGTGTTCAAGTCCGAGGTCCAGCCCGTGGAGATCGCGGGAGCACTCCAGCGGGAGTGCGACAACAACGCGACCATCTGGAACCGCGACCGGACGGTCGTCCCCAACGACTTCATCGTGGAGCTGAGCACACCCGACTTCGAGCGGCTCAGCCCCTACTCCGGCCAGCTCGGCGACGAGCTCGCCGGCATGGTGCGCGACTACGCCAAGCAGCAGCGGTACACCTTCATGGGGTCGATCAAGGTCAACCTGGAGAAGGCGGACGACCTCGACACCGGCCTGTACCGGGTGCGCAGCCGTACGCTCGCCTCCTCCACCGACCAGCAGGCGCCCGCGGGCGCCCCGGCGGCGAGCCCCGCCGCGAGCCCCGCCGCGAGCCCCGCCGCGAGCCGCCCCGGCGGCTACGGCTACCCGCCCACCGCCGCGCCCTCGGGTGCCCCGCCCATGCCGGCCGCACCGCCGCCCAGCGGTGGCCGCCCCGGCGGCGCCGCGTTCAGCCAGCGGCCGCCCGCCGCTCCGGCGGCCGGTGGGCGCATGCGCTACTGGATCGAGATCAACGGCACCCGCCATCAGATCTCCCGCGCGACGCTGGTGCTGGGCCGCAGCACCGAAGCCGACGTGCGGATCGACGACCCCGGCGTCTCTCGCCGGCACTGCGAGATCCGGACCGGAACGCCCTCGACGATCCAGGATCTCGGGTCCACCAACGGCATCGTGGTGGACGGGCAGCACACCACCCGCGCTACGCTCCGCGACGGCTCGCGGATCGTCGTGGGCAGCAGCACCATCATTTACCGGCAAGCCGAAGGGTGAAGCGGGGGCAATGTCAGAGCTGACCCTCACGGTCATGCGGCTAGGTTTCCTGGCCGTACTGTGGCTGTTCGTGATCGTGGCCGTGCAGGTCATCCGCAGCGACCTGTTCGGTACGCGCGTCACCCAGCGGGGGTCGCGCCGGGAGAGCGCGCGGCCACAACAGGCCGCCCGTCAGGCCGCCCCCCCGCAGCAACGCGGCCAGCAGCCCGCCGCCACCGGCGGCCGCCGCGGGCGCAACGCCCCGACCAAACTCGTCGTCAGCGAGGGCACGCTGACGGGTACGACCGTGGCACTGCAGGGCCAGACCATCTCCCTGGGCCGCGCGCACGACTCCACGATCGTGCTGGACGACGACTACGCCTCCAGCCGACATGCCCGGATCTACCCGGACCGCGACGGCCAGTGGATCGTCGAGGACCTGGGGTCCACCAACGGCACGTATCTCGACCGGAACCGACTGACGACTCCCACGCCGATTCCGCTGGGCGCGCCGATCCGCATCGGCAAGACCGTCATCGAGCTGCGGAAGTAGTGCTACATCATGAATAGGCGCGAGCGGAGCGAGCACGCAGCGGTGGCCCCCACCAAGGGCCCCGGCGCGCTCCCGACCGGAGGGTGGGCACCGTGCGGATGTACCCGGAGCCGACGGGCGAGGTGCGCATGAGTCTGTCACTGCGCTTCGCCGCCGGATCGCACAAAGGCATGATCCGCGAGGGCAACGAGGACTCGGGCTACGCCGGTCCCCGGCTGCTCGCGATCGCCGACGGCATGGGCGGCCAGGCGGCCGGCGAGGTCGCCTCCTCCGAGGTGATCTCCACCCTCGTCACGCTCGACGACGACATCCCCGGCTCCGACATCCTCACCTCGCTCGGCACCGCCGTGCAGCGCGCCAACGACCAGCTGCGCGCGATGGTCGAGGAGGACCCCCAGCTGGAGGGCATGGGCACCACGCTCACCGCCCTGCTCTGGACCGGCCAGCGCCTGGGCCTCGTGCATGTCGGCGACTCCCGCGCGTACCTCCTCAGGGACGGCGTCCTCACCCAGATCACCCAGGACCACACCTGGGTGCAGCGTCTGGTCGACGAGGGCCGTATCACCGAGGAGGAGGCCACCACCCACCCGCAGCGCTCCCTGCTGATGCGCGCGCTGGGCAGTGGCGAACATGTCGAGCCCGACCTCTCCATCCGTGAGGTCCGCGCCGGCGACCGGTATCTGATCTGCTCCGACGGTCTGTCCGGCGTCGTGTCCCACCAGACGATGGAGGACACCCTCGCCAGCTACCAGGGCCCGCAGGAGACCGTGCAGGAGCTGATCCAGCTCGCGCTGCGCGGCGGCGGCCCGGACAACATCACGGTCATCATCGCCGACGTCCTGGACCTCGACACCGGGGACACCCTCGCCGGGCAGCTCTCCGACACCCCGGTCGTGGTCGGCGCAGTCGCCGAGAACCAGCTCCACCTGCAGGACAACGGCATCATGCAGACCCCCGCCGGCCGCGCCTCCGGCCTCGGCCGTCAGGGGCACGGACAGGGCGGCGGCGAGTTCGGCCCGCCCGGCTCCGGCGACACCACCGGGTACATGCCGGCGGCGGGCAGCTTCGGGGACTACTCCGACGACGACTTCGTCAAGCCGCGCAAGAAGGGCCGCTGGTTCAAGAGATCCTTCTTCGGTATCCTCGCCCTGGCCGTGATCGGCGGGGGCTTGTACGGCGGCTACCGCTGGACGCAGACGCAGTACTACGTCGGTACCAACGACGACCATGTGGCGCTGTACCGCGGCATCAGCCAGGATCTGGCCTGGATCTCGCTCTCGAAGGTCGAGAAGGACCACCCCGAGATCGAACTCAAGTACCTGCCGCCGTACCAGCAGAAGCTGGTCGAGGCGACGATCGCCGAGGGCGGTCTGAGCTCCGCCGAGAAGAAGATCGACGAGCTCTCCACCCAGGCGTCGGCGTGCGAGAAGAACGCCGAGCGCCGCCAGGCGGACAGCGACAACGCCAAGACGGGCGAGGGCGAGGCCGGCGGCACCACGGGAACCACGAAGACCTCCCTCACGTCCAAGGCCACACCGACCCCGACGTCGACATCGTCGACGTCCCCCAAACCGACCCAGACCGCACCCACACCGTCGACCGGCCCCAGCCTCTCGGAGGAGGAGCAGGAACTGGTCTCGCGGTGCGGTGAGCAGTAGGCAAGCCGCGAGGGGCCCACTCATACGATGAGCAGTACTACCAACACGTCGACGCAGCACACGTCCACGATCGGTGCGATCGGCACCCCGAGCCGCCGCAACACCGAGCTGGCGCTGCTGGCCTTCGCGGTCGTCATCCCGGTGTTCGCCTACGTCAACGTCGGACTCGCCCTCAACGACCAGGTGCCGGCCGGCCTGGCCGCCTACGGCATCGGCCTGGGCGTGATGGCCACGATCGGCCACCTCGTCGTACGCAAGTTCGCACCGTACGCGGACCCGCTGATGCTGCCGCTGGCCACGCTGCTGAACGGACTGGGGCTGGTGGCCATCTGGCGGCTGGACCAGTCGGAGCGGCTGCAGCTCAGCAAGACATACGTCGAGGCCTCGCCGCGGCAGCTGCTGTACTCCGCGATGGGCGTCGCCCTGTTCATCGTCGTGCTGATCTTCCTCAAGGACCACCGCGTCCTGCAGCGCTACACCTACATCTCCATGGCCGCCTCGCTCGTCCTGCTGATGCTGCCACTCGTTCCCGGCCTCGGTCTGGACGTCTTCGGCGCGAAGATCTGGATCTCCATCGCCGGATTCACCATCCAGCCCGGTGAGTTCGCGAAGATCGTCATCGCGGTCTTCTTCGCCGGCTACCTCATGGTGAAAAGAGACGCCCTGGCACTCGCCAGCCGCCGCTTCATGGGCCTGTACCTGCCGCGTGGCCGGGACCTCGGTCCCATCCTGGTCGTCTGGGCGATGTCCATCCTGATCCTGGTCTTCGAGACCGACCTCGGTACGTCGCTGCTGTTCTTCGGCATGTTCGTGATCATGCTGTACGTCGCCACCGAGCGGACCAGCTGGATCGTCTTCGGTCTGCTGATGTCCGCCGTCGGCGCCGTCGGCGTCGCCTCCTTCGAGATCCACGTCCAGCAGCGTGTCCAAGCCTGGCTGGACCCCATGGGCGAGTGGGAACTCTCCAAGACCGTGCTCGGCCACTCCGCACAGTCCATGGAGGCCCTGTGGGCCTTCGGCTCCGGCGGCACCCTCGGTACCGGGCTCGGCCAGGGCAACTCCGACCTCATCGGCTTCGCCGCCAACTCCGACTTCATCCTCGCCACCTTCGGCGAGGAACTGGGCCTGGCCGGCGTCATGGCGATCCTGCTCCTCTACGGGCTGATCGTGGAGCGCGGCATCCGCACCGCCCTCGCCGCCCGCGACCCGTTCGGCAAGCTACTGGCGGTCGGTCTGTCCGGCGCCTTCGGGCTCCAGGTCTTCGTGGTCGCCGGCGGCGTCATGGGCCTGATCCCGCTCACCGGCATGACGCTGCCCTTCGTGGCGTACGGCGGTTCCTCCGTCATCGCCAACTGGGCGCTGATCGGCATCCTGCTGCGGATCAGCGACACCGCGCGCCGCCCGGCGCCGTCCCCCGCCCCGAACCCCGACGCCGAGATGACCCAGGTGGTCCGACCGTGAACAAGCCCCTGCGCCGGATCGCGATCTTCTGCGGGCTGCTCGTCCTGGCCCTGCTCATCCGCGACAACTGGATCCAGTACGTCCAGGCCGACTCCCTGAAGACGGACTCCAAGAACCGCCGAGTGGCCATCGAGCGCTATGGCACCCCGCGCGGCGACATCATCGTCGACGGCAAGGCCATCACCGGGTCGGCCGCCACCAAGGGCACGGACTACAAGTACAAGCGCACGTGGAAGAACGGCGAGATGTGGGCGCCGGTCACCGGCTACTCCTCGCAGATCATCGGCGCCTCGCAGCTGGAGAGCCTTGAGGACGGCATCCTCACCGGCAACGACGACCGGCTGTTCTTCCGGAACACGCTGGACATGGTCACCGGCAAGAAGAAGGAGGGCGGCAGCGTCGTCACCACCCTCAACGCCGCCGCGCAGAAGGCCGCCTTCGAGGGCCTCGGTGACAAGAAGGGCGCCGTCGCCGCGATCGACCCCCAGACCGGCGCGATCCTCGCCCTGGCGTCCACACCCTCGTACGACCCGTCGACCTTCGCCGGCATCAGCAGCAAGGACAGCAAGACCTTCCAGAAGTTGGACAAAGACTCCGACAAGCCGATGCTGAACCGCGCGCTGCGCGAGACCTACCCCCCGGGCTCCACGTTCAAGGTGGTCACGGCCGCCGCGGCGCTGGAGAACGACGCCGTCACAGACATCGACGCCAAGACGGACTCCCCCGACCCGTACCAACTGCCCGACACGAAGACCAACCTCACCAACGAGCACGGCGTGTGCAAGAACGCCACAATCCGCTACGCGCTCGAGCAGTCCTGCAACACGGTCTTCGCCAAGCTCTCCAACACCGTCGGCAACGAGAAGATGCGCGAGCAGTCCGAGAAGTTCGGCTTCAACGAGAGCGAGCTGGACATCCCGGTCCGCGCCGCGGAGAGCGTCTACCCCGAGGACAACCGTCCGCAGAACGCCATGGCCGGTATCGGTCAGGCCTCCAACCGCGCCACCCCGCTGCAAATGGCCATGGTCGCCTCGGCCGTCGCCAACGACGGCGAGCTGATGAAGCCGTACATGGTCGACCAGCTGCGCGCCTCCAACCTCGACGTCATCGAGTCGCACGACTCCGAGCCGCTGTCCCAGGCGGTCTCGCCGGAGACCGCCCAGAAACTGCAGGAAATGATGGAGACCGTCGTCAAGACCGGCACGGGCACCAACGCGCAGATCGACGGCGTCACCGTCGGCGGCAAGACCGGTACCGCCCAGCACGGGGTGGACAACAAGGAGAAGCCGTACGCCTGGTTCATCTCGTACGCCAAGCTCAGTGACGGCAGCTCGCCGGTCGCCGTGGCCGTGGTGGTCGAGGACGGCAGTGCCAACCGCGGCGACATCTCCGGTGGCGGTCTCGCCGCCCCGATCGCGAAGAGCGTGATGCAGGCAGTGATCAACAGCAAGAAGTGACCCCGCTCACGTCACCTTCACATCGGTGCACGTTGCGATACCGGTCCTGTATCGGGTGACGCGGTTGGCCAGGTCACAGAAGGCGAGCCGGGTACCGTATGCCCGGAGCACAGCCGCCGGACCACACACGAGTGCGGTCGGGACCGACGAGAGGGCTGGTAGGAAGCTATGGAAGAGCCGCGTCGCCTCGGCGGCCGGTACGAGCTGGGCCAGGTGCTCGGCCGTGGTGGCATGGCGGAGGTCTACCTCGCGATGGACACCCGCCTCGGCCGCACCGTGGCGGTGAAGACGCTGCGAGCGGACCTCGCGCGCGACCCCACCTTCCAGGCCCGGTTCCGCCGGGAGGCCCAGTCTGCCGCCTCGCTCAACCACCCCGCGATCGTGGCGGTCTACGACACGGGCGAGGACTACATCGACGGGGTCTCGATCCCGTACATCGTCATGGAGTACGTCGAGGGCTCCACCCTCCGTGAGCTTCTTCACAGCGGCCGCAAGCTGCTGCCGGAGCGCGCCATGGAGATGACCATCGGCATCCTCCAGGGTCTGGAGTACGCCCACCGCAACCAGATCGTCCACCGTGACATCAAGCCGGCCAACGTCATGCTGACGCGCAACGGCCAGGTCAAGGTGATGGACTTCGGTATCGCCCGTGCCATGGGCGACTCCGGCATGACGATGACGCAGACGTCCGCGGTCATCGGCACCGCCCAGTACCTCTCCCCGGAGCAGGCCAAGGGCGAGCAGGTGGACGCCCGTTCCGACCTGTACTCGACGGGCTGTCTGCTCTACGAGCTGCTGACGGTCCGCCCGCCGTTCATCGGCGACTCCCCCGTGGCGGTCGCCTACCAGCACGTGCGGGAGGAGCCGCAGTCTCCGAGCGTCTTCGATCCGGAGATCACGCCGGAGATGGACGCCATCGTCCTGCGTGCCCTGGTCAAGGACCCGGACTACCGCTACCAGTCGGCCGACGAGATGCGCGCCGACATCGAGGCCTGTCTCGACGGCCAGCCCGTCGCGGCCACGGCGGCCATGGGCTCGGTCGGCTATGGCGGCTACCCGGACGACCAGCCCACCACCGCCCTGCGCGCCGACGCCGGTGCCACGACGATGCTGCCGCCTGTCGGTCCGGACGACGGCTACGGCTACGACGACCGCCAGGGCCGCCGCCGCCAGCCGAAGAAGAACAACACCTCGACGATCCTCCTGGTCGTCGCGGGTGTGCTGGTGCTGGTGGGCGCGATCCTCATCGGTCGGTGGATGTTCGCGGGCGACGGGGTGAGCAACGACACCCTCACGGCCCCGAACTTCATCGGGCAGACGGAGGCCGAGGCCAAGGAGGCGGCGACCAACGTCGACCTCAAGGTGACGACCACCAAGGACGAGTGCGAGGACCAGAGGACCGGCAACGTCTGCAAGCAGACCCCGGACGCGGACACCGAGGTCAAGAAGGGCGACACCATCGCCCTGGTGATCTCTACGGGCGCGCCGAAGATCGCGGTCCCCGACGTCAAGGGCCTCGACTTCGACGAGGCAGAGGCCCAGCTTGAGGACAAGGGCTTCGAGGTCGAGAAGAAGACCCAGGAGTCCGACCGCACGCCGAACGTCGTGATCGACCAGGATCCCGTCGGCAAGAAGATCGAGAAGGGCTCCACGGTCACGCTGACGGTCGCCACGGAGGCGGCGAAGGCCACCGTGCCGGACGTCTCCGGCAGGAGCTGTGACGACGCCAAGGCCCAGATGCAGGCCAACAACCTTGTCGGCACCTGCACCGATGTCGAGACCGACGACGACAACCTCATCGGGAAGGTCATCGCGACCAACCCCGAACAGGGCACCGAGCTCGACAAGGGCGACACGGTCACCATCCAGATCGGCAAGGAGGCCGAGGAGCAGGAGGCCGAGGTCCCGAACGTCGTCGGCCAGACGGTGGGTCAGGCCAAGCAGACCCTCCAGGCAGCCGGTTTCACGAACATCCAGTTCGCGAACGGCAGCGACCAGAGCGACACCGCGCTCGTCACCGACCAGGACCCGGACGGCGGCAACGACGCCGACCCGAGCCAGACGACGATCACCCTCGCCTCGGTGAGCTTCAACAACAATGGCGGCAACAACAACGGCGGCAACAACGGCGGCTTCTTCGGAGGCACCGGCTTCGGCGACGAGGACTGACCCACCACCCCGTCCCGTACAACGACGGAGCCCCGGCACCCCCTTCAGGGAGGGCGCCGGGGCTCCGTCGTAGTCCCGATGTTTCACGTGAAACATGCTGTTTCAGGTGAAACGGGCATCCATCGTCAGTCGGACAGGCCGTCGCACGGCCTACCGCAGTTCCTTCGGCAGCGTGCGCTCCGCGTTCACCCGCTCCACGCGCTCCAGCTCGCCCCACACGATGTACCGGTACCGGGACGTGTAGACGGGTGTGCAGGTGGTGAGGGTGATGTATTTGCCGGCCTTCTTCATGCCGGATTCCTTGGGGACGTTCGACAGGACCTTGACGTTGTACTTCGAGGTCTCGGTGAGGGTGTCGTAGACCTTGTAGACGTACCAGTTGTCGCGGGTCTCGAAGACGATCGAGTCGCCTTCCTTGAGCTTGTCGATGTTGTGGAACTTGGCGCCGTGGCCGTCGCGGTGGGCGGCGAGGGTGAAGTTGCCGTCCTTGTCGGAGCCGGGAAGGGTCGCCTTGACAGGGTTGGTGTAGTAGCCGGCGACGCCACCGTTGAGGATCTTGGTGGACGTGCCCTTCTTGACCAGGACCTCGCCGTTCCTCATGGCGGGGACGTGCAGGAAGCCGATGCCGTCCTTGGTGTCCAGGGCGCCCGGGCCGCCGTCTCCCGACGCCCAGTTGTCGCGGACATTGTTCGCTTCCTTGCCCGCCTCGCGATCGGCGAGGACGTTCGTCCACCACAGCGAGTAGACGACGAACAGGCCGAGCACCAGGCCCGCGGTGATGAGCAGTTCGCCGAAGACACTGACCGCCATGGCGATCCGGCCCGTGCCGCGGCGGCGCGGCACGGTCTCGGGCGCGCGCGTCTGCTCTTCGGTTTCGTCGGTGGTCACTGCCACAGTTCATCCGCCCTTGGTCGAGCCCCTACTGAACGAGCGCGTCGGGCTTTCCCTCGCTGCGCGGCCGTTCCTCCACCATCTTGCCCCACACGATCATGCGGTACTTGCTGGTGAACTCCGGCGTGCACGTCGTCAGCGTGATGTAGCGGCCCGGCCCGGTGAAACCCGAACCCGGCGGGACGGGGTTGAGCACGCTCACGTTCGTCGGCGGTGTCACCGGCAGGATCGAAGCCATGTCATAGACGTAGTACTTGTCCTGGGTCTCCACGACGATCGGGTCGCCCGGCTCCAGCCGGTTGATGTAGCGGAACGGTTCTCCATGCGTATTGCGATGGCCCGCGATCCCGAAGTTGCCCGTCTTTTCCTCGGGCATCGCCGTCTTGATGCTGTTCTCGTCGTAGTGTCCGACCATTCCGCGGTCCAGGACCTTCGACTTGCTGATGCCCTCGGCGATCGGCACGACGACATCCAGTTTCGGAATGTGCAGGATGGCGAAGCCCTGCCCCGGCTCGAACGCGCCCGGCGCCCGCTTGCCGCTCTTCCACTCCTCCTGGAGGCTCGTCGCCTCCCTGCCCGCCTGCTGGTGGGCCCGGATGTTCGACCACCAGAGCTGGTACGTGACGAACAGCAGCATCACCACACCGGTGGTGATGAACACCTCGCCGATGGCCCGGCTCGCCACCACGCCCGCGCTGGGTTTCCGCGCCCGCGCCGCGCGCCGCGCCTCGACCCGGGAGAGGGGGGTCGACGCCTCCCTGGCCGCCCCTAAGGGCCCCTCGGGCCCCTGAGCGCCTTCAGAGCCCGCGTGGGCGCCCAGGGAGACCCCGTGCCTCCCGTGCCGTCTCGCGGCCTTACGGCGGGCCGCACGGCCCCCGGGAACGGACGGAGCGGGTATCGGATCGGCCGCCGCAGCTATGCGTCGCGCCTCCTCCACCCGGAGCGCCACGGTCTCCTCGTCGATCGGAGGGTGCTCCTGGGGGGTGTCCGTCGAGGGGTGCTCGTGGACGGTCGTCGTATCGAAGGACTCGTAGCGGCCGCCGTACGGTGCCTGCGGACGCGGCTCATAGGCCTCGTACGGTTGCGCGTACGGCTGCTGCTGCCCGAACCAGTCTCCCTGGTCGTACCGCGGACTCTGCTGGGCCTGCTGCGCCTGCCATTGCCGCTGGGGCTCGACCGCGTCGGCGGCCGGCGTCCCGGGCCCGAAGGCCTCCGCCTCGAACGCCTCGGCGCCCCCGTACGCGGCCTCGCCGCCGTAGGGGGCACTCTCGCGCTCGGGGCGCAGGGCCGTCACGCCGTGGCCCTGCCCACCACAGGCGCCAGCCCCGTCGACCTCGCCACGGCCCCCTGGTCCCCGCACTCCACCAGCCAGTTGGCGAGCATGCGGTGCCCATGCTCGGTGAGCACCGACTCGGGGTGGAACTGAACGCCCTCGACGGGCAGTTCACGATGCCGGAGGCCCATGATGATCCCGTCGTGGGTGCGCGCCGTGACCTCCAGCTCGGCCGGCACGGTCGCCGGCTCGGCGGCCAGCGAGTGATAGCGGGTCGCGGTGAAGGGGGTCGGCAGGCCCGCGAAGACACCCTTGCCCCCGTGCTCCACCAGCGAGGTCTTGCCGTGCAGCAGTTCGGGCGCACGGTCCACGACACCGCCGTACGCCACCTGCATGGACTGCATGCCGAGGCAGACGCCGAAGACGGGGACGCCGGTCGCGGCGCAGTGGCGGACCATGTCGACGCAGACGCCTGCCTCCTCGGGGGTTCCCGGCCCGGGGGACAGGAGCACGCCGTCGAAGCCGTCCTGGGCGTGCGCGGTCCCCACCTCGTCGTTGCGCAGCACCTCGCACTCGGCACCCAGCTGGTACAGGTACTGGACCAGGTTGAAGACGAAGCTGTCGTAGTTGTCGACGACGAGGACGCGGGCGGGGCGGGCAGCACTCACTTGTCGTTCACCGTCGAATCGTTGAAGGGCAGCAGGGGCTCGGCCCACGGAAAGATGTACTGGAAGAGGACGTAGACGACGGCCAGGGTCAGCACGACGGAAATCAGCGCCCTCAGCCACGCGTTACCCGGCAGATGTCGCCAGATCCAGCCGTACATGCCGTCCCTTCCTTCACACCACAGCACCGGACTCACGCCGTACCGCCACCAGACTAACGGCGTAGTGCCTCCGGTTTCCCGGCCTCCACAGGCTGTGTGGATTCCAGATGGCCCCAGACGATGAGCCGATGACTGTGCCCCCACTCCGGGTCGCATGTCGTCAGCGTCAGATAACGTCCCGCGCGCGTGAACCCCGATTTCCTCGGGACGGGGTCGATGACCTGGACGTCCGCAGGCAATGTCCGATAGGGCCCCTTGTCGATGACGTACGTGAACCAGTCCGCGCCGTCGGTCAGGACGACGGCGTCGCCAGGGCGCAGCTTGGGAAGATCTTTGAAGGGATCGCCGTATGTGCGGCGATGGCCGGCGACCGCGAAGTTCCCCTTCTGCCCCAGCTGCGTGGTGTTCGCGTAGTGACCGAGCCCTTTCTTGAGAGTGGCCGTCTTCGTCCCCTCAAGGACGGGCTTGTTCCACGTGAAACCAAGCCGCGGGATGTACATGAGGGCGAAGGGTTTGCCGTCCTTGTACGGGGTGGGCGGCTCCGGGGCCGCCGAGGAGCCCGGCGTGGACGTCGGACTCACCGGCTGCTTCGCCCACTGGTCCTGGAGCAGGGCGACCTGGTGGGCCATCGCGGTGTCGGCCTTCACACCGGTCCAGAACAGCACGTAGACGACGAAGAGCACGAGCAGGGTGCCGAGGGTGATGCAGAGTTCGCTGACGGTCCTGACGATCACGCGCACCGACACGGGTCCCCCGGCTGCCGTTACTCCACGGGCTTCGCGTACTTCAGATCCACTGTGCCGGAGTAGCCGGGCAGAGTCACCGGCCCGTCCTCGGTTACTTTCCAGCCCAGCCCGTAGACGTTGACGTACACCATGTAGTTCTGGATCGCCTCGCTCGCCGCGAGCGCCTTCTGCAGCTTCTCCGGATCACCGACGGCCTGGATCTTGTACGGCGGTGAATAGACGCGGCCCTGGAGGATCAGGGTGTTGCCGACGCACCGGACGGCGCTGGTGGAGATCAGCCGCTGGTCCATGACCTTGATGCCCTCCGCGTCGGCCAGCCACAGGGCGTTCACGACGGCCTGGAGGTCCTGCTGGTGGATGACCAGGTAGTCGGGCTGGGGTTCGGGGTAGCCGGGGAGCTTGGCGGTGGCGTCCGGCGGAGCGTCGTCGAGGGTGACGGTGATGGCCTCGCCCTTGAGCTTCTGGGTGCCGGCGTTCTTCTCCAGCGCCTTGAGGCGGGCGTCCTCGGCCCTGGTGCTGCCGTCGTCCCGTTCGGCGAGGGCCTCGACGTCGTCCCGGAGCACCGCGTTGGACTCGTCGAGCTGTCCGTTCTTGTGGCTGCGCTCCTGGACGAGGTCGGAGAGCTTCAGCAGCGAGGCGTCCGTACGGATGTTCGTGCCCTTGGCGGTGTCGAAGCTGGTGAAGAAGATCAGCCCTGCGAGGGCGAAGACCCCGACGGTGAGCACCCGAGCGGGCCGGAAGCCGCCCCGGGAGGAGGCGTCGGAACCGGCCTCGGGGGAGTCGGCTGAATTGCTCAACGTACCCTTATCTCCTTAGGCGCCGCGGAAGCACTACGCTAACGGACGCCCGGGGGAGCATTCAGTGTCCCCTTGTACGCTGCCCCGGAGCCCGCCACCGTTCCCTGCGCGGCCACGCAGCGCATCGACAGGAGAGACCCTCGTGCCGAAGTCACGTATCCGCAAGAAGGCCGACTACACGCCGCCGCCGTCCAAGCAGGCCACGGCTATCAAGCTGAACAGCCGCGGCTGGGTGGCGCCCGTCATGCTGGCCATGTTCCTCATCGGGCTCGCCTGGATCGTCGTCTTCTATGTGACCGACGGCACGCTGCCCATCGACTCGCTCGGCAACTGGAACATCGTGGTCGGCTTCGGCTTCATCGCCGCGGGATTCGGCGTCTCGACCCAGTGGAAGTAGCGGTCTCCACTCGGTGGAAGTAGTTCTCCCCAGAGCTATCCACGGAGTTATCCACAGGTGTTTTCCACAGTGGGGAAAAAGAACGACGATCTGTGGATAACTCATCGAGGGTTGACGCCGGTACGACAGACCTACCGGCACCAGCAAACATGTTCGCCCCCTGCCTGACCTGCGAAAACGCAGGTGAGCGCCAGGGGGCGCACCTGTTCCCGCACGCTATGCACAAGATCCGCCACGGTCTGTGGACAACAGTTCCACATCAGGGCCGACCGGGTGTCGGCGAGCTGTCGGCCGGCCTCGATCCGAGCCGCCTCAGGTGAGCTGTGCGGTCCTGACCAGCGTGATGACCACCACGGCAGCCAGCATCAGGGCGCAGACGCCGTACTGGATCAAGGCCCGCCGCTCGCGCGGTGCGTGGACCATCGCATAGCCGATCAGGACGCCGCCGACGAGGCCGCCGACATGGGCCTCCCAGGCGATGCCGGACCAGCCGAAGGTGATGATCAGGTTGATGACCAGCAGGATGACGACCGGGCGCATGTCGTACTTCAGCCGCCGCATGAGGATGGCCGTCGCGCCGAAGAGCCCGAAGATGGCGCCCGAGGCGCCGAGAGACGGCTGGTTCTGCTCAGCAAGCAGATAGGTGAGCGCGCTGCCCGCGAGGCCCGAGGCGAAGTAGAGCGCGAGATAGCGGGCGCGGCCGAGCGCCGCCTCCAGCGGGCCGCCGATCCACCACAGGCTGAGCATGTTGAAGGCGATGTGCATGATGCTGCCGTGCAGGAACATCGATGTCACCAGCCGGTACCACTGGCCTTCGGCGACGCCCTGGAGCGAGGAGCCGAGCTCCGGGACCCAGGCCCGTCCGATGAGGTCGAACCGGTCGGTGAAGCGGTCGCCCACTGACATCTGCACCAGGAAGAGCAGCAGGTTCACACCCACGAGGATCTTGGTGACGAGCCGGGGGTCGGCCGCGACCGTGCCGCCCGCGAGGGTGCGCGGGGCGGAGGCGGACGGGGCGTGTCCCGTGCCGGAGCCGTTCCGGACGCATTCCGGGCACTGGAAGCCGACGGAGGCGCTCACCATGCACTCGGGGCAGATGGGGCGCTCACAGCGGGTGCAGCGGATGCCCGTCTCGCGGTCCGGGTGCCGGTAGCAGGTGGGCAGGCTCTGCGCGTCCTGCGAGCCGCTCGGCACCTGGTCCATGAGTCCCTCCGTCTCGGGTGAGGCACGCATCGCCCCGCTCATCCTTACGGACGGGCGGGGCGATTGGTTCCCTTCCGGGGCCTTGTGAACCTTTCGGGTTCAGCCCTGGCGGGTCTCCACGACGACCGACTCGATGACCACGTCGTTGACCGGGCGGTCGGTGCGCGGATTGGTCTGCGCGCCGGCGATCACGTCCACGACCTTCTGGCTGGCCGCGTCGACGACCTCCCCGAAGATGGTGTGCTTGCGGTTCAGCCACGCCGTCGGGGAGACGGTGATGAAGAACTGCGATCCGTTGGTGCCCGGGCCGGCGTTGGCCATGGCCAGCAGGTAGGGCTTGTCGAAGCCGAGGTCCGGGTGGAACTCGTCCGCGAACTGGTAGCCGGGACCACCGGTGCCGTTGCCCAGCGGGTCACCGCCCTGGATCATGAATCCACTGATCACCCGGTGGAAGACCGTGCCGTCGTAGAGCTTGTCCGTGGACTTCTGCCCGGTGGCCGGGTTGGTCCACTCACGCTCGCCCTGGGCGAGCTCGACGAAGTTACGGACCGTCTTGGGCGCGTGGTTCGGCAGCAGCCGTACCTCGATGTCGCCATGGTTGGTCTTCAGGGTGGCGTACAGCTGCTCTGCCACGATCTGCCTTCCGTTGTCCTCTGTGACTTCCCAGATCCTCGCACGGACCACGCCGTCCGTCCCCCGAGGCCCACACCTCCTGGACGGCGGGCACGCGGAAAACCGGTCGAGTACCCCCGTACCGGCGCGCTTCGCGGCGATCCGTGGCATTGTCGGCACTGTCGTGGACAAGTTCCCGTTGTCCCGTATTCATCCTCTATTGCACGTGACCGGTTCATGAGCGGCTCTTGCTCGATGATCTCCCGGAGTCGGCGCCATGACCCGGATGCCCGCCCTCACATGCCCCGGAGCGTTCCAGGAGGCATGATCCCCAAAAGGGTGGAAAGTCGAATTACGTACGCCACCGAGGAGGAGGATCCCGTGACCCGCATCGACAGCGTGCGCGCCGCGACCGGCTCGGCGAAGGACAGCGTGCTGCACGCCGCGGAAGTGGTGGCGCCCTACGCCGACACGGCCAAGGACAAGGCCTCGCACTACGCGCACGAAGCACGCGTACGACTCGCGCCGAAAGTGTCACAGGCCGCGGGGCAGGCACGCGTGCAGTACGACGCGTATGTCGTCCCGCGCCTGGAACAAGCCCGCACGCATGTGCCGCCGAAGGTCGACCACGCGGCCCACGAAGCCGCCGTCCGCACGCGACAGGCGGCCCGCCAGGCCGCCGACTACTCACGTCCACGTATCGAACAGGCGGTGGCCGCCGCGGGCCCCGCCCGCGGCGAGGCAGCTGCCCGCGGTGCCGCGGCGTTGGCCGCACTGCGCGGGCAGGTCTCGCCCCAACAGATCCACAGGCTGGTGCGCAGGCAGCAGCGCCGCGCGAGGCTCGGCCGCGCCGTCAAGGGCATGGCCGTGCTCGGCGTCCTGGCAGGCGGCGCCTTCGCCGCCTGGAAGTGGTGGGACAAGCAGGCCAACCCTGACTGGCTGGTCGAGCCCCCCGCTGCCACCGAGGTCTCCGACCCCGGCCACCTGTCCTCCGTCGACGGCAGCGGTCAGTCCGCCCTCGACCCCGAGGTCCAGGCCAAGCAGGCCGAGCAGGAGGAGGCCGACCGCGACGACCGCCGCTGAGAGCCGGCAGCCGAGGCCATTTTTCCGAGGCCACCGCTGTCCCAGGGCGCCGTCATCCCCAGATTGCCGGTGCCCGAGGGTGCGTTCGACCAGGCACCTTTCAACAGCCCTGTGGGGCAGAAGACTTGAAGATCTTCTGCCCCACAGGGCTGTTTCACGTGAAACGTCCCCCCTTCCCGACTGCGGGAACACATAGCCGGAATGTATTGATCCGGTTGCAAAGGGTGATGCACACACTTGGCCGCGTCCCGTTGTGATCCGGACCACTGATTTCGCAAATGCGCACGTCGACACGTGCCACCGCACGTCACCCCTTCCAGCGGGCTTCTCATGACGCAGTGCACAGATAGCGATCGCGACGATCCCTGCCCTGAAGGCGCCGGGGCCTTCGGCGCCGACGGCAGACAAAAGACCGGGCCGGATGTCGTGAGACATCCGGCCCGGTCAATCCACTGTGGAGCCTAGGGGAGTCGAACCCCTGACATCTGCCATGCAAAGACAGCGCTCTACCAACTGAGCTAAGGCCCCGGAAGGGAAACATCCACCCGGCGGAACCGACCACCGGAGGGCTTCGCAGACCAGAGTACCGGGTCACCCCCGGGATCTCGCAAAAAGATTGGGGGTCCCCGTGAACGACCACTCTCCGTAAGATGCTCGTCGTGGTTCGCTACAGCGAACCACGGTATTTGGGGAAGCGATGGGGAGACGCAATGGACGCCGCACAACAGGAAGCGACCGCAAGAGCCCGGGAGCTGCAGCGGAACTGGTACGGAGAGCCGTTGGGGGCGCTCTTCCGTAGGCTCATCGAGGACCTGGGTCTCAACCAGGCCCGTCTCGCGGGGGTGCTGGGCTTGTCCGCACCGATGCTGTCGCAGCTGATGAGCGGTCAGCGTGCCAAGATCGGCAACCCCGCAGTGGTCCAGCGGGTGCAGCTGCTGCAGGACCTCGCGGGTCAGGTCGCGGACGGCAGCGTGAGCGCTGCCGAGGCGACCGAGCGTATGGACGAGATCAAGAAGTCACAGGGGGGATCGGTGCTCAGCAACACCACACAGTCGACGACGAGTTCCGGGGCGCCCACGGTCAAGCGGGTCGTCCGTGAGATCCAGTCGCTGCTGCGCTCGGTGGCGGCCGCGGGCGACATCATCGAGGCGGCGGACACCCTCGCCCCGACCCACCCGGAACTGGCAGAGTTCCTCCGGGTGTACGGCGCGGGCCGCACCTCGGACGCGGTGGCGCACTACCAGTCCCACCAGAACTGAGCCCAAGGCCCGGTCCCCGGAAGGGGGTTCGGCGACCGGGCCGGAGCCGAAAAGAAGGGGGCGCGGGGCCTGCGGGCCCCGCGAGAGCCACACAGACGTGGACGTAGGCTCCAGGAGAGCCGGAGAAGAACAGCGGAACAGAGCGGCAGGGGGACAGGGGCTGGAAGACAAGCTCCGGGGGAAGCCGGGCACATGAGGCCGGCTCCGCGGAGGGCGGCGCGAACGCCGTGTCCTCCGCCGACGGGCAGGCAAGGGGGGAGCCGAAGGGGGAACGACGCACAGCCATGGGTGAGGTCTTCGCCGGCCGGTACGAACTGGTCGACCCGATCGGACGCGGGGGAGTCGGTGCGGTCTGGCGCACGTGGGACCACCGCCGCCGCCGTTATGTGGCCGCCAAGGTCCTGCAACAGCGCGACGCGCACGCGTTGCTGCGCTTCGTCCGCGAGCAAGCCGTGCGGATCGACCATCCCCATGTGCTCGCGCCCGCCAGCTGGGCCGCCGACGACGACAAGGTCCTCTTCACCATGGACCTGGTGGCCGGAGGCTCCCTGGTCAACCTCATCAACGACTACGGTCCTCTGCCGCCCGCCTATGTCTGCGGCCTCCTCGACCAGCTGCTGTCCGGCCTCAGCGCCGTACACGCCGAGGGCGTCATCCATCGCGACATCAAGCCCGCCAATGTGCTGCTGGAGGCCACCGGCACGGCCAGGCCCCGCCTGCGTCTGTCCGACTTCGGCATCGCCATGCGCCTCGGCGAGCCCCGTCTGACCGAGACCAACTACGTGGTGGGAACGCCGGGTTACTTCGCCCCCGAGCAGATGCTGGGCGCGGACCCGGACTTCCCTGCCGACCTCTTCGCGGTGGGCCTCGTCGCCCTGTACCTCCTGGAGGGCGCCAAACCCGACGCCAAGGCCCTCATCGAGCACTTCGCCGCCCACGGCACACCGAACGCTCCCCGGGGCATCCCCGAGCCCTTGTGGCAGGTGATCGCCACCCTGCTCCAGCCGGACCCCGACTCACGCTTCCGCACCGCCACGGGCGCCCGCAAGGCCCTCGCCGCAGCCATCGAGCTCCTGCCCGAGCCGGGGCCCGACGACGAGATGGTGGAGGTCTTCGACCAACTCGGCCCACTTCCCAAGGGGTTCGGCCCCGAAGGTCCACTGCACAGGGCGTCGGGGCTGGACAAGACCGGCACAAGCACCGCCGGTACGTCTTCGCCAACCCCTCACCCGGGTACGGGCACTCCTTCCAACTCGCCGGGATGGCAGGGCTCTTCGGCGTCCTCCTCGTCCGCGATCGCGCGGCCGGTCACCGGAGGCGCTTCACCGTCCGGCTTTGACGTGACGCCACCGCCCCACCCCGATCCGCCGGACCACCATCCGTCGCCCCACAATCCGCCGTCGTACAGCCCGCCGCCTCAGGACCCACCCTCGCAGCCCGGCACAGGCACACCACTACCGGCGTCGCACCCCGGCTCGGCTCCCCGATCTTCGTACACCGGCTCCATATCGCCACCGCCCCTGCCTCCCAGCGCCCCACCCCTGACCGGCTCCTCCGGCTCTGGCACCGGCACCGGCACCGGGCAGTGGTCTCAAGGACCGGGCTCCTTCACTTCCGCAGCTGCGGCGGCAGCCGCAGCTCCGCCGCCCCCCGGTCCCATATCGCCGGAGTCGCCCCCCAGCGCCGTACCGCCGCGGCCCGAACGCGACCCCATACCACCGCGACCGTCCACGATGTCGGACACCGGCAGCTTCCATCTGCCGCCGCCCCAACTGCTCGCCGCCCACGCGACGTCGCACGAGGCGGAACAGCACGCCCCCGGCTCCGGCTACCCACAGCACCAGCCGGAGCAACAGGCCACTCACCCCGCCACAGCGTCCGTCCAGCCTGCCCAAGCCCTGCGCCCCGACCCCACGCATGTCCCCTCCCCTCAGCCGCACCCGCCGCTGGGCCTCTCTCAGGCGCCGACCGCGGGGGTGCACCAGCACGCGTACGCCTCTACTGGTTCATACACCGCTCGGCCCTCGCAGGTTCCACGTCGGTCGAGGGCTCTTTCACGGCGCCGTCCGGGCCCGCCCGCCAAGGTGGTCGTTCCGGTCCTGCTGCTCGCACTGGCCTGCTTCGCGGTGGGGTTCTGGGCCCTGGGCCAGCTCTGAAGCCCGCCACCCGCCCGCCGACCCTGAGCCGCCCGTCGGCTCTGCAGCCGTCCGCCGACGCCTGTCGGCCGGCTCAGGCTCAGGCGCCGGCCGCGGACCGGGCAGTACCTGGCCTCGGCTCAGAAGACCGCCTGTCCTACCGCCCACCCGCCCTATCGCCCCCGGGACGCCCCATGCCGCCCCCGCGAGGTCGCGCCCGCACCCGGCGGCCGCGCCGAATCCGCAGCGGCGGACGACCGCCTGCGCGCCACGAGTGTCCACACCACAAGCCCCAGCACCAGCAGGCTCCCCGTGCCGATACCGCCCGCCGCGACGACCGTCATGGCGAGACGCCGGTCTCCGGTTCCCGTGGAATTCCCGGAGCCCTCCCCGCTGCCGGAGGTGTCCCCGCCCCCTTCACTGCCGGTGTCCCCCGTACCATCCAGCCTGTCCCCGGTCGCGCCGCTCTCGGCGACCTCCTGATCCTGCTCGGTGACCTCGAAGACGCCGCGCGGTTCGGCCGTACCCAGATAGCCCGGCCCGCCGACAGCCTTGCCCTCCAGCCGCACCCGCAGAGTCAGACCGAGAGGTTCCTCGCCGAACCGGTCGGCGACCGACTCCCCTAGATGTACCGCCAGGTAGTACCAGCCCGCGAACCTCATCCCGCTCACCTCGTCATCGAGGGAGAAACGGTTCTCGTACGCGACAGGGGGCAACGAGTCCAGGACAACGGACCGCTGTTCGCCGCTGTAGTTGGCGACCTTGTCGTCCACGAATCCGCGTACGGGGTTGTAGAGCGACATGACGAACGCGTTGCCCACATACCCGTCACCGCCGGTCGTGCTGCCCAGTTCGGCGGTGGCGTAGAGCTGCTGCCCCCAGCCGACCGGCACCTTGTAGAAGAGCGTCTCGCCGGCCCTGATCCCGTTCTCGTCCTGCCAGGCACCCTGCGTCACAGGACTCGCCGCGGCGAGCCCGCTCCCCCCGTTACGGCGCTGCGCGTCGCCCGACAGGCCCTCGGGTGACGCGGAGTTCCAGCTCTCGGGGGCACTCGTCGAACCCCCCTTCCGCACGGCGGGCTCCACCACGATGCCGAGTTCCAGCCCCCACTCCGCCGACGAACCCTCCGACGCGGAGCCTGAGGACGAAGCCCCCGAACCGACCCGCTCGATGACGACGTAGTACACGCCGGCCTCCTGGCACATGTACTCGTCGCTGCCGATCTCACGCGAGGCCCAGGCGGTGACGGGGTGCGCGCTGCGGGTCGGGCCGAAGCGGGCGGTCTCGTAGGAGCAGCGGTGCGCGTCCGCGTCCTGTACGGACACCCTGACGCCGTCCGCCGAGCCGACCGTCGCTCCCGCCCCGGGCACGACCGTGGCCGAGACGTACGCGTTGGCGACGGCGTCGAGGTCGAGGCGGTAGTAGAGCTTGCCGCCCGGATCGATGGAGCTGCGGTACGTCTTGCCGGGTGCCAGCCGCACCGCTCCCGTGCTGCTCGTCGCGCCCTCGACCGCCGTGGCGTCCTCGGCGTAGGAGTACGGGGTGGGTACGTCGGCCGCCGCGGCGGGCCCGGAGAGCGCTGTCGTCACACACAGGGCCGCTGTCACAACCGCCCCCATGGCTGCCGCGGCTCGCCACCAGACCGTGCGCCGCCCCATCACGCGCCACCCATCGTCGTAGAGCCGAAGCCACAGCACGGAAGTCGCGGCTCCGAACGCGCCTATCCTGCCGGGCCGTAGGCGCCAATACCTGCCTTCCTGCGGACGAGCGGCCAAAAACATGCTTTATAGAGACGCCCACTTTGCTGCAGCAACGAAATTGTTAGCCAAAGCGAATCAGCGCTTCACGGAATGAGCCGAAATGTCCGGGGCGATGCGCCCGGGCAACACAAAACCCCGACCGCGAGCGCGGCCGGGGTCTGCTCTGAGACTGATGTCGATGTTCACGAACCCGTGGGCACGGAGTCAGTCGCCTCCGTCCACAGATCCTGCTCGGCGCGATCCGCCTGGATCTGGCGGTACACGAGGAGCCCGCCGATGGCGGCCAGTGCGACCAGGAGAAGCTTCTTCACCGCGCGACCTCGTCTTTCCTTGACATAGGGGACCTCTGGCGCCCGACTATACACACCGACCGAGACCGATCGGTGACCTGCGTCGGCCGCTCAACTGCCGCCGGGAATGCCGTAGTAGAACCGGACACCACCCTTCCGATCACAGGTTCATCACACAGGTCCATCACATCTCGCACACGCCGACGGACCCATCGCCCCCGACCTTTCACTCCCTTCCTACGGCTTCTTGGAACATCCCGCACCCCTTGCGTCCATCCGAGTGGTGTTCATCTGAACATCGACGCGCCAATGAGCGTCGGTCCATGATTTCGGAGCCCACATACACATCATGAGGAAAGTACGCAAATCGCCCGACCCGAAAGTGAGGGGCCATGGCCCAGAACAAGGTCATGAAGCTGTGGACCGCCATCGTCGCCGTCTTCCTCGCGCTGTGCACGGCGCTCGGACTCGCCACGACCACGGCCGCCGCCGCAGTACCGCGGACCGAGACGATCCGCAACTGCGCGACGACGCCGGCGATGTCCCTCCCGGCGCGGTCCCCCGACCGCGCCCTGCCCCCCACGATGAAGCAGCGCATCCGCGCCGAGGCTCACGGCTCCTCACCCTCCTGCCGCCGGCGCACGGTCCTGGATACGGCCACGAACACCGCCACGGACATCAGTGTCCCGGCCTCCGTCCCGGACACCCCCGTCCCACGGCCCCAGCCGCTCGCACGCCTCCAGCGCTGATCCTCGATCGCCCCCCCACCCACACAGCGGCGATCTTGCGACAACCACTAGAACTCAAGTACCGACCGGGGGCTTCTCGCATCCTGGATCCGCTTCCACAGCCGCTTCCGCGATGTCGACCGACCACACCACCCGGGAACGACAAAGACCCTCAACCGATACCGGTTGAGGGTCTTCATGCTGGTGGGGCTAACAGGATTTGAACCTGTGGCCTCATCCTTATCAGGGATGCGCTCTAACCAACTGAGCTATAGCCCCGCCGCGCTCTGCGGTGTGTGTCCCGCGCGCTGACCCCTGAAGATTAGCGCACGACGTGGGCAGTCCCAAAATCGATACGGGGAGGGGGCCGGTGACGCGCTCGGGCACCCCATTGGGGACGGCGATTCACGCCGTCCCCTGTGTCGTCCCCTCACACAGCTGAGGTCACTCGTCCTCGGCGAGCGTCAGCTCGATACCGCCCACGAAGCCGGCGGAGAGGTTGTAGATGAAGGCGCCGAGCGTGGCGAGGGCGGTGGCGAGGACGACGTCGATGACCGCGATGATCGTGGTGAAGATCAGCACATTGGGCAGTGACAGGAACGACTGCAGGTCGAATCCGTTGGACTCGTTCGAGCCGGTGGCCTCGGAGATGGTCGCGCCGACCGAGGAGAAGACGCCCATCGCGTTCATGACCATCCACAGCACCGCAGCCGCGACGACCGTGCAGATACCGAGGGCGATGGAGAGCAGGAAGCTGACCTTCATCACGGACCACGGGTCGGCCTTGGCCACCCGCAGCCGGGCCTTGCGCGTACGAGGCGTCGTACGGGCCCCCGTGCGCGGTTTACGGGACGAACCCTCCGGAGCAGGCTGGTAGGCCTGCGGCGGGTGGTACGGGCCCGTCTGCTGCTGCGCCTGCCGCTCCCCGGGCAGTGCGGACGCACCGGCCTGAGCCGGTGCCTGCGGCTGGGCGGGAGGCTGAGGCTGCGCCGGAGCCGGCCGGCCGGGCCCGCCCTGAGCCGCGGCCGGTTTGCCCGGCCCGGGCTGCTGGGTCTGCGGACCTCGGGTGTCCGTCACAGTTCCCCCCTGGGATCCATGCCCGTCGGGCGAAGGCGCGGCCGAGGGCGACGCCGAATCGGTCGTACTCGGCTTGATCGCCTTCAGTTGGGTCGTGTGCGTATCCATCGCACGCGCGGCGGAGCCACGGCCGCCGCCGTCCGCCTCCGATCCGGTCGAAGTGCCGGCCGAAGTACCGGACGACCCGGCGCCCGTGGCTCCGCTCACGCTGACTCACTCCTCGTGCTACTCGGAGGAGGGCGCCTCGCCCTCGTCCGTACCGACCGTCACAACACCCTCGGCGGTCTCGTCCACGGCGTCGTCGCCGTCGACCGCTTCCGCCTCACGCCCCGCCTCGGCGTTACGAGCGATACCGACCACGGCATCGCGCTTGCCCAGGTTGATCAGTTGGACGCCCATGGTGTCACGGCCGGTTTCCCTGATCTGGTTGACTCGCGTACGAATCACACCGCCCGACAGCGTGATGGCGAGGATCTCATCGGTCTCCTCGACCACCAGCGCGCCGACGAGGGAACCGCGGTCCTCGACGATCTTGGCGGCCTTGATACCGAGGCCGCCACGACCCTGAACGCGGTACTCGTCGACGGCGGTCCGCTTCGCGTACCCACCGTCTGTGGCAGTGAACACGAACGTACCGGGTCGAACAACATTCATCGAGAGCAGCTCGTCCGCCTCACGGAAACTCATGCCCTTGACACCCGAGGTGGCCCGGCCCATGGGCCGCAGTGCCTCGTCCGTCGCCGTGAAGCGGATCGACTGTGCCTTCTTGCTGATCAGAAGGATGTCATCTTCTGCCGAGACGAGTTCGGCTCCGATCAGTTCGTCGTCGGAACCGTCCTCCTTTTCACGGAGGTTGATCGCGATGACACCGCCGGAACGGGGCGAATCGTAATCCTTCAGAGGCGTCTTCTTCACAAGACCGCCCTTGGTGGCGAGCACCAGGTACGGCGTGGCCTCGTAGTCACGGATCGCGAGGATCTCGGCGATGGCCTCGTCCGGCTGGAAGGCCAGCAGGTTCGCGACGTGCTGGCCACGCGCGTCCCGTCCGGCGTCCGGCAGTTCGTAGGCCTTCGCGCGGTAGACGCGGCCCTTGTTGGTGAAGAACAGCAGCCAGTGGTGGGTCGTGGACACGAAGAAGTGGTCGACGATGTCGTCTTCCTTGAGCTTCGCGCCCCGTACACCCTTGCCGCCGCGCTTCTGCGAGCGGTAGTCGTCCGCCTTCGTCCGCTTGACGTAACCGCCGCGCGTGATCGTGACGACGATGTCCTCCTCGGCGATCAGGTCCTCCATGGACATGTCGCCGTCGAAGGGCACCAGCATGGTCTTGCGGTCGTCGCCGAACTTCTCGACGATCGCGGCCAGTTCCTCGCTGACGATGCCGCGCTGGCGGATCGGGGAGGCGAGGATCGCGTTGTACTCGTTGATCTTCGTCTGGAGTTCGGCGTGCTCCTGGAGGATCTTCTGGCGCTCCAGGGCGGCCAGGCGCCGCAGCTGCATCTCCAGGATCGCGTTTGCCTGGATCTCGTCGATCTCCAGGAGCCCCATCAGGCCCGTGCGCGCGATCTCGACGGTGTCGCTGCGCCGGATCAGCGCGATGACCTCGTCGATGGCGTCCAGGGCCTTCAGCAGGCCGCGCAGGATGTGCGCACGCTCCTCGGCCTTGCGCAGCCGGAAGCGCGTACGGCGGACGATGACCTCGATCTGGTGCGTCACCCAGTGGCGGATGAACGCGTCCAGGGAGAGCGTCCGGGGTACGCCGTCAACCAGCGCCAGCATGTTGGCGCCGAAGTTGGTCTGCAGGTCCGTGTGCTTGTACAGGTTGTTCAGCACGACCTTGGCGACCGCGTCGCGCTTCAGGACGATGACCAGGCGCTGGCCCGTACGGGACGACGTCTCGTCACGGACGTCCGCGATACCGCCGATCTTGCCGTCCTTCACGAGGTCGGCGATCTTCTGCGCGAGGTTGTCCGGATTGACCTGGTACGGCAGCTCCGTGACCACCAGGCACTGGCGGTTCTGGATCTCCTCGACCTCGACGACCGCGCGCATCGTGATGGAGCCGCGGCCGGTCCGGTACGCCTCCTCGATGCCCTTGCGGCCGACCACCAGGGCGCCGGTCGGGAAGTCGGGGCCCTTGATGCGCTCCATGAGCGCATCAAGGAGCTCCTCGTGCGAGGCCTCCGGGTTCTCCAGGTACCACTGGGCGCCGGACGCGACTTCGCGGAGGTTGTGCGAGGGGATGTTGGTGGCCATGCCGACCGCGATGCCCGCCGAACCGTTGATCAGCAGGTTCGGGAAGCGCGCCGGCAGAACCGTCGGCTCCTGGTTGCGGCCGTCGTAGTTGTCCTGGAAGTCGACGGTCTCCTCGTCGATGTCCCGGACCATCTCCATGGACAGCGGCATCATCTTGCACTCGGTGTACCGCATGGCGGCGGCCGGGTCGTTGCCCGGGGAACCGAAGTTGCCGTTGGAGTCGACCAGCGGCATCCGCATCGACCACGACTGCGCGAGGCGGACCAGCGCGTCGTAGATCGAGGAGTCGCCGTGCGGGTGGTAGGTGCCCATGACGTCGCCGACGACACGGGCGCACTTGTAGAAGCCCTTCTCGGGCCGGTAGCCGCCGTCGTACATGGCGTACAGCACGCGGCGGTGGACGGGCTTGAGACCGTCGCGTACGTCCGGCAGCGCACGGGACACGATGACGGACATCGCGTAGTCCAGGTACGAACGCTGCATCTCCGTCTCGAGCCCGACGGGCTCGATACGCAGGGTCGTCTCGCCGGCCTCGTCGGACGTGACGGGAGTGTTCTCGTCGGCCATTGCTGGTGGGGATCCTTCCTGGTGCGGTCAGCTGAGACCGACTCAGATGTCGAGGAAGCGGACGTCCTTGGCGTTGCGCTGGATGAACTGGCGCCGGGCCTCGACGTCTTCACCCATGAGGACCGAGAACAGTTCATCGGCCTGGGCGGCGTCGTCGAGCGTGACCTGGCCGAGAACACGGTGGTCCTGGTCCATGGTCGTCACGCGCAGTTCCTCGGCGTTCATCTCGCCGAGACCCTTGAAGCGCTGGATCGAGTCGTCCCTGACGCGCTTGCCGTTCTGCCGGCCGAGCTCCATCAGAGCGTCACGCTCGCGGTCCGAGTACGCGTACTGGAAGTCGTCCCGGCCCCACTTGATCTTGTAGAGCGGGGGACGCGACAGGAATACGTGTCCCGCCTCGACCAGCGGCCGCATGAAGCGGAACAGGAAGGTCAGCAGCAGGGTGTTGATGTGCTGGCCGTCGACATCGGCGTCCGCCATCAGGATGATCTTGTGATAGCGGAGTTTGGAGATGTCGAAGTCCTCGTGCACACCGGTGCCGAAGGCGGAGATCAGCGCCTGGATCTCCTGGTTCTGCAGGATCTTGTCGATCCGCGACTTCTCGACGTTGAGGATCTTGCCGCGAATCGGGAGGATCGCCTGGTATTGCGGGTTGCGGCCGGACTTGGCCGAGCCACCGGCGGAGTCACCCTCGACGATGAAGATCTCGCACTTCACGGGATCGTTCGACTGGCAGTCGCTCAGCTTGCCCGGCAGAGACGCCGTCTCGAGGAGGCCCTTGCGGCGGGTCAGGTCACGGGCCTTGCGGGCCGCCACGCGCGCGGTGGCCGCCTGGATGGACTTGCGGATGATGTCCGCGGCCTCGACCGGGTTGCGGTCCAGCCAGTCCGTCAAGTGCTCGTGGACGACCTTCTGCACGAAGGTCTTGGCCTCCGTGTTGCCCAGCTTGGTCTTGGTCTGGCCCTCGAACTGGGGCTCGCTCAGCTTGATCGAGATGATCGCGGTCAGACCCTCGCGGATGTCGTCACCCGTGAGGTTGTCGTCCTTCTCGCGCAGCAGCTTCTTGTCGCGTGCGTAGCGGTTGATCAGACCGGTCAACGCCGCACGGAAGCCCTCCTCGTGCGTACCGCCCTCGTGCGTGTGGATGATGTTGGCGAAGGAGTACACACCCTCGCTGTAACCACTGTTCCACTGCATCGCGACCTCGATGGACAGGAGCTTCTCCCTGTCCTCCGCCTCGAAGTCGATCACGGACGGGTGTACCACGTCCCCCTTGCGGGAGTTGAGGTGCGTCACGAAGTCGACGATGCCGCCCTCGTAGTGGTACGAGACACTCTTGACCTCGTACTTCTCGTCCTCGCCGGCCTCGTCCGCACCGGCGGTGGCCTTCGCGGACTCGCGCTCGTCAGTGAGTTTGATAGTCAAACCCTTGTTGAGGAACGCCATCTCCTGGAAGCGCCGCGAGAGCGTCTCGAAGGAGTAGTAGGTGGTCTCGAAGATGTCCGGGTCGGCCCAGAAGGTGACCGACGTGCCGTGCTCGTCCGTGGCCTCGTGCTTGGCGAGCGGGGCCGTCGGGACGCCGAGTTTGTAGTCCTGCGTCCAGCGGTAGCCGTCGGTCTTGACCTCGACGGCGACCTTGCTGGACAGGGCGTTCACCACGGAGACACCGACGCCGTGCAGACCACCGGAGACCGCGTAGCCGCCGCCACCGAACTTGCCGCCCGCGTGCAGCACCGTCAGCACGACCTCGACAGCCGGCTTTCCCTCCGAGGGGACGATGCCCACCGGGATGCCGCGGCCGTTGTCGATGACCCGGACGCCGCCGTCGGGCAGGATCGTCACGTCGATGGTGTCCGCGTGCCCGGCCAGGGCCTCGTCCACGGAGTTGTCGACGACCTCCTGCACGAGGTGATGCAGGCCACGCTCACCGGTCGAGCCGATGTACATGCCGGGCCGCTTGCGGACCGCGTCCAGCCCTTCGAGGACGGTGATGGCGCTGGCGTCGTACGAGGCTGTGACCTCGCCATTGGCGCCGACGTCGGTGGACGGGATGTTCTCGTTGGGGTTGCCGGAATCGGCCACGAAGCGCCCTTTCTGGCACAGCACAAGCCAGGCTCCAGGCAGGTTTGCCGGAGCGGCTGCGGCATGTTGCGGTGGAAGCCTTTGTCAGCGTTGCACAGTGTTTCCGAAGCGAGCCCCACGAATGGGGCGGGATTAGCCTCCAGTCTACCGGTAGCGCCGACAGTGATGGGGGTTTGCCGGTACCTGAGTCCTCATGTGCCGCCCTGAACCGGTCTCTCCCGACTCCCCATATGCGGAGCGGGGCTCCAAGAGGCTCACAGCGGCACTCAGCGCTTCCGGGTGTCAACCCTTTGCTACCCCCGGGTCAGGTCGCCGTTCGCAACCGCATGCGAACGCGCGCGCCGGAGCACACGGCCGTGCGGGCGGGGCCGCGCAGGCTCTCGGGCAGGGCCCGAGATGTGACTACGGTCACCCGTAGGTGTCGCCGGGCCCGGTGCTCCCGTGGGCGCGCAGGGGCCCGTAGCGACGGACCGAACCGCTGGGACCGTGCACCTTGAGCAGTTGCACGGTGCCGTGGCCGAGGTCCTCGTTGAGCCGGGCAACCAGTTGCGGGGCGAGCAGTCGCAGATTCGTCGCCCACGCCGTGGAGTCGCACCGCACGTGCAGGACCCGCTCGTCCTCGTCGTACCGCTCCGGTACGCATTTCCTGGCCAGGTCCTCGCCGACGATCTGCGGCCAGCGGCCCATGACCCCGCCGACGGCGGCCGGGGTCTCCCAGCCGCGCTCGGTGATCAGCCGGTTGATGGCGGAGCCGAGGGCCATCGGGTCACGGCCGTCGGCGCGCGCTCCGGAGCGCAGCCCGCCGCCGCGCCTGGCCTGCTTCCGCTGCTGGGTGGCTTCGCCACGCGCGCGTGCGGCTTCCTTCGCGGCGCGCAGCGCCACGCGCGCGAGGTCCACTCCGGAGGGCTCGGGGGGCTTCGGGGCTCCCTCTGATGCGCTCATACGCGCTCCACCGTCCCGTCGGACACGACATACCGGGCCCCCGCCAGTACGTCCGGCACGTCGTCGTCGACCGCGGCCGTCACCAGCACCTGCTCACCCGGCGCGACCAGCCCCGCCAGGCGCTCGCGCCGGGTGGTGTCCAGCTCGGCGAACACGTCGTCGAGGATCAGCACCGGCTCATTGCCCTCGGCCCGCAGCAGGTCGTACGAGGCGAGCCGCAGCGCCAGGGCGTACGACCAGGACTCGCCGTGGGAGGCGTAGCCCTTGGCCGGCAGCTCACCGAGTTTGAGAACCAAATCGTCCCGATGGGGCCCTACAAGGGTGACGCCCCGCTCGATCTCCTGCTTGCGGGCGTCGGCGAGGGCCGCCATCAACTGCTCATACAACTCCTCGCGTGCGTGGCCGACGACGCCGAGGGAGGAAGGTTTGTATTCCAAACTCACGGCGCCGCCGCCGGGCGCCAGCTGGTCGTAGGCCTTGTCGGCGAGCGGCTGGATCGCGGCGATCAGATCCAGCCGCTGGGCCAGCAACTCGGCGCCCACACGCGCGAGGTGCTGGTCCCAGACGTCGAGCGTGGACAGGTCCATGGTGCGACCGCCGTGCCGACGGGCCAGCGCAGCCGACTTGAGGAGAGTGTTGCGCTGCTTGAGGACCCGCTCGTAGTCCGAACGCACGCCCGCCATGCGCGGGGTCCGCGTGGTGACCAGCTCGTCGAGGAACCGTCGCCGCTCACCCGGATCGCCCTTGACCAGGGCGAGATCCTCCGGAGCGAACAGCACAGTTCGTACGATGCCAAGGACGTCACGGGGTCTGACCTGCGAGGATCTGTTGATGCGAGCGCGGTTGGCCTTGCCGGGGTTCAGCTCGAGCTCGACCAGCTGCTGCCGCTCGCCCTGCCGCACCTGCGCCCGGACGACCGCGCGGTCGGCGCCCATACGGACCAGCGGCGCGTCGGAGGAGACGCGGTGACTGCCGAGGGTCGCGAGATAGCCGACCGCCTCGACCAGGTTTGTCTTGCCCTGCCCGTTGGGGCCCACGAACGCGGTGACGCCCGGGTCGAGCGGGACCTCGACCCGGGCGTACGAGCGGAAGTCGGCCAGCGACAGATGCGTGACGTGCATGGTCGGGTGCCGACCTCCCCCATGGGTTGTGGACCGCTGTGCGGTCCTGTGGATGACTTCTCGTCAACCGTTGTTCGTTCTTGCTGTGTGTTATTGCCGCGGGCTACTTCTTCTCGACCGCGTGGCCACCGAACTGGTTCCGCAGCGCCGCGATCATCTTCATCTGCGGAGAGTCCTCTTGGCGCGACGCGAACCGCGCGAAGAGGGAGGCCGTGATCGCGGGCAGCGGCACGGCGTGGTCGATGGCGGCCTCCACGGTCCACCGGCCCTCGCCGGAGTCCTGTGCGAAGCCCTTCAGCCGGTCCAGGTGCTCGTCCTCGTCGAGGGCGTTCACCGCCAGGTCGAGCAGCCAGGAGCGGATGACTGTGCCCTCCTGCCAGGAGCGGAAGACCTCGCGGACGTCCGTCACCGAGTCGACCTTCTCCAGGAGTTCCCAGCCTTCGGCGTACGCCTGCATCATCGCGTACTCGATGCCGTTGTGGACCATCTTCGCGAAGTGCCCGGCGCCGACCTTGCCGGCGTGCACCGCGCCGAGGTCGCCCTCGGGCTTCATCGCGTCGAAGACCGGCTTCACCCTGGCGACGTTCTCCGCGTCGCCGCCGTACATCAGCGCATAGCCGTTCTCCAGGCCCCAGACGCCACCCGAGACGCCGCAGTCGACGAAGCCGATGCCCTTGGCCGCCAGCTCCTCGGCATGCTTCTCGTCGTCCGTCCAGCGCGAGTTGCCGCCGTCCACGACGACGTCACCGGGCTGCAGCAATTCGGCCAGCTCGTCGACGGTCGACTGGGTGGCGGCACCGGCCGGGACCATCACCCAGACGACGCGCGGGCCCTTGAGCTTGCCCACAAGTTCTTCCAGGCTGTGGACATCGGCGAGATCCGGGTTCCGGTCGTATCCGATGACGGTGTGGCCTGCGCGGCGGATCCGCTCGCGCATGTTGCCGCCCATCTTGCCGAGGCCGACGAGACCGAGCTCCATCAGTTGTTCCTTAGGTTGCGACGTGGCATGAGGGCACCTGCGTACCCACGCACGAGCCTAAACCCGGACTCTCACGCACACCTGTGGGCATACCCGCTCATACGTACACCCCGACCTGCGGCTTCACACCCAGGGCCCGGTGATCCACCGGGCCTCACAGCGCTGTGGACGACCGCCGACGGCTCGGGCCGCGGCGGCGTCCGGCCGGTCAGCCGCTGAGCCGCACCGGCATGATCAGGTACTTGTAGGCCTCATCCGCCTCGGCGTCCACGGCCGGCTTGCCGCTGAGCAGCGCGGGCTTGGTGGACGTCGTGAACGACAGCTGGGCGACCGGGGAGTCGATGGCGCTCAGGCCGTCCAGCAGAAACGTCGGGTTGAAGGCGATCGAGATGTCGTCGCCCTCCAGGTGGGCGTCGACCCTTTCCACAGCCTGTGCGTCGTCGCTGGAACCGGCCTCCAGGATCAGCACCCCCTGCTCGAAGCTCAGCCGCACCGGGGTGTTGCGCTCGGCGACCAGGGCCACACGCTTGACGGCCTCCACGAAGGGGGCGGTCTCGATCACGGCCACGCTGTTGAACTCCGTCGGGAACAGCGTGCGGTACTTCGGGAGGTCGCCTTCGAGGAGACGGGTCGTCGTACGACGGCCGGCGCCCTCGAAACCGATCAGGCCCTCGCCGGAGCCCGAGCCGGAGAGCGCCAGGATGACGCTGTCGCCGCTCGTGAGGGCCTTGGCGGTGTCCAGGAGCGTCTTGGCGGGCACCAGGGCGACCGCGGACGCCTCGGGGTTCTCCGGCTTCCACAGGAACTCACGGACCGCGAAGCGGTACCGGTCGGTGGAGGCCAGGGTGACCGTGTCGCCCTCGATCTCGATGCGCACACCGGTGAGGACGGGCAGCGTGTCGTCGCGCCCGGCGGCGATGGCCACCTGGGCGGCGGCGGAGGCGAAGACCTCGCCGGGGACGGTGCCCGTGGCGTTCGGCATCTGCGGCAGGGACGGGTACTCCTCCACAGGCAGTGTGTGGAGCGTGAACCTCGAGGAGCCGCAGACCACGATCGCCCGTACACCGTCTGTGGAAATCTCCACCGGGCGGTTGGGGAGGGCGCGGCAGATGTCTGCGAGGAGCCGACCGGAGACGAGCACCGTGCCCTCCTCGTCGACCTCCGCCTCCACGGACACCCGCGCCGAGACCTCGTAGTCGAAGCTGGACAGACTCAGCTGGCCTTCCTCGGCCTTCAGAAGGAGGCCGGCGAGGACCGGCGCCGGCGGACGGGCCGGAAGGCTGCGCGCCGCCCAGGCCACGGCCTCCGCAAGTACGTCGCGTTCCACCCGGATCTTCACTGTTGCCGCCTCCTGCTGTTGCCGGCGCTTCTCGCCCTGCCTGGCCTTCGTCGTCTGTCTCGGTGTCGTCGGACCCTGTGACGGGAAGGACACCGGGGAACAGTCTGACGCACACCACTGACACTCGGAGCCTCTCGGGGTCAAGTCGTGACGAGGCGCGGTCAGGCAGCTCAGAGCGAGTTGTGCACAGGACCCACTTCGAAACGGATTCCCAGCTCTCTCTAGTTGCTAGTAGTAGTAGGGCCTGTGGAAACCGTGGATAACCCCGTTTCCCCAGCTCAGGCGGCAAATTTTGTCCACCGGGCCTGTGGGTGGAGGCGGTGGACAACCAGGGGTATCTGTGGAGAACAGAAAGTTCTGCACACACCGTGCACAGCCTCGGGGCACTTGTCCCCAACGGCGTCCCCAGCTTTACCCGCCTTTCCCACAGGCCAACCAGGCAACTTCGTGTGACGCCTTTCACTCGACATGGTGAGGAGGCGCTTTGGCTTGCCGAACAGTGGACAGGCGTGTGGAGAAGCGGGGGATCGCTGGGGACAACAGGTCCGAGCCTGTGGGCCGTCGGTGGACAACTGCGTCCACAGGCTGTGGAGCCTCTCTTTGTCCACAGGCTGTGGATATCTTTCGTCCACGGATCCACAGGCAGTTGACCTGGCTCGATGATCTCTCGTCGCCTCCCCCTGTGGACACGATCTGCATAACTTCCCGGTCCCCAGGGTGTGGACGGAAAAAAGTCCCCCAATCTGTGGAGGGCGGCCGTAACGCGGCGGGTATTCGAACACTTGGTGACGGCCCGGCGATGGCGGAAGCCGTCGGCAACCAGGCCCACAGACCACGAAGGCGCCCTCGGGAACTCGTCCCGGGGCGCCCTCAGCGACGTACGACGGCTTCCGTCAGCCGTTCTTGATGCGGTTGGTCAGCTCCGTCACCTGGTTGTAGATGGAGCGTCGCTCGGCCATCAGCGCGCGGATCTTGCGGTCGGCGTGCATGACAGTCGTGTGGTCGCGGTTGCCGAACTGCGCGCCGATCTTGGGCAGCGACAGGTCGGTCAGCTCGCGGCACAGGTACATGGCGATCTGCCGGGCGGTCACCAGGGCGCGGCCACGTGAGGTGCCGCACAGGTCCTCGACCGTGAGACCGAAGTAGTCGGCCGTCGCACCCATGATCGCGGTCGCGGTGATCTCGGGGGACGCGTTCTCGCCTCCCGGGATCAGATCCTTGAGGACGATCTCGGTCAGACCGAGATCGACCGGCTGCCGGTTCAGCGACGCGAAAGCCGTCACGCGGATCAGCGCGCCCTCCAGCTCGCGGATGTTGCGCGAGATGCGGGACGCGATGAACTCCAGTACCTCCGGCGGGGCGTTGAGCTGCTCCTGTACCGCCTTCTTGCGGAGGATCGCGATACGCGTCTCCAGCTCGGGCGGCTGGACGTCGGTGATCAGCCCCCACTCGAAACGGTTCCGCAGCCGGTCCTCCAGGGTCACCAGCTGCTTGGGCGGCCGGTCGCTGGAGAGCACGATCTGCTTGTTCGCGTTGTGGAGCGTATTGAAGGTGTGGAAGAACTCCTCCTGCGTCGACTCCTTGTCCGCGAGGAACTGGATGTCGTCGACGAGCAGGATGTCCATCTCGCGGTATCGCTTGCGGAAGCTGTCGCCCTTGCCGTCGCGGATGGAGTTGATGAACTCGTTGGTGAACTCCTCGGAGCTCACGTACCGCACCCGCGTGCCCGGGTAGAGGCTGCGCGCGTAGTGCCCGATCGCGTGCAGGAGGTGCGTTTTGCCTAGTCCCGACTCCCCATAGATGAAGAGGGGGTTGTATGCCTTCGCCGGCGCCTCGGCGACCGCTACCGCTGCCGCATGCGCGAAGCGGTTCGAGGCGCCGATGACGAACGTGTCGAAGAGGTACTTCGGGTTCAGGCGTGCCGTCGGCTCACCGGGACCTGGCGCCGGCGCGGGCTTCGCCGCCATCGGTCCGGGCGCGCTGCCGGCCGGGCCGCCCCGGTGTACATGCCCCGAACCCGGCGGCTCGGGGCGCTCACGCCGGTCGGGCCGCTGATAGTCGGAATCGGCACCCGGCCGGTCGTAGTCGCCGCGAGGCTGGTCGTAGTCGGCGCGCTGCTGGTCGTACGGCGGCCGCTCCATCGACTGCGGGCGGTAGTCCTGCGACGGCGACGCGTACGGATCGCGGTCCGGGAAACCCAGCCGCTGCTGCTGCCAGCCGTAGTCGTCCTGCGACGGCCGCGGCCACGCGCCCGGCTCGGGCCGCTGGTATTCGGACGGATAGGCGGGGCGCGCGGTCGGAAGCTGGTCCGTGCGGCCGTTGGGGAGCTGATCCGGGCGCGGGGGCGGCAGCTGGTCGCCGGGCCCGCCGGTCTGCTGCTCGCCGCGACCCGGACCGCGGTCGTCGGCACGGTGGCGGCCGTAGCCCTCGTAGGGACCGCGGCCCTGGCCGTCGTACCCGTTCTGGTTGTCGTACGAATTCTGGTTCTCGTACGCACCGCGCGAGTCGCGCCCCTGACCGTTGTACGCGTCTCTGCCGTCGTAGGCGTCGCGGCTCTGGCCCGGGGCGGAGGGGAGCTCGGGCTCCTCGAAGCGGGGCTGGACCGGCGGGGGCGGGGGCTCGCCCACCGAACTGTCGACAGTGATCGCGATGCGGATCGGACGGCCGCACTCGCGGCTCAGGGTCTCACTGACGATCGGCGCGAGACGGCCTTCGAGTACGCCCTTCGCGAACTCGTTCGGGACCGCGAGAAGAGCCGTGTCCGCGACCAGCGCGAGCGGCTGACAGCGCTTGATCCAGCGCTCGTCCTTCACCTCGACGCCTTGACCGCGGCCCTCACCCAGGAGCTTTTCCAGTACTCGTGGCCACACTGCGGCAAGATCGGCAGGTACGTCAGCCACAGGGCACGCTCTCTCACAGGTCCCACGAACGTGTGGTTCTGGGACGGGTCGGTTTGAAACTCGGGTGGTGCGCTCGGAACGAGGTGCTGGTGGGGGAGTCGGGGCCCAGCGGCCTGAGTGAAGAGAACGAATCGGAGTTCAGTCACGGTAGTCACGGCGGCCGGTACGGTTCAAGTTGTTGTCCCCAGGCTGTGGATAGTGTCTCCCGGTGACCTCTGGTTTGACCGGATGGCGTAGCCGCGCGTACCGTAACCAGGTCGAGTTGTCGATGGCTGCTGCCGCCTGCCTCCGATGGGCCAAGATCGCGTCAGGTGATCGGGAAGCGGTGCACTCGGGCGTAACGAGAGCTACTCGTGGGCGCACGGTGACAGCCAGGACGGCACCCGCCACCACCGATTGATTTCTGGAGCCCCCGAGTGAGCAAGCGCACCTTCCAGCCGAACAACCGTCGTCGTGCCAAGACCCACGGCTTCCGCCTGCGGATGCGTACCCGTGCCGGTCGCGCGATTCTCGCGAACCGCCGTGGCAAGGGTCGCGCAAGCCTGTCCGCCTGATCCTGATCAGGTCATGACGTCGTGCTGCCTACCGAGCATCGGCTGAGGCGGCGCGAGGACTTCGCGACCGCAGTACGACGAGGGCGCCGGGCCGGCCGCCCGCTGCTCGTCGTCCATCTTCGTAGCGGTACCACGGACCCGCACGCGCCTGGGGAGAGCGCTCCCCCGACGCGTGCGGGTTTCGTCGTCAGCAAGGCTGTCGGCGGCTCGGTCGTACGGAACAAGGTGAAGCGCAGGCTTCGCCATCTGATGCGCGATCGAGTCGCTCTGTTGCCCCCCGGTAGCCTGGTAGTCGTACGAGCGCTGCCCGGCGCGGGCGACGCCGACCACGTACAACTGGCCCAAGACCTGGATGCCGCCATACGGCGGCTGCTGGGAGGGGGCGCACGATGAAGTACCCGCTGCTGGCGCTGATCAAGCTGTACCAGTGGACGATCAGTCCGCTGCTCGGGCCGGTGTGCAAGTACTACCCGTCGTGCTCCCACTACGGCTTTACGGCCATCGACCGGCACGGTGCGATCAAGGGAACGGCACTGACCGCCTGGCGCATCCTGCGGTGCAATCCGTGGTCGCTCGGCGGTGTGGACCATGTCCCTCCGCGTAAGCGGCCACGGTGGCACGAGATGTTGCGTGGCGCCTGGCGTGCACGCAAGGGCGGGACCTCCGCCGCCGAACCGGCCACCGAGGGGCATGTCTCCTCGGGCCCGGCCGCAGAGACCCCGTCCCATGCCCAAGGAGCATGATTAGTGGACACGATTGCCAGCCTCTTCAGCTTCATCACGACACCTGTCTCCTGGGTCATCGTCCAGTTCCACAAGGTGTACGGCGCCCTCTTCGGCGACGACACCGGGTGGGCCTGGGGCCTGTCCATCGTGTCCTTGGTGATCCTGATCCGTATCTGCCTGATCCCGCTCTTCGTGAAGCAGATCAAGGCGACCCGGGCCATGCAGACGCTGCAGCCCGAGATGAAGAAGATCCAGGAGCGCTACAAGAACGACAAGCAGCGTCAGTCCGAAGAGATGATGAAGCTGTACAAGGAGACGGGCACCAACCCGCTCTCCTCGTGCCTTCCCATCTTGGCGCAGTCACCGTTCTTCTTCGCGCTGTACCACGTGCTCAACAGCATCGCGAACAACGACACCATCGGTTCCATCAACCAGAGCCTGCTGGACAGCGCGCAGAAGGCGCACATCTTCGGGGCCCCGCTGGCCGCGAAGTTCACCGACAGCTCCGCCGATATCACCGCACTCGACGCCTCGCTGACCACCGTCCGCATCGTCACCGCGGTCATGATCGTCCTGATGTCGGCGTCGCAGTTCTACACGCAGCGCCAGCTGATGACGAAGAACGTCGACACCACAGTGAAGACGCCGTTCATGCAGCAGCAGAAGATGCTGATGTACGTCTTCCCCATCATGTTCGCCGTCTTCGGTATCAACTTCCCGGTCGGTGTCCTCGTCTACTGGCTGACCACCAACGTGTGGACCATGGGCCAGCAGATGTACGTCATCCACAACAACCCGACCCCGGGTTCCAAGGCTCAGGCCGCGTACCTGGAGCGCCTCTTCAAGCACGTCACACGGCACGGCAAGACCCGCAATCGCCGTGAGCGCGCCATCGTCAAGGCGATCGTCGTCAAAGGCCGTGACCGTAACGAGCACGAGCGGAAGTTCATCAACGGCCTGAGCAAGGAGAACCTCGCTGCCCAGGCCGACGGCACCGTGGTCACGAGCGAGGCCTCCGCCGTCGAAACGGCCGAGGACGGTACGCCGACGACCCCCAAGCGCCAGCAGCCCAAGCGTCAGACCAAGGCCCAGCGCCAGTCCGGTGGTGCGAAGACCACCGACGACGACGAGCCGAAGAACGAGCCCATCTCGCTGAGCAAGACCGACGAGCCGGAGGACGCCAAGCCGGCGGCCGCTGCCAAGAAGGCCGCGCCCAAGCCCGGCGCCGGTGGCCGCAGCAAGGCCCAGTCCGGTCAGCGCAAGGGCCAGCAGCGCCCCAAGTCCCCGTCCAAGAAGTAAGAAGGAGCCCATCCCGTGACGGAAGGCACCACATCCGCCGACGCCTCCGAGGGCGGCGACACCCTCACCCGCCTGGAGCAGGAGGGTGAGATCGCGGCGGACTACCTCGAAGGTCTGCTGGACATCGTCGATCTCGACGGCGACATCGACATGGACGTCGAGGCCGACCGTGCCTCTGTCTCGATCATCAGCGACTCCGGTGGCCGTGATCTGAACAAGCTCGTCGGCCGCGAGGGCGAGGTGCTTGAGGCGCTCCAGGAGCTCACGCGTCTGGCCGTGCACCGTGAGACCGGTGACCGCAGCCGTCTGATGCTGGACATCGCGGGCTACCGCGCCAAGAAGCGCGCCGAGCTCTCGGAGCTGGGCGCCAAGGCCGCGGCGGAGGCCAAGAGCACCGGCGAGCCCGTGAAGCTCCAGCCGATGACGCCCTTCGAGCGCAAGGTCGTGCACGACGCGGTCAAGTCCGCCGGCCTGCGCAGCGAATCCGAGGGCGAGGAGCCGCAGCGCTTCGTCGTCGTGCTTCCCGCCTGATTCGGTACGTACGTTCCTCCGGCCCCGTCTGTTGCGCAGGCGGGGCCGAACTTTGTCAGCCTGTTGTTCTGGTGTCAGCGCCCAGTGCGCTTTTGCGGTACGGAAGGACGGTCCCCGTGACGGAGGCAGCGGAGCTCCCCCCTGCGCCCGAGGAGGCGCGCGACGTATTCGGTGATCGCTACTCGGACGCGGTCCGGTACGCCGAACTCCTGGCTGAGACGGGAGTGCAGCGGGGGCTCATCGGCCCGCGGGAGGTGCCCCGCCTGTGGGAGAGGCACCTGCTGAACTGCGCGGTGCTCTCTGAGGTCGTTCCCGAGGGGGTGACGGTGTGCGATGTCGGATCCGGTGCCGGACTGCCTGGCATTCCGCTGGCCCTTGTCCGGGAAGACCTGAAGATCACGCTGCTGGAGCCGCTGCTTCGGCGCACGAACTTCCTGACCGAGGTCGTCGAGTTGCTGGGTCTCGACCATGTGACCGTCGTCCGCGGCCGGGCGGAGGAGGTCTTGGGGACACTTCAGCCTGTGCACGTGGTGACGGCACGAGCGGTCGCTCCGCTGGACCGGCTGGCTGCCTGGGGCATCCCGCTGCTCCGCCCCTACGGAGAGATGTTGGCGCTGAAGGGGGACACCGCCGAGGAGGAGCTAAAGAGCGCTGCCGCCGCCCTGAGCAAGCTCGGCGCGGTGGAGACCTCCATCCTCCATGTCGGCGAAGGCGTGGTCGATCCGCTGTCCACGGTCGTCCGTGTGGAGGTCGGGGAGAGCCCGGGTGGCGTGCGCTTCGCGGCGAAGCGGGCGAAGGCGGCCCGGGCGGGGCGGGTACGTCGACGCCGGTGAAGGCCGGGAAGTCGGGAGAGCTCTGCTCGGGTGCGGTCAGCGGCGTCGTTGATCTGGACGTTGGCTGATCCGTCCTGACGACGAGTCGTACTCCACACAAGCTTCCAAACCTATGCATCTCGGAGTGTCGCGCGGTTGTGGGCGTTGCCGCTAGGCATCGTGTTTCACGTGAAACGTCGCTCACTGCTTCACGGCATCATCAGTCGTGGCCGCGCCGCGGCCGAACCGCGCGACCGGAAGCCTCTCGGGTCACTCGGAGAGGTAACGGAGTTTTCCACAGAGGTGGTTTTCTCCACAGAACACCAGGCCTCACTGGTTCGCGACCCCGAAGACATGGGAGGCTCTGTTCATTGCGAGCCTGAAGTCGAGGAGAGTGAATCCTTGCGGTCCGACGCCAACATCGCGGGACCGATGACCGATCCGGTCCCCGGCCCCCGTACCGAGTCGATGGGGGAGGATGTTTCACGTGAAACACCGCCCCCGATGGACGACACTCCCATCGGTCGTGCTGCCCAACTGGCGGTAGAGGCTCTGGGGCGCGCCGGTGAAGGTCTGCCACGGCCCGAGCAGACCCGAGTCATGGTGGTGGCCAACCAGAAGGGCGGGGTCGGCAAGACCACGACGACGGTGAACCTGGCTGCTTCACTGGCCCTGCACGGCGCCCGCGTTCTGGTCGTCGACCTCGATCCCCAGGGCAACGCGTCCACGGCGTTGGGGATCGACCATCATGCCGACGTGCCGTCCATCTATGACGTGCTGATCGACAGTAAGCCTCTGGCGGAAGTCGTCCAGCCCGTTCTTGATGTCGAGGGTCTCTTCTGTGCCCCTGCCACGATCGATCTCGCCGGTGCGGAGATCGAGCTGGTCTCCCTGGTGGCAAGAGAGAGCAGACTGCAGCGAGCGATTCAGGCGTACGAGCAGCCCCTGGATTACATCCTCATCGACTGCCCGCCCTCGCTCGGCCTGCTGACGGTCAACGCGTTGGTCGCCGGCCAGGAAGTCCTCATCCCGATCCAGTGCGAGTACTACGCGCTGGAGGGCCTCGGACAGCTCCTCCGCAATGTCGACCTGGTACGGGGGCACCTCAACCCCGTCCTTCATGTGTCGACCATCCTGCTCACCATGTACGACGGCAGGACGCGTCTGGCGTCCCAAGTCGCCGACGAGGTGCGCACCCACTTCGGTGAGGAGGTGCTGAGGACGAGCATTCCACGCTCGGTCCGTATCTCCGAGGCGCCGAGTTATGGGCAGACGGTACTGACCTACGATCCAGGATCGAGCGGTGCCCTCTCCTACCTTGAGGCAGCCCGTGAAATCGCGCTGAAGGGCGTGGGCGTCGGGTACGACCCGACGCAAGCCCATATCGGTGCTCAGAACAATCCGAGTGTGGTGGAGGGGATCCAGTGAGTGATCGACGAAGGGGGTTGGGCCGAGGTCTTGCCGCGCTGATCCCAGCGGCCTCGACAGGAGAGAAGGAATCTCCCGCTCAGGGAGGGCCCGCGACCGCAGCACCGGCGGCGGCATCCGTCTTCATTCCCGAACGTGGGCTGGGGTCCGCGAAGGTGGCTACGCTCCCGCCTGTTTCACGTGAAACAGAGGAGCTGTCGTCGAACGGTGCAGTGGAGGCGCCCGCAGCGCCGATCGGTGCCTACTTCGCCGAGCTGCCTCTCGACTCCATCACCCCGAACCCCCGCCAGCCGCGTGAGGTGTTCGACGAGGACCTGCTCCAGGAACTCGTCACCTCCATCAAGGAGGTCGGCCTTCTCCAGCCCATCGTCGTACGGCAGGTGGGTCCGGCTCGCTACGAGCTCATCATGGGCGAGCGGCGCTGGCGTGCCTGCCATGAGGCCGAGCTGGACGCCATCCCGGCGATCGTGCGGGCCACGGACGACGAGAAGCTTCTGCTGGACGCGCTCCTGGAGAACCTGCACCGTGCCCAACTGAACCCGTTGGAAGAGGCGTTCGCCTATGACCAGTTGCTCAAGGACTTCAACTGCACGCACGACCAGCTGGCGGACCGTATCGGTCGGTCCCGCCCGCAGGTCTCCAACACCCTGCGTCTGCTGAAGCTCTCGGCGGCGGTCCAGCGCCGGGTGGCTGCCGGTGTTCTCTCCGCGGGGCACGCCCGGGCACTGCTCTCTGTCGAGGACTCGGAGGAGCAGGACAAGCTGGCTCACCGGATCGTGGCCGAGGGACTTTCGGTCCGAGCCGTCGAGGAGATCGTCACCCTCATGGGTTCGCGGCCGCAGACTGCCGCGCGCTCCAAGGGACCACGACCCGGCTCTGTGCCCTCCCCGGCTCTGGGTGACCTGGCGACGCGCCTCTCGGATCGCTTCGAGACGCGGGTGAAGATCGATCTGGGCCAGAAGAAGGGCAAGATCACCGTTGAGTTCGCCTCCACGGAGGACCTCGAACGGATCCTGAGCACGCTGGCTCCGGGCGAGCAGCTGAGCCTCCAGAAGAGTCTCCTCGACGATGACTCCGAGGAGACCGAGGCCTGAGTCTTTCGGCTGGAAGGACGACTGTCGGCTGGTCGACCGCCCGAGCGGGCTGTATCCGATGTATACCGGACACAGCCCGCTCTTTGCTTTGAGGCGGTATCTAGGCAATCGCATCGTGGATACGATGCGTTCGGGTATGGCGCATCGACCTGGCGGATCTTCATTGGAGAGGCGGGGGCCATGCGAACCGTGAGCCGTTCCGGACTGGTGACCGCAGGCCTGGGACTGGGGGCGGTCGGCGGCTTCGTCGGCAGTCTGCTCAGGGAGCGGAGCGCTCTGACAGCCGCTCGCAACGCCGCGGGCGAAGGAAGCGAGGAACAGCCTTCATGGGGCGTCGGCTCGTACCGCTCACGCTGGACAACCTTCAGGACCTTCCCAAGCGCTGCCGCTCGTGTGTCTTCTGGGAGTTGGACCCAGTCAGCGGCGAGGCAGCGGTAAGGGCGGGCACCCCCGCCCTGGAGAAGGAGGCGTGGATCTCCGCCGTCCTGCTGGATTGGGGGTCCTGCGGTCGGGTCGTCTATGTGGACGAGGTACCGGTGGGCTTCGTGCTGTACGCGCCTCCGGCGTATGTGCCCCGCTCCACGGCGTTTCCCACGAGCCCGGTGTCTGCCGACGCGGTCCAGTTGATGACCGCTTTCATCAGGCAGGACTATCAGGGCCAGGGACTTGGCCGCGTCATGGTCCAGACGGTTGCCAAGGATCTGCTGAGGCGGGGCTTCAAGGCGATCGAGGCCTTCGGGGACGTCAGGTGGAAGGAACCGGCGTGTGTTCTTCCCGCCGACCATCTGACAGCGGTGGGCTTCAAGACGGTCCGCCCCCATCCCACGTATCCCCGGCTGAGGTTGGAGTTGCGGACGACTCTCTCCTGGAAGGAGGACGTCGAGCTGGCTCTGGACCGCCTGCTCGGAGCGGTCCAGAAGGAGCCTGCTCTGCGTCCGCTCTGACGCGTTGGAGCGGTGTTGTCTGCTTGACGGGTGCGGTGGTCGGTGCATGCGAAGGGGCCGGCCCGACCGGGCCGGCCCCTTCATGTTTCACGTGAAACATCGCCGCTGCCGTGAAACAGCGGCACCGATCACACGGTTTCGGTGATGAAGTCTTCGAGGTCCCGCACGATCGCTGCCTTCGGCTTGGCACCGACGATGGTCTTGGCGACCTCGCCACCCTGGTAGACGTTCAGGGTCGGGATGGACATGACGCCGTACTTGGCAGCCGTGGCCGGGTTCTCGTCGATGTTGAGCTTGACGATCTCGATCTTGTCGCCGTACTCCTGGGCGATCGCTTCGAGGGACGGCGCGATCTGGCGGCACGGACCGCACCAGGCGGCCCAGAAGTCCACCAGGACGGGCTTGTCGTTCTTGAGGACGTCCTGCTCGAAGGAGTCGTCGGTCACGTTCTTCAGGGTGCCGGCCACGGAGGGCTCCTAACTGGTTGGTGCGGTGGGGCGGACGGAGGTCAGACGGTGGTCTTCTCGGGCTCGGCGGCCTGGTCGCCGTCTGCGAGGGCGGCGAGGTAGCGCTCGGCGTCGAGGGCGGCGGAGCAGCCGGTGCCGGCCGCGGTGATCGCCTGGCGGTAGGTGTGGTCGACGACGTCACCGGCACCGAAGACACCGGTCAGGTTCGTCCGGGTCGAGGGGGCGGCCACCTGCAGATAGCCCTCGTCGTCCAGGTCGAGCTGACCCTTGAAGAGTTCCGTACGCGGGTCGTGGCCGATCGCGATGAACAGACCCGTCACCGGCAGTTCGGAGGTCTCGCCCGTCTTGAGGTTGCGCAGCTTGAGTCCGGCGAGCTTCTGGTCGCCCTGGATCTCGGCGACCTCGCTGTCCCACACGAAGGAGATCTTCGGGTCGGCGAACGCGCGCTCCTGCATCGCCTTGGAGGCGCGCAGCGTGTCCCGTCGGTGAACGATGGTCACGGACTTGGCGAACCGGGAGAGGAAGGTGGCCTCTTCCATCGCGGTGTCACCGCCGCCGATCACGGCGATGTCCTGGTCCTTGAAGAAGAACCCGTCACAGGTGGCGCACCAGGAGACACCGCGGCCGGAGAGGGCGTCCTCGTTCGGCAGCCCGAGTTTGCGGTGCTGCGAACCCGTGGTGACGATGACGGCCCTGGCGCGGTGCACAGTGCCCGCGGTGTCCGTGACGGTCTTGATCTCGCTGCTCAGGTCCACGGCGACGACGTCGTCCGGAATGAGCTCGGCACCGAAGCGCTCGGCCTGGCCGCGCATGTTGTCCATGAGGTCGGGGCCCATGATGCCGTCCCGGAAGCCGGGGAAGTTCTCCACCTCGGTGGTGTTCATCAGCGCGCCACCTGCGGTGACGGCGCCCTCGAACACCAGCGGCTTCAGCGACGCGCGCGCGGTGTAGAGCGCCGCCGTGTAGCCGGCGGGCCCGGAGCCGATGATGATCACGTTACGGACGTCGCTCACGGCTTGATTCCTCGTCTCTGGAGACTGCTGCGTACTGCCGGTGGGAGCTGCTCTCGGAACTCTCACCCGACCCAACGGATCCTAAGGGGCAGGCATTCCCGGTGTGTCCGGGCACACGGAGCCCGACACTGCACAGGGATGCCAGGGGTGGGAGCGATGTGAGAGACAGTACTCAGGAGCTGGGGTAGTGCTGCTTCAGCAGCACGTCACCGGCGGCCTCGGAAGACCTGTCCAAGCAGGAGGCGTCGACGACGTAAGCGATGACGCGGGTGGCGTCGGCACTGTCGGGCAGCACGACGAGATACGCGTCAGTTCCCTCATAGGTGCCCTGCTTGGACGCGAGGGTGCCTGTGATGTCGCCGATGCCCTTCGCGATACAGGGGGGCACCTTCGTCGTGAAGACCGAGTTCCTGCTCGGCTCGGGGGATTTCGACGATTCGGGGTTGTCCTGGGTGCCGAACGAACCCCCGTCGGGCGAACTCTGGCTCTCGGAGCCGGCCAGAAGTTCCGTCACCTGTTTCTCGAGTTTGACGCCTGAGAAGGTGTCGGAAGCCGGAGTCTGAGCTTCCTGCTCCGGGCCGGAACCGTTGTCGTTCATCGACTGGACCAGGACCGTGCCGAGGCCCAGGGCGGCGACTGCGAAAACGGCACTGAGGATCGTCCCACGCCGGGTGCGGCGCTTCTGGCTCGTGCGGCCCGGTCCGGTGGATGCGCGGGAGTGGCCGACGGGGCGATCCGCCGCCGATGATGTTTCACGTGAAACATGCATCGGGTCGTGCTCGTCCGACGCGGCACTGAAGGTGCCGGGCCGAACCTCCGTGGTATCGAGACCGCCGGCTGTGGCGTCCAGGAGGGCTTCGGCGGCCAAGGCAGCGTCGATCCGGCCCGCCACGTCGTCGGGCATGCGCGGCGCGCCCGGCAGGGTGCCGAGCATGCTGCGGATCTCTTCCAGGGAGGCGTAGACGTCGGCGCAGAGAGGGCACTCGTCCAGGTGCTGACGGACATCCGCGGTACGGGACGGCGGGAGCAGACCCTCGGTGAGGTCGGAGATCTCTGCGACTTCCGGGTGTCCGGCCGTGTCGGTCGTGGATGTCACGCTCGCCCACCTCCGCCCTTCACAGCAGCTGAATCGCTTGGCCCTGCATCATGTGGTCCCGCTGCGGGTGGGACGGATGTCCCCTGCGTCCGGTTCCTTCCACGCCCCGACTTTTCGCGGCCGCCACCCTCACCATTCACTCGGAGATGGGTCAGGAGCGGCAGAAGTCTGGCTCTGCCGCGGGCACAGCGGCTCTTGACGGTGCCGGTCGGCACGCCCAGGACCCGCGCGGCCTCCGCCACCGGATAGCCCTGCATGTCCACCAGGACGAGAGCCGCCCGCTGGTCCTGCGGCAGCGTGCCCAGAGCCTCCAGCAGCTGCCGGTGCAGATCATTGCGTTCGGCCGGAGCGGATGCCGACTCGTGCGGCTCCAGGAGCTGCTCCAGGCGCTCCGTGTCGTCGACGGGCGACGTCTTGCGGGAGGCCGTCTTGCGGGCACGGTCCAGGCAGGCGTTCACCGTGATGCGGTGCAGCCAGGTCGTGACGGCCGACTGACCACGGAAGGTGTGGGCGGCCCGATAGGCGGACACCAAGGCGTCCTGGACGGCATCGGCGGCCTCCTCGCGGTCTCCCAGTGTCCGCAGCGCCACCGCCCACAGCCGATCCCGGTGCCGGCGGACGAGCTCACCGAAGGCGTCGGGGTCTCCCTCGACATGTCGGGCCAGGAGATCCTGATCGCTTGCCTCGCTGTGATCAGCGCCGTGCGCCATCGGACCCCCTCCCTCGGTGAGCCGTCAGCCCGTGAACTTCACGTCGGTGATCGCCTGCTTGTATCCGGCGTTGCTGAACTGGTCACCGGCCGCCTTGGGCACGTCGGTGAGCCAGACGAGAACGTACCGGGTCTTCACCGCCTTCTTGGCGGAGATCTTCAGATCCGTCCCGCTCGTCTGATTCGTGGCGATCTTCGACATGGAGCTGAGCGGAGCGGACGACGACAGGGAATCTGCCGCGTAGAGCGTGGCCGTCGTGTGGTCGCCGGTGTAGTACAGCCCTATTGAGGCTCCTGACACCTCCTGGGCCGATCCGAGGTCGTAGACGATGCCAACGCCCTGCTTGAACGGCGCCAGCGTCGGGCCGGCGGTGTAGGAGTAGGTCCTCCAGTACGTCGACGCGCTGTTGTCGTACGTCAGATCCGCGTCGTTCGCGTGCTGGGGCTTTCCGTCCGGGTAGTACTCCGCGGCGTCCTTGATGCCGAGCGTCGTGACGGGCTTGGCTTTGTCGGTGCCCTTGTCGTTGCCGTCCGCGGTCTGGCTCGTGTCCGGCTCGCTGGACTGGTCCGCACGGTTCATGAGCGCGTCGGCGAGCTGCCAACTGCCGAGGCCGAGCGCGGCGATCAGCAGCGCCGAAACAGCCCACTTGAGGGCCTTGCCGGTACGGCTCTGCAGCGGGGGCGGCGGGGTCTGCATCATCGACTGGGTGACACCCGGGTGCTGCGCCTGACGGCCGTACGTCCCCTGCTGGTAAGTCGTGCGCTGGTAGTCGGGCGGGGCGGTGAACGCGGGCTCCGGGGGGCGGATGCGCGGCATCTCACCGATCGCCTTCACCAGTTCCTCCGGCGCCGTGCACGGAGACTCGTGGCGGGAGGCGGTGGCCCCGTCGTTGACGAGCGCGCGCATGGCGAGCTCCGACAGGCCCCGGTGGACGCCCGCCCGTACCTGGTCGGGTGCGATGAGCCCGACGCCCTTGGGGAGCCCCGAGAGGCCGTGCGCGTCGTTCTCGTACGGCCAGCGCTGGGTGAGCGACGCGTACAGCAGCGCGCCGATCGCCTCCGTGTCCGTGCGTTGCGGGGTGTCCGAAACGATGCCGCGCAGCGCGGCGTTCACCGCGAGACCACGGATGCGCCACTGCCCGGAGGCGGAGCGCAACACGGCGCTCGGGTTGAGCCGCAGATGGGAGAGGCCTTCGCGGTGCGCGGCCGTCATGGCGTGGGAGATCTGGGTGACCATCTGGTACGCGTCGTGCGGTTCGAGCGGGCCTGACGCCAGCAGGGCTGTCAGCTCCGTGGCGTCGGGAAGCCACTCGTGCACCACGTACACGAGGTCGTTCTCCTCGACCGCGTCCAGCACCTGGACGAAGCGGGGATCGCCCAGCAGCGCCGAGGAGCGGGCAGCCGCCAGCACGGAACGGGCGCGCGCGTGGTCGGCGGGCAGCACGTGCACCCCGACCGCGCGACGCAGTTTCTCGTCCACGGCACGCCAACTACTGAAACCGTCCAGACGGGTGACGCACTCTTCGAGGCGGTAGCGCCTGGCGAGCTTGTGTCCGCTGTGCAGTTCGGGCGGTGTTGTCTTCGAAGGGCTCTCGGTACCGCCGCTCCCCTGTGCCTCTTCGCTCGCCGAGCTTTCCGTGTCCCGCTCCCGGTTCTGGGCCTCCCCGTCGGCCGTGGACTGGTCCGCTTGTGCGGTCAGCGGCTTGTCGCCGCTGTTGTCTGCCACGTCGACGGCAGCCGTGCTCCGTTCCGCCACCGTCGTTCCTGCCTCCCCATCCGTTGAGCGCTCTACGGCGCCAAAGCCAATTGTGCCCACAGTCCGCCGCTATGAGCGACACGCGTCGGCGGACGATGGTTGTGCGCGTACCCCAGCCTCAGCGCCCCAGCCGCCCTCGGACCATACCGACCATCGAGTTGAGCTCTTCGATGCGCATGCGCCTCGCGGCGACATAGAAGACACCGAGCAGAACGATTCCTCCTCCGACCAGTGCGAGCATCGAGCCGCCGACGCCCTGTCCGAGCGTGCGACTGATGCCGTAGCAGGCCGCGCCGCTGAGCAGCGCCGCCGGCAGCGAGGCGATCGACAGCCGAGCGTACGTCCGCATGACCCTGGCTCCGTCCAGGTCCCCGCCCAGCCGCTTGCGCAGCCGCCGCCAGGCGATCCCGACACCGATCATGTACGCCAGACCGTAGGAGGCGGCCATACCGACCACGGCCCAGCGGGCCGGGATCACGAAGAAGCAGATCGCCGAGGCGCTCGCGTTGACGGCGGCCACGATGACCGTGTTGTAGAAGGGGGTCCGGGTGTCCTCGTACGCGTAGAAGGCGCGCAGGACGACGTACTGCACGGAGTACGGGATCAGGCCGAGACCGAAGGCCATCAGCATGAAGCCCATGTTCGTGGCCGCGCCGGTGCCGGACGAACCGAAGATCAGGGTGCACATGGGGATGCCGAGGGCGAGGAAACCGAAGGCGATCGGCACGATGGCGACCGCCGTCGTGCGCAGGCCCTGGGAGATGTCGTCCCGCACGGCGCCCGTGTCGTCCTCGGCGGCCGAGCGCGAGATGCGCGGCAGGAGGGCCGCCATGAGCGAGACGGTGATGATGGCCTGCGGCAGGCCCCAGATGAGCTGGGCGTTGGCGTAGGCGCTGAAACCGGTGCCGGCGATCCTCGTGTCCGTGACCGCCGCGGTCGCCAGCTGGGTGACGACGAGGGCACCCGCCTGGTTGGCGAGCACGAACAGGATCGTCCACTTGGCGAGCATCGCGGCCTTGCCAAGACCGTGGCCCTTCCAGTCGAAGCGCAGCCGCATCCGGAACCCGGTCTCCCGTAGATACGGGATCATCGCGAGGGACTGGACCACGAGGCCCAGAAGGATGCCGATACCGAGCAGCCGCTCGCCCTCCGGCGGGATGCTCTCGACCGACATGCGGGAGTCGGCCGCGCTGCCGTAGACCCAGAGGAACGCGCCGAGGGTGACGATGATGACGATGTTGTTCAGGACCGGGGTCCACATCATCGCGCCGAAGCGGCCACGAGCGTTGAGGATCTGACCCATCACCACGTGGATGCCCATGAAGAAGATCGACGGCAGGAAGTACCGGGTGAAGGTGACCGCGACCTCGTTGGCCGCGGGGTCGTTGGCGAGGGGGGTCGACAGCGCGCGGACGAGGAGCGGTGCGCCGAGCATGGCGAGAGCGGTGAGCAGACCGAGGATGACCATGACCAGGGTCAGCAGCCGGTTGGCGTATGCCTCGCCGCCGTCCTCGTCGTCCTTCATCGCGCGCACGAGCTGGGGCACGAAGACGGAGTTGAGACCGCCGCCGACGGTCAGGATGTAGATCATCGTCGGCAGCTGGTATGCCACCTGAAAGGACTCACCGAGGAGGCTGAGGCCCAGTGCCGAGACGATCATCGCCGAGCGGATGAAACCGGTGAGGCGCGAGACCATGGTGCCTGCGGCCATCACGGCACTCGACTTCAGCAGGCTCGAGGCGCGCCCGCCCTTCTTCGCGGGCGGCGCAGGCGGCGAGGGCGTGGCGGCGGGCGGGGGCTCCTCGTACGCCGGGCGCCCCGGACCGGGCGTCGGGGCGGGGGTGGGCCCGGGCACGGACGGCTGCCCCACCGGAATGTGGCCACTCTGCTGCTGGTCACGGAAGAGATGGGCGAACGCGTCCGGCTCGTGGCGCTCCTCGCCGGCCTGCGTCACCAGGTCGTCCACGCCGACGAACTGTGTCGTGCGGGCGTCGTCGCCGTACGGCAGATGGCGCGTCGGGCCTTCCGGCTCGGGCGCCGGCGTCTGGGCCCACACGCGCGGGTCGGGGGCGTACTGCGGCGTCGACGGTTGTGCGTAGAGCGGCTGCTGCGGCTGGTAGGTGCCCGGGGCCGGCGGTGGGTGCGCGGCACGGTCATGGAGTGCCTCGGCCACCGGGTCCTGGGCGGCCAGATCGCGCGCGCGATAGGGGTCCTGGTCGTAGGCGTCCTGGAGGTACATGTCCGCGGGGGGCTGCGGCGGCACCTGGCCCGGCCCGGGCAGCGAGCCGTCGGGGTACCCCGAATCGGCCGCGCCCTGGCCGCGGTCACCGTCGTACGGCGCGTTCATGGTTACCCCACCTCATCGTCCCCGGGCCACACCGGCCACGACAATCGCTCAACGGTCCACTCTCTCACCCGTTCCGGACGGGTCGGCGCTTCCCGGTGCGGTGTCCGGTGCCGGGTCACTCGGGTGCTCCGGCACGTCTGCCCCGGACTTCACCGGGGACTCCTCCTCGGCAGTGTGTACGACTGAGGCCCCCTCGGCGTTCGCGTCCTCCTCCGGTGAGCCGCTTTGTGACGGGTCGTCCTCCGTCGAAGTTCCCTCCGCCGCCAGCCGGGCTGCGGCGCGCTTGCGCTGGGTGTACATCCGGAATCCGGCGAGGACGAGGAGGAGAACACCACCGGCGATGACCAGCATCACCGTGGGCGTGATCTCCGTGACCTTCACGGTGAAGGTGACCGCCTCGCCGTACGCCTGGCCGTCCGCCGTGTAGAGCTGGGCGACGACGGTGACCGGTCCGTTGGCCTCGGCGTTGGTGGTGAACTTCACCGACTCGCTGTGCCCGCCGGAGATGTCGACGGTCCGCTCGGCGAAGGTATCCTCATCGATCTTCAGGCGCTTCGGGGCCTTCGACGTGAGACGCAGCGTCAGGTTGTCGACACCCTGCACGAGGTTGTTCTGCACGGTCACGGGGATCGTCGCGCTGCGGCCCGAGAGCTTCGTCTCGGACTTCTCGATCAGCCGGACCTGGTCAGTGAGCGTGTCGAGGTACGACTGCACGTCGTCGCGGTAGACCGCCGCCGCCAGGGAGCTGTCCCGCCAGGAGGTGGACATCTCCCGGTCCATGGTCCGGCCGAAGGGCGTGACCACGCGGGACGGGCTGGTGAGGATCACCTGGAAGCGGTCGAGGCCGGCCTGCGTGACCTGGATCTCTTCGAACGCGGACTTCGGCAGCGCCTGCTTCCGCAGCGACGAGGGGTACGCCGAGGCGGACGGGATCTTGGTGGCGGCACCCGGATCGGGCTTCGCGGCGGCGGCCGCGGACAGCTTCTGGGACTGCGACCAGGTTCCCCCCTGGAGCGCCGTCAGAGCCTGGGCCATCGTCTGTGCCTGGCTTGCCGACGGCATGCGCTGCGGGGCGATCACCACGCTGCGCTGCTTGTTGGTCTGGAGGTCGGTCATCAGGCTCTGGGCGAGGAACTTCTGTACCGCCAGTGTGGAGCTCTCGGCCTTCGTCATATCGCCCTGGAAGGCCGTCGAGAGCCGGGCGTCCGCGACCACGGCGGTGGTACCGCCACCGATGGGCCGCGCCGCGTTGGGCGTGTAGGGCAGGGCGCCGGTCTCCTGCAGGCTGTCGCTGCGCGTGATCACCTTGTCGGCGCCCGCGGAGATGGCGACCTTGACGATCGACGGGTCCACGGCGCCGTTCACGGGCCAGGCGAAGTCCGTGTCCGGCTCCACACGAAGGATGTTCCGCACGGTGTCTGCGGCCACGTCGGTGGCGTCCTTCAGACGGCTGAGGGAGCCGGTGATCGTCTTGCCGTTGTGCGCCAGCGACGCGAGGTCGGGGTCGGCGAAGGGAAGGGCGATCACTTCCTCGTCCTGGACCGCCGTCTCCAGTTCCGCCAGCCATTCCTCGGCGACGGCCTGGTTCTTGCCCGCCACAGTGGTGGCGCCGCTCCGGACGCGGTAGCTCTCCGTCATCGCGACGACGGACGCCAGCAGGTCCGGGTCGATCACCCAGGTGATGTCGAGGTCCTTGCCCAGCGTCAGCATCTGCTCCAGGCGGCCGCCCGCGGAGATCTCCTTGGCCAGGTCGTCGTTGAGGAAGACGGGCGTCTGCTGCTCGCCGGGGCCCGTCTCAGCCGTCAGATGGGTGGTCGAGATCAACGGCCAGAGGTACGTCGTCCTCGTCGTCGTGTCCGCCTCGTCTGGCTGCCACGGCAGGAATGTGCGCTGGATGCCGAGAACCTGGTCGTACGGAGCGGCGGAGGTTTTGCCGGAGAGTGAGACGCCGAGCTGGTAGACCCCGTCCGAGCTGAGATCCAGCTGCTTGATGGGCACCGAGATGGTGAAGGGCTGAGCCACACCGGAGGCGAGCTCGGAGAACTTCTCCACGTACTTCCCGCCGACCTCCGATCCGTCGGTGAACTGGTCGAAGCCGGTGCGCTTGGCCGCGTCGTCGATGGCCGAGCGGTTCGTCATGGCCGCCGAGGCCACGTGCAGGCCCACATGGGCGTCGGTGACCGTCTGCTTGCCTTTGTTCGTGACCGTGCCGGAGACGGTGACCGTGTCGCCGTCGGTGGGCACGCTGGGACTGAGCGAGTTCAGGGCCACCTCGACGGTGCTTGCCCCTGTGGCGTCGGCCAGGGAGGCCTTCTGCGCCGCCTGTGCGCCCGGAGCCGCAGGCAACTGCAGCACACCGGTCAGCAGAGGCGCTCCGGCGAGCAGTGCTCCGGCGCGCAGCAGCCACCGGCGGGCAGGTGAGGGACTCATCCCCTGGAAGTCTGCCGCCTCGGCCACGCGCTCGCCCGTCCCTCGTCATCGTCAGTGGTCGTCGGAATGTGCGTCCACGCATGGTAACGATGCGCGCTGAGGGGAAGTGCCGCGGTCCGCTCCACAAGATCGGGGACATGGCCGGGCTGTCCCTGTATGTGCACGTATCAAGAGGGTCGGCCATGGGGTCGTCCGCGCGAGGCCCTTCTGCACGTTCAATGGAGGAGACTGCTGCCACTGGCGGCACGTACCCTTTTCTGTTGTGCCGAACGCCAACGAAGACCTCAGTGCCCTGAGCCAGGTGCAGCGCCGCGCGGTGAGCGAACTGCTGCGGGTGTCCCCTGTCGCCGACGACCTCGCCCGCCGTTTCCAGGAGGCCGGGTTCTCGCTCGCCCTGGTCGGCGGTTCGGTCAGGGACGCGCTGCTCGGCCGGCTGGGCAACGACCTGGACTTCACGACGGACGCCCGTCCCGAGGACGTGCTGAAGATCGTGCGCCCCTGGGCGGACGCCGTCTGGGAGGTCGGTATCGCCTTCGGCACCGTGGGCGCCCAGAAGGACGGCTATCTGATCGAGGTCACGACCTACCGGTCGGAGGCCTACGACCGGACCTCGCGCAAACCTGAGGTGTCCTACGGCGACTCGATCGAGGAGGACCTCGTACGCCGTGACTTCACCGTGAACGCGATGGCGGTGGCGCTCCCCGAGAAGGAGTTCATCGACCCCCATGGCGGGCTGGAGGACCTCTCGACGCGAGTGCTGCGCACCCCGGGAACCCCTGAGGAGTCCTTCTCCGACGACCCGCTGCGCATGATGCGGGCAGCGCGGTTCGCCGCGCAGCTGGACTTCGAGGTGGCTCCCGAAGTCGTCTCGGCGATGACCGACATGGCCGGGCGCCTGGAGATCGTCTCGGCGGAGCGGGTGCGGGGCGAGCTGAACAAGCTGATCATGTCTGTCTACCCTCGCAAGGGGCTGACCCTGCTGGTTGACACCGGCCTCGCCGAGCACGTCCTGCCCGAGCTGCCGGCGCTGCGCCTGGAGCGGGACGAGCACCACCGGCACAAGGACGTCTACGACCACACGCTGATCGTGCTGGAGCAGGCGATCGCGCTGGAGGACAGCGGACCGGATCTCACTCTCCGGCTCGCCGCGCTGCTGCACGACATCGGCAAGCCCCGTACGCGCCGCTTCGAGGACGACGGTCGGGTCTCCTTCCACCACCACGAGGTGGTGGGCGCCAAGATGACCAAGAAACGCATGGCGGCCCTCAAATACTCCAACGAGCTCATCAAGGATGTCTCGCACCTGGTCGAACTCCACCTGCGCTTCCACGGGTACGGCACCGGTGAGTGGACGGACTCCGCTGTCCGCCGCTACGTGCGCGACGCCGGTCCGCTCCTCGACCGGCTCCACAAGCTGACGCGCTCCGACTGCACCACGCGGAACAAGCGCAAGGCGAACACCCTGTCCCGCGCGTACGACGGTCTCGAGGAGCGCATCTCTCAGCTTCAGGAGCAGGAGGAACTGGACGCCATCCGCCCGGACCTCGATGGCAACCAGATCATGGAGACCCTGGGTGTCGGTCCCGGCCCGGTGATCGGGCAGGCGTACAAGTTCCTGCTGGAGCTTCGGTTGGAGAACGGACCGATGGAGCACGACGAGGTCGTGGCGGCACTCAAGGAGTGGTGGACTGAGGCGTCGCAGGTTTCGTGACGGCGGATCCTCCGCCATCTTCGGACGACGGCAGCGGGCCGCAATGTTTCACGTGAAACATTGCGGCCCGCTGCCGTCGTCACCACGGGGTCGAACAGAGGCGGCACAGGAATTGGAGGGGCGATGTTTCACGTGAAACATCGCCCCTCCCCGCGTCACTCCCGCCTCTCCACCCCGAAGCGCGCCATGACCGCGGCGGTCATTCCATAGATCACGGCGACGGTGACCACCAGGGCGGCCGAGCGGCCGTCCGGCGGGAGCATCAGGGCGGCCATGGCGGCGGCACTGACGAAGGCCACGTTGAACAGGACGTCGTAGAGGGAGAAGATCCGGCCTCGGTAGCCGTCGTCGACCGAGGACTGGACGATCGTGTCCGTGGCGATCTTCGCCCCTTGAGTGACGAGCCCCAGGACGAACGCCGCGATCAATATGGGCACTTCCGTGAAGGGGAGGCCGAGAGCCGGTTCCAGCACGGCCGCGGCCGTGGCGCAGGTGACGATCCAGAGACCCGGGCCCAGTCGGCCGGCCGCCCAGGGCGTCAGCACCGCCGCGGTGAAGAATCCCGCCCCCGAGATCCCCACGGCGAGACCGAGGAGGGCCAGCCCATCCTCGGAGTCGGAAGATCCTGAACTCTCGGACGACCATGCATATCGGCAGAGCATGAGCACCATGACCGTCAGGGCGCCGTAGCAGAACCGCATCAGCGTCATCGAGGCCAACGCCCAGGCCGCCGCCCGCCGTCCTGGCTCCGCGAGATGCCGTATGCCCGAGACGAGGCCCCGTGCGGTGCCGGCGATCGCCGCGCCCAGTCGCGGCTGCACCAACTCGGAGTCCGGGCCAAGTAGTCCTCTGGCGATGCGCAGCGATGCGAGGGCCGCGCACAGGTACAGGGCCGAACCGAGGAGGACCACGGCCGCGTCTGAATCCGAGGCCACCAGCCGTACGGCGAAGGCGAGTCCGCCCCCTGCGGTCGCGGCGAGCGTTCCCGCTGTGGGGGAAAGTGAGTTGGCGATCACCAGACGGTCGGCGTCCACCACACGGGGCAGGGCCGCGGAGAGTCCCGCCAGGACGAAGCGGTTGACCGCTGTGACACACAGCGCGGAGACATAGAAGAGCCAGTCGGGCACGTGGCTCAAGACCAGAACGGCTGTCACCGTCGCCAGCAGGGCGCGCAGCAGATTGCCGTACAACAGCACCTGGCGGCGCCGCCAGCGGTCCAGCAGGACGCCCGCGAAAGGCCCGACGAGGGAGTACGGGAGGAGCAGGACCGCCATAGCGGAGGCGATCGCGGCCGCCGATGTCTGCTTCTCGGGCGAGAAGACGACGTACGTGGCGAGCGCCACCTGATAGACGCCGTCGGCCCCCTGGGACAGCAGCCGTACGGCGAGCAGACGCCGGAAGTCCCGGAAGCGCAGGAGTACCCGCAGGTCACGTACGACAGCCATGGGGCACAGCCTCACATACGGGGAAGGTCCCCGGGAGTACGACCCCGGGGACCCTCAACAGCCCGGAAAACGAGCCCGCTTGGCGCGCTGAACGGTGTCCCGCCGACGCGCCTCGCTATGACTCGTCAGCGCTCGACCTCGCCCTTGATGAACTTCTCCACGTTCTCGCGGGCCTCGTCGTCGAAGTACTGCACCGGCGGGGACTTCATGAAGTACGAGGAGGCCGACAGGATCGGGCCACCGATGCCGCGATCCTTGGCGATCTTCGCGGCGCGCACCGCGTCGATGATGACGCCGGCGGAGTTCGGGGAGTCCCAGACCTCGAGCTTGTACTCCAGGTTCAGCGGGACGTCACCGAAGGCGCGTCCCTCCAGGCGGACGTACGCCCACTTGCGGTCGTCGAGCCAGGCGACGTAGTCGGACGGGCCGATGTGGACGTTCTTCTCGCCGAGGTCCCGGTCGGGGATCTGGGAGGTGACGGCCTGCGTCTTGGAGATCTTCTTGGACTCCAGCCGGTCGCGCTCCAGCATGTTCTTGAAGTCCATGTTGCCGCCGACGTTCAGCTGCATCGTGCGGTCCAGGACGACGCCCCGGTCCTCGAACAGCTTCGCCATGACGCGGTGCGTGATGGTGGCACCGACCTGCGACTTGATGTCGTCACCGACGATCGGGACGCCGGCCTCGGTGAACTTGTCCGCCCACGCCTTGGTGCCGGCGATGAAGACCGGAAGGGCGTTGACGAAGGCGACCTTGGCGTCGATGGCGCACTGGGCGTAGAACTTCGCCGCGTCCTCGGAACCCACGGGCAGGTAGCAGACGAGGACGTCGACCTGCCTGTCCTTGAGGATCTGGACCACGTCGACCGGGGCCTCGGCGGACTCCTCGATGGTCTCGCGGTAGTACTTGCCGAGCCCGTCGAGAGTGTGTCCGCGCTGCACGGTCACACCGGTGTTCGGCACGTCGCAGATCTTGATGGTGTTGTTCTCGGAGGCGCCGATGGCGTCCGCGAGGTCGAGACCGACCTTCTTCGCGTCGACATCGAATGCGGCGACGAACTCCACGTCACGGACGTGGTAGTCACCGAACTGCACATGCATGAGACCCGGGACCTTGGACGCCGGGTCGGCGTCCTTGTAGTACTCGACTCCCTGTACCAGCGACGCGGCGCAGTTGCCCACGCCGACGACGGCTACGCGAACCGAACCCATTCGGTTGCTCCCTGTGTGTACGAGTGAGGTCCTGGCAGGGACCTCACGTGGTGGTGTCGCCGGGCGCATCCGGCCCGGGGATGTCCCCGGGCCGGGGCAGGGCGCCCGGCGCTCCCTCTGTGGTGTCGCGAGCGGGTTCTTCGTGGGCGGGGCCCTTGAGGTCCCGGCCCGCCCGCTCGCTTTCGATGAGCTCGTTCAGCCAGCGCACTTCGCGCTCCACGGACTCCATCCCGTGGCGCTGGAGCTCAAGCGTGTAGTCGTCGAGGCGCTCGCGGGTGCGTGCCAACGAGGCGCGCATCTTCTCCAGCCGTTCCTCCAAACGGCTGCGACGGCCCTCCAGGACGCGCATGCGCACATCACGGGAGGTCTGCCCGAAGAACGCGAAGCGAGCGGCGAAGTGCTCGTCGTCGTAGGCATCGGGACCCGTCTGCGAAAGTAGCTCCTCGAAGTGCTCCTTACCTTCCGCCGTCAACCGGTAGACGATCTTGGCGCGGCGACCCGTGAGCGGGACGGCGGGAGCTTCGTCCGGGGTACCCACCGATTCCTCGATCAACCAGCCGTTGGCGACCAGCGTCTTGAGGCAGGGGTAGAGCGTCCCGTAGCTGAACGCACGGAACACTCCCAGCGACGTGTTGAGCCGTTTGCGCAGCTCATAGCCGTGCATCGGGGCTTCGCGGAGCAGGCCGAGTACAGCGAACTCAAGTATCCCGGAGCGCCGGCTCATCGTCGCCTCCTGTCTCCCGCTGGCCCTGTCGGCACGTTTATGCCGAGCTGATGTATCGACTCGATACATCCAGACGATAGAACGCCCCTACGGATGCGACAAGTGCGGACGCAGTGAACGGGATCACATCACCGATCAGTAGAAAGCAAGTTCCCTGTTTTGGGGTGAAGTTCGGTGCTCAATGGGTTTTGGCGGTGCGTAGTCTGTGCGGCATGCACACCACTGGGAGCCGAGTGACGTTTGAGCACGTCCTCGTCCTGGGTGCGGTACGGATGAATGCCAACACGACCGCATCCGTACTTCGGGGGGACCGGAAACCAGCCGCCGTTTCCAGGCGCGCAGGGGTGCGCCTGCCCGAGGAGTAGTCGTTCGATGAGCGAGCACCGTCGCAAACCGCCGCAGCCGCAGGGAGGCGGACGTGCCGCGGCCCGACGCGGCCAGTCGGCGTCCGCCGGCCGCCGCGCGGCACCGCGGGACGCCACCGGGTCACTTTCCGACACCTATGGCTCGGGGGGTGAGGAGAACCAGTACGAGGGCCGTGCCGCGGCCCGACGGTCGACGCAGAGAAGCACCGGCGTCGGTCCCGGCGGCGGCCGTCGTAGAGCGGTCGAACCCGCAGGGCGCGGACCCGGTCGTGGTCGTGGCCGCGCCGCTCCACCGGGCAAGAAGCGCTTTATCGACTACCCGCGTGCCGGCAGGTACGGGGCTATGCGGTGGGTGCCGTCGTGGCGCCAGGTCACAGGTCTGTTCATCGGGTTCTTCGGATGCCTGGTGGCGGCGGCCGGCGTCGGCTACGCCGTCGTGGCCGTGCCCAACCCGGCCGAGGCCGCGACCGCGCAGAACAACGTCTACTACTGGTCGGACGGCTCTCAGATGGTCGCGACGGGTGGTGAGGTCAACCGCCAGATCATCGCGTACGAGAAGATCCCCAAGGAGATGCGGTACGCGGTCATGTCGGCCGAGAACAAGACGTTCGAGAACGACAGCGGCGTCGACCCGATGGGTATCGCCCGTGCCGTCGTCAACATGGCCAAGGGCGGTCAGACGCAGGGCGGTTCGACGATCACGCAGCAGTACGTGAAGAACGCCATGCTCGACGACCAGTCTCAGACCCTGTCTCGCAAGGTCAAGGAACTCTTCATCTCGGTCAAGGTGGGCACCGAGCTCGAAAAAGAAGACATCATGCGGGGCTACCTGAACACGGCCTACTACGGCCGTGGTGCCTACGGCATCCAGGCGGCCGCCCGCACCTACTTCGGCGAGGACGCGGACAAGCTCGACGCGAGCCAGTGCGCGTTCCTCGCCGCCGTTCTCAAGGGCGCCACGTACTTCGACCCGGCCGGCGCGACCTCGATCGACCCGGCGGCCACACGGGAGGCCAACACCAAGCGGGCCACGGAACGCTGGGGCTGGATCCTCGACGAGATGGTCAAGGACAACCGCCTGTCGGCGGCCGATCGGGCCAAGTACCCCGAGTTCCCCGAGATCCAGAGTCCTCGGTCCAACGCTCAGCTGGGCGGCCAGATCGGTTACCTCGTCGATACGGCCAAGGGCTACATCCTCAACAACACGGACATCACCCAGAAGGAGCTCGAACGGGGCGGCTACGAGATCCACACGACCTTCGACAAGAACAAGGTCAAGGAACTCGAGAAGGCCGTGAACAAGGTCCGCAAGGAGAACATCAAGCCGGACCAGCGCCCGAAGACCGATACCCATGTGCAGTTCGGTGGCGCGTCGGTCGATCCGACGTCGGGTGCCATCGAGGCGATCTACGGTGGTGAGGACGCCACCAAGCACTTCACCAACAACGCCGACGTCACCGGTGCGGCGGTCGGGTCGACGTTCAAGCCGTTCGTCCTGGCAGCGGCCATGACGTGGGGCAAGCGTGACCCGGAGCTCGGGGAGACGCAGGCGCAGGACGAGGTCACCATCGTCTCGCCGAAGAGCCTCTACAGCGGCAAGAACAACCTCAAGATCAAGGACTACCAGGGCAACACCTGGACCAACGAAGATGACAAGGAGTGGCTGCAGGCCAACGACGACGACGAGTCGTACGGCAGCCCGCCGAAATACCAGATCGACCTCCGTGAGGCGATGCGGGTCTCGGCGAACTCCGCCTTCGTGCAGCTGGGCATGGACGTCGGTCTGGACCGGGTGAAGGAAGCGGCCGTAGAGGCCGGCCTCAAGGAGGACAGCCTGACGGGCACCAGTTTCCCGTCCTTCTCCATCGGCATCTCCGACCCCAGCGCGATCCGTATGGCGGGCTCGTACGCGACTTTCGCCGCCAGTGGCAAGCAGAACGACCCGTTCTCCGTGGAGACGGTGGAGTACGACGGCCTCAAGCGGTTCGACCACGAGGACATCGCCGACCCCAAGCGGGCCTTCACGTCAGAGGTCGCCGACAACGTCACCGATGTCCTCAAGACCGTTGTCGACGAGGGGACGGGTACCTCGGCCCAGCTGACCAACCGTGAGGTGGCCGGCAAGACCGGCACCACCGACGGCAACAAGTCGGCCTGGTTCGTCGGGTACACGCCTCAGTTGTCGACGGCCATCAGCATGTACCGCATGGACGACGACGAGTCCAACAAGAACCGGACTTTCTTGGAGATGTACGGCACCGGTGGTCAGGAGACGATCCACGGTGCCTCGTTCCCGGCCGAAATCTGGCACGACTACATGGAGGACGCGCTCAAGGGCGTGGCACCGAAGGACTTCCCGGAGCCCGAGCCGATCGGTGTGATCATCAATGACGACCCGGACCCGACGCCGACCCCGACGGTGACCGAGTCCGAGGAGGAGAGCCCCGAGCCGAGCCCCTCGCCGACCGAGAGCGAGATCTTGCCGTCGCCGTCGCCCAGTGAGACCTGCCGTAATCCGTTCGACACCACGTGTGACGACACTGGTACTACGGTCACGGGCGGTACGGACACCGGCGGCACCGATGAGGGTGTGACCTCGTCACCGACGGAGTCCGAGGACGATTCGAGAGGCAACCAGAACGGGGGTCTCTTCGGAGGCCCCAGCGGGTAGCTCATCGCCCGGCAGAACGTGTTTCACGTGAAACAAGGGCCACCGCACCGATCAGGTGCGGTGGCCCTTGCCATGTCCGACGAGGCGCTCGGACAGAACGGCTGAGATGTGTTTCACGTGAAACATGGGCCCTCAGCCGACGATGGGATGCGGTGGTCCTGGGCGTATTCCCAGGCATGTGCGGCAGGATGTGCGGCATGCCCAGTGCAGAGACGACGCGAGTGAGCGTGGACGAGCCGGAGATGGTGCGGCCGACCAAGGAGGACGAGGTCGCTTCGACCGGCAGTGAGCTGATTGGCGGCCCCATCGGTCGGCGGGCGCTGCTCGGGACGTCATGGTGGACCCCTGTGCGGGTTGTCGCCCTCGTAGCGATCGGCATGTTCGCCCTCGGCATGGTGCAGAAGCTGCCCTGCTACGACGGAGCATGGTTCTTCGGCGCCAGCTCGCAGTACACCCACGCGTGCTACTCGGACATCCCGCACCTCTACCAGGGGCGCGGCTTCGCCGATGGTCTCGTGCCGTACTTCGACAAGATCTCCGGCGACATGGAGTACCTCGAGTACCCGGTGCTGACCGGCGTGTTCATGGAGGTCGCCGCCTGGCTCACGCCGGGCAGCGGCACCATCCAGGAACAAGAGCAGTGGTACTGGATGGTCAACGCCGGGATGCTGATGGCGTGCACGGCGGTCATCGCCGTCTGCTCGGCGCGCATTCACCGCCGACGCCCCTGGGACGGCCTTCTGGTGGCCCTGGCGCCCGCCTTCGCGCTGACCGCCACCATCAACTGGGATCTCCTCGCCGTGGCCCTGCTGGCCGCCGCGATGCTGATGTGGTCGCGACAGCGTCCGCTCGCCTTCGGCGTGCTGATCGGCCTCGCCACGGCCGCCAAGTTCTACCCGTTCCTGCTGCTCGGACCGCTCCTCATCCTCTGCTGGCGGGCAGGCAGGGTGCGCGCGTACGTGACCGCGCTGCTCGGCGCTGTCGGGGCCTGGGTCGCGGTGAACCTTCCAGTGATGCTCCTGGCACCGGAAGGGTGGGCGAAGTTCTACCGCTTCAGCCAGGAACGCGGTGTCGACTTCGGCTCCTTCTTCCTCGTCATCGCGCAGCGGATGAACATCCAGATCACCGCTGAGACGGCCAACGCGTACGCGATGATCTCGATGCTGCTCGTCTGCGCGGGCATCGCCGCGCTCACGCTGACCGCTCCACGCCGACCGCGTTTCGCGCAGCTCGCCTTCCTGATCGTCGCGGCCTTCATCCTCACCAACAAGGTCTACTCGCCGCAGTACGTGCTCTGGCTGGTCCCGCTCGCCGCGCTGGCCCGGCCACGCTGGCGGGACTTCCTGATCTGGCAGGCGTGCGAGGTCGCGTACTTCCTGGGGATCTGGATGTATCTCGCCTACACGACCAGTGGCGAGGCTCACAAGGGACTGCCCGCCGAGGGCTACCAACTCGCCATCATGGCCCACCTCTTGGGCACGCTCTACGTGTGCGTCATCGTCGTGCGGGACATCCTCATGCCGGAGCGGGACATGGTGCGCCGAGCCGGTGAGGACGATCCGTCCGGAGGGGTGCTCGACGGCGCGGCGGACGTGCACGTGTACGGCGCGGCGGCCCGCCCGCCGCGGCACGCGGTGCACTTCGACGGGCCACAGGTGGACTGGGGCAGTCGCGACCCGGAGGGTGGTTCGCTCTGAGCGAACAGAACCTGCGGAGACAACGCTGAAGGCCGTACACGTGAACCCCGTGTACGGCCTTCAGCGTTGTCTCCGCAGGCGTTCCCGCGCGGCGATCCCCTCCCGCGGCTTCGCGGGAGGCAAGGACTCAGCGGTCGACAGTCCGGTCGAACTGTGTGGTGGTGTGTCGCAGATGGGCCACCAACTCCTCGCCGACCCTCGGTTCCGGCGCGTCCGCCGGGACGAAGAGGATCGACACCTGCATGTGCGGCGGCTCGGCGAACCAGCGCTGCTTGCCGCCCCAGACGAATGGAGAAAGGTTCCGGTTGACCGACGCGAGGCCGGCGCGGGCGACGCCCTTGGCGCGCGGCATGACGCCGTGCATGGCCTTCGGGGACTCCAGACCCACCCCGTGCGACGTACCGCCCGCCACGACCACCAGGAAGCCGTCGGAGGCCGCCTTCTGCTGCCGGTAGCCGAAGCGGTCGCCCTTCGCGACACGGGTGACGTCCAGGACCGCCCCGCGGTACTCGGTCGCCTCATGGTCCCCCAGCCACAGCCGCGTGCCGATACGGGCCCGGAAGCGGGTCTGTGGGAACTGCTGCTGGAGGCGCACCAGTTCCTCGGACTTGAGGTGGCTGACGAACATGGTGTGCAGCGGGAGACGGGCCGCCCGCAGACGGTCCATCCAGCCGATGACCTCCTCGACGGCGTCCGAGCCGTCGGTGCGGTCCAGCGGCAGGTGGATGGCGAAGCCCTCCAGGCGCACGTTCTCTATGGCCGCGTGGAGCTGTGGCAGCTCCTGCTCGCTCACGCCGTGCCGCTTCATCGAGGACATGACCTCGATCACGACACGGGCGCCCACGAGGCCGTACACGCCGTCGACCGACGACACGGAACGGATGACGCGGTCGGGCAGCGGTACGGGCTCTTCGGCGCGTCTGTACGGCGTCAGCACCAGCAGGTCGCCGCTGAACCAGTCCTTGATCCGGGCCGCCTCGTATGTCGTACCGACAGCGAGGACGTCCGACCCGAGGCGCGTGGCCTCTTCCGCCAGCTTCTCGTGCCCGAAGCCGTAGCCGTTGCCCTTGCAGACGGGGACGAGTCCCGGGAACTGCTCTTGAACGTGCTTGTGGTGTGCCCGCCAGCGCGCGGTGTCGACGTAGAGCGTGAGCGCCATGGCCGGTCCCGGAACCTTTCTCGTGGTTGCGGTGTATCAGAGGTATGGAAGCAAAAACGGGGGCGTCAGCGGCGCGACATGTAGATGTCGAGCGCCTTGTGGAGCAGCTTGTTCAGCGGGAAGTCCCACTCACCGAGGTATTCGGCGGCCTGTCCGCCCGTGCCCACCTTGAACTGGATCAGGCCGAACAGGTGATCCGTCTCGTCCAGCGAGTCGGAGATGCCGCGCAGATCGTAGACGGTCGCGCCGAGGGCATAGGCGTCGCGCAGCATCCGCCACTGCATCGCGTTCGAGGGCCGGACCTCACGGCCGATGTTGTCCGAGGCGCCGTACGAGTACCAGACGTGCCCGCCGACGACCAGCATCGTCGCGGCGGACAGGTTCACGCCGTCGTGCCGGGCGAAGTAGAGCCGCATGCGGTTGGGGTCCTCGGTGTTGAGGGCTGTCCACATGCGCTGGAAGTACGACAGCGGGCGGGGCCGGAAGCGGTCGCGCACGGCTGTGATCTCGTACAGCCGCTGCCACTCCTCCAGATCCTGGTAGCCGCCCTGGACCACCTCGACGCCCGCCTTCTCGGCCTTCTTGATGTTGCGGCGCCACAACTGGTTGAAGTTCTTGTGGACCTCTTCCAGGGAGCGGTTGGCGAGCGGCACCTGGTAGACGTAGCGGGGCTGTACGTCGCCGAAGCCGGCCCCGCCGTCCTCACCCTGCTGCCAGCCCATGCGGCGCAGCTTGTCGGCGACCTCGAAGGCACGCGGCTCGATGAAGTCCGCCTCGATGTCGCGCAGGCGCTTCACGTCCGGGTTCTGGATGCCCGCCTTGATGGAGGTGGCCTCCCAGCGCCGGATGATCACCGGCGGGCCCATCTTCACCGAGAAGGCACCCTGGTTCTTCAGGTGCGCGAGCATCGGCTCCAGCCAGTCGGTGAGGTTCGGCGCGAACCAGTTGATGACCGGGCCCTCGGGCAGATAGGCGAGATAACGCTTGATCTTGGGCAGCTGGCGGTACAGCACCAGGCCGGCACCGGCCATCTCACCGGTCCTGTCGTCGAACCACCCGAGGCTCTCCGCGCGCCACTCGGCCTTGACGTCAGCCCATGCAGGGACCTGCATGTGGCTCGCCGCGGGCAGGCTCTGGATGTACGCCAGATGCTGCTCTCGGCTGATCGTCCTCAGGGTCAGGCTCATTCGGGGCGCTCCTCGGGCTGGTGTGTCCCCATGGGTACAGGGGCTCCGGCTCTCGCGCCGAAGCCTACTGCGCCCTGCGGGCACGCCGAATGGCCGTATGGAACCTGGGGCCCGGCCGGTACGCGGCCGGGACGTCAGGTGATGTTATTCGGCCGCTTGATCCGATGTAAGACAGCGGACAGAGAGGAACAAGGTCCGCCGACCGCCCGGCCGCCGGTACGGAGTCAGCCGATGACCCCGCCGAAGAGGCCCCCATGGGCCATGCCGAGGAAGAAACCGACGGCCGAGGCACCGAGCCCCACGATCAGGCCGAAGCGCTCCCGGGTCGTCTCCGAGATGAACTGCCCGTACGCACCGGTCAGGATTCCCAGCAGCCCCGTCCACGAACTGAGCAGGTGCAGATGGTGGAACATCGCCGTGATGAAGGCGACCGCCCCGAGGAGGAGCGTCACGGCGAGCAGGGTGTCCTGCACTGGGTGGGGCTTGTCGTCGGTGGCGAGCAGAGAGCCGGCGATGTTGGGTCGCAATGTCTGTGCCATAGGGCACCTCCTGCGGAAGCGGCGCATCGTAGCGCCATACACACCCGATGTGTACAGATTGACGGTCCCCGCCGCCGGATTTCAACCGGAAGCACGTGTGCGGGTACTCTGTACCGTCTGCAGCGGTGTCTGCCCAGGCCATGGCAAGGGATTCCCCAGCGGGGACCCCTGATGTCAGTGGTGGCCGATACCGTTGCGTACGCATCACAACCCTCCTGCCACGGAACGACCGTGGCCGCTGAGTCCGAAGGAGGTGGGTTTCACATGCGTCACTACGAAATGATGGTCATCCTCGACCCCGATCTGGAGGAGCGCGCTGTCGCCCCCCTGATCGAGAACTTCCTTTCTGTCGTCCGTGAGGGCAACGGAAAAGTCGAGAAGGTCGACACCTGGGGCCGTCGTCGCCTCTCGTACGAGATCAAGAAGAAGCCCGAGGGCATCTACTCGGTCATCGATCTGCAGGCTGAGCCCGCGATCGTCAAGGAGCTCGACCGCCAGATGAACCTGAACGAGTCGGTCCTCCGGACCAAGGTCCTCCGCCCCGAGACCCACTGAGCTTTCCCGCTCAGCTGATCTCAGGCATCGAGTAGCAAGCAGCCAGCAGCAAACCCGCCGAGAGGTTCCCCCAATGGCAGGCGAGACCGTCATCACGGTTGTCGGCAATCTTGTCGATGACCCCGAGCTGCGCTTCACCCCTTCCGGTGCGGCGGTCGCGAAGTTCCGTGTCGCGTCCACCCCCCGCACCTTCGACCGTCAGACGAACGAGTGGAAGGACGGCGAGAGCCTCTTTCTGACCTGCTCGGTCTGGCGTCAGGCGGCGGAGAACGTCGCGGAGTCGCTTCAGCGAGGCATGCGCGTCATCGTGCAGGGCCGGTTGAAGCAGCGGTCCTACGAGGACCGTGAGGGCGTCAAGCGCACGGTCTACGAGCTGGACGTCGAGGAAGTCGGCGCCAGCCTGCGCAGTGCCACGGCCAAGGTCACCAAGACCGCTGCGGGCAGCCGCGGTGGCCAGGGTGGTTACGGCGGTGGCGGTGGCGGCCAGGGTGGCGGCAACTGGGGCGGAAGCCCCGGTGGCGGCCAGCAGGGCGGCGGCGCTCCCGCCGACGATCCGTGGGCCAGCGGCGCTCCCGCCGGTGGTAACCAGGGCGGTGGCGGCGGCTGGGGCGGAAGCTCCGGCGCAAGCTCCGGCGGCAGCGGTGGCGGTGGCGGCTACTCGGACGAGCCCCCCTTCTAAGACCTGGAGGGCCGGGTCACCGGTCTTCGAGGTCGAGGGTGGGGCCGTACCCCAAACTTCTTGATCACACAGGAGAAACACCCATGGCGAAGCCGCCTGTGCGCAAGCCTAAGAAGAAGGTCTGCGCTTTCTGCAAGGACAAGGTCACGTACGTGGACTACAAGGACACGAACATGCTGCGGAAGTTCATTTCCGACCGCGGCAAGATCCGTGCCCGCCGCGTGACCGGCAACTGCACGCAGCACCAGCGTGACGTCGCCACGGCCGTCAAGAACAGCCGTGAGATGGCGCTGCTGCCCTACACGTCCACCGCGCGATAAGGGAAGGGTGACCGACTAATGAAGATCATCCTCACCCACGAGGTCTCCGGCCTCGGCGCTGCCGGCGACGTCGTCGACGTCAAGGACGGCTACGCTCGCAACTACCTGGTCCCGCGGAAGTTCGCTATCCGCTGGACCAAGGGTGGCGAGAAGGACGTCGCGCAGATCCGTCGTGCTCGCAAGATCCACGAGATCCAGACCATCGAGCAGGCCAACCAGATCAAGGGCCAGCTTGAGGCTGTCAAGGTCCGTCTGGCTGTCCGCTCCGGCGACGCCGGTCGTCTCTTCGGTTCCGTCACCCCGGCCGACATCGCTTCCGCGATCAAGGCTTCCGGTGGCCCCGAGGTCGACAAGCGCCGCATCGAGCTGTCTGCTCCGATCAAGACGCTGGGCGCCCACGAGACGTCCGTGCGTCTGCACCCCGAGGTTGCCGCCAAGGTCAACATCGAGGTCATCGCTGCCTAAGGGCTGCGATCGCTGAAGCGGTGTATGGGGCCGCACCCTGTGAAGGGTGCGGCCCCATATGCTTGTCCGGTCTCTTATGGGCTGCCTAGGTTGCCTGCGAGCTGACTGTTTCACGTGAAACAGCGCCTGGACCGGGCCATGTTTCACGTGAAACGAAGCCGCGCTTCGGCCCCGCCCTCAGCGCGTCGCTCCGATGACGATCCAGCGGCCGGAGCGGGAGCGCAGCCACAGGGTGATCATGCGCGTCGCCATCATCAGTGTCATGGCCCCCCAGAGAGCGGTCAGGCCGCCACCGAAGGTGGGAACGAACAGAGCGGCCGGGACGAAGACGGCCAAGGTCAACAACATGGCCCGGGCGAGGTAGGGGCCGTCCCCCGCGCCCATCAGCACGCCGTCGAGCACGAAGACAATTCCTGAGATCGGCTGGGCGAGCGCTACCACGATGAGGGCTGGCAGCGCGGTGTCCTCGACCGCCGGGTCGCCCGTGAAGAGGGGGATGAACAACGGGCGGGCGACGATCACCAGGAATCCCAGTACGGCACCCGTGGCGATCCCCCACTGCACCATGCGGCGGCAGGCCTCACGGGCGCCCTGGGCATCGCCGGCGCCGAGGTGGCGGCCGATGATGGCCTGCCCGGCGATAGCGATCGCGTCCAGGGCGAAGGCGAGCAGGCTCCAGAGCGAGAGGATGATCTGGTGCGCTGCGATCTCCACGTCCCCGAGCCGGGCGGCGACCGCGGTGGCGATCATCAGGATCGCGCGCAGCGAGAGCGTACGGACCAGCAGGGGTACGCCCGCCTGGGCCGAGGCACGTATACCGGCGGCGTCCGGGCGTAGCGAGGCGCCATGCCGACGGGCACCGCGGATCACGACCCAGAGGTAGGCGGCCGCCATGCCGCACTGGGCGATGACCGTGCCCCAGGCGGATCCGGCGATGCCCAGGTCGGCGCCGTAGACAAGGGCTGCATTGAGGGCGCCGTTGGCGACGAAGCCCGCGACGGCGACGTACAGGGGTGTCTTCGTGTCCTGGAGACCGCGCAGGACACCGGTGGCGGCGAGCACGACGAGCATGGCCGGGATGCCGAGTGCCGAGATCCGCAGATAGGTCGTGGCGTAGGGGGCCGCGGTGTCCGAGGCGCCGAAGAGGGACACGAGGGTGGGGGCCGCAGGAGTGACGACAGCGATGACGGCGGTGCCGAGCAGCAGGGCGAGCCAGATGCCGTCCATGCCCTGGCGGATGGCGGCCCGCAGATCACCGGCTCCGACCCGTCGGGCGACGGCGGCCGTGGTGGCGTATGCCAGGAAGACGAAGACACTTACCGCGGTGACGAGGAGGGCCGAGGCGATGCCGAGGCCGGCCAGTTGCGCGGTGCCCAGGTGGCCGACGACGGCGGTGTCGACCATCAGGAAGAGGGGCTCTGCGACGAGCGCGCCGAAGGCTGGAACGGCCAGCGCGACGATCTCTCGATCGTGCCGACGCCGGATGGCTCTGGTGGGCGCGGAAGCCTGTGTCATGACCACCAATCTAATCTTCCACAGGTAAGAGATGCAAGCGGATAGTGACCATTACAACATGCTTGGGTGGGTGTGCTGTCGCGCACTGATCGTGATGATCTTGATCCGGTCGGGAAAGTTTTTCTTCTGCACAGCCGGTGGACGGTAAAAGTGCAGGTCGGCTCGGATGTCCGAGAGGGGGCGAGTTCTTGTTCACAGGGCTGTCCACCGAGTCGTGCACAGGTTTTGCGGGGTTCTCCACAGCATCTGGGGCTTCGTCCACATGGCCTGTGGATAACCAGATTGGCTGACGGTGCTGGCGGGCCTACGGTGGTGCGGCGCCCGCTCGTTGGCAGATCGCTGAAACCTCGCAAAACCGACGCGCCAGAACCGGAGTTGGGCCTCTTATTTGTCAGTGCCGTGCCGTAGAACTGAGAAGCACGGCGAGGTCCGCTCGGCGGACGGGAGGAGGTCGCTCGGTGAGCATTTCCGAGCCCCTGGACGACCCGTGGGCCGACAGCGGGCCCAGTGATCGTCTGCCCTCTTCCCGCCGGCGCTCCGACGGCGGTCGGAGCAGGGACGAGCAGCACGAACGCGGCCGGGAGAACGGGGAGTGGGACGGCGCAGGTTCGGCCTTCGAGCGGGTACCGCCGCAGGACCTGGACGCCGAGCAGTCCGTCCTCGGCGGCATGCTGCTGTCCAAGGACGCCATCGCCGACGTGGTCGAGATCCTCAAGGGTCCCGACTTCTATAAGCCGGCACACGAGACCATCTACCAGGCGATCCTCGACGTCTACGCCAAGGGCGAGCCCGCCGACCCGATCACCATCGCCGCCGAGCTCACCAAGCGCGGCGAGATCACGAAGGTCGGCGGGCCCCCCTATCTGCACACCCTTGTCCAGACGGTACCGACGGCGGCGAACGCGGAGTACTACGCGGAGATCGTCCACGAGCGGGCTGTCCTGCGCCGTCTGGTGGAGGCGGGCACGCGCATCACCCAGATGGGATACGCGGCCGACGACGACGTGGACGAGATCGTCAACAGAGCCCAGGCCGAGATCTTCGCGGTCACCGAACAGCGCACCACTGAGGACTATCTGCCGCTCGGCGACATCATGGAGGGCGCACTCGACGAGATTGAGGCGATCGGTTCGCGGTCGGGGGAGATGACCGGTGTGCCGACCGGCTTCACCGACCTCGACCAGCTCACCAACGGTCTGCACCCGGGCCAGATGATCATCATCGCGGCCCGTCCCGCCATGGGTAAGTCCACACTGGCACTGGACTTCGCGCGCGCATGTTCGATCAAGCACAACATGCCGAGCGTGATCTTCTCGCTCGAAATGGGCCGGAACGAGATCGCGATGCGTCTGCTGTCGGCCGAGGCGCGCGTGGCCCTGCACCACATGCGGTCCGGCACGATGACCGACGAGGACTGGACGCGGCTGGCCCGCCGGATGCCGGACGTCTCGGCCGCGCCGCTCTTCATCGACGACTCCCCGAACCTGTCGATGATGGAGATCCGCGCCAAGTGTCGGCGCCTGAAGCAGCGCAATGACCTGAAGCTGGTCATCATCGACTATCTGCAGCTGATGCAGTCCGGCGGCAAGCGGTCCGAGAGCCGGCAGCAGGAAGTCTCGGACATGTCGCGAAACCTGAAGCTGCTGGCCAAGGAGCTGGAGCTGCCGGTGATTGCGCTGTCGCAGCTCAACCGTGGCCCCGAGCAGCGTACGGACAAGAAGCCCATGGTCTCCGACCTGCGTGAGTCGGGATCGATCGAGCAGGACGCTGACATGGTGATCTTGCTGCACCGGGAGGACGCGTACGAGAAGGAGTCGCCACGAGCAGGCGAGGCCGACATCATCGTCGGCAAGCACCGTAACGGCCCGACGGCCACGATCACGGTCGCCTTCCAGGGTCACTACTCGCGGTTCGTGGACATGGCGCAGACCTGATCCGGGAGAAATGTAGGCTCTCAGATTTCGCGGCACAGCCTCAGCCGCGATGGCACAACGGTGGCACTTATGCCGTCCTTGCGAGACTCGCTGGTCGGGCCGTCGCCCGTGGGCTTGGTCCTCTGCTGGAGGACCGAGGCGGGGGTACGGCGCTTGTTGAGCTTGCGCAGTCGGCTCATCCGCGGTGGACGTTCCGCTGGTACAGGGCCACAAGCACTATTCGGGTACCTACTGGTCGGCGACGATGCGCGATCACGTGATCTACGAGTCGCGACTGGAACTGTCGTGCCTGCTCTTCGCCGACTTCGATCCGTCCGTACCTGGCATCGTGGCCCAGCCCTTCCTCTCGGTTGTCCAAGCCGGAGGTGGCTTCACCTTCGACTGGACCCGGCGGGCGGTGGATCGAACTCGGCGTGGGCCTACGCGCTTTGAAACGGTGGATGACTCCGTTGCTGAATTTGTCAGCCGGCGAGTCGGTAGCTGAGGCGTTCGAGTCTGCTGGTGCGGGGTTTGCGCAGTGGGTCGGTGGTCCACCAGGCGTCGAGCCGGACCACGTTGAGCGCGGTGGCGGAGAAGGCGTGTTGGACTCGGACTTTCGGCAGGCCGCGGTAGCGGGCCCGGCGGATGCCGGTGAGGTCGAGGGCCTGGTTGACGGTGCCCTCGACGCCCGCGCGGAGGGCGTACTTGGTTCTCCAGGACTCGGTGTTCTGCTCGGCGCGGGCTGCGGCGGTGCGTTCGTGGAGTTCGCGGGGCCGCAGGGTGAGCATGCGGGTGCCGCGGACGGAGTTGGTGCACTTGGTCCGGGAGGGGCAGGGGCGGCAGTCGGCGCGGGCGAAGTCGATCACGATGGCGTCGCGGCCGTGCTGGGTGACCGGGTACCAACCGATGCTGGTGGAGCCCTCGGGGCAGCGGACCTGACGGGCTTTCCAGCCGATCTGGAAGGCGCTCTTGCCGAAGCCCTCGGCGGCCTTGGCCTGGGGCGAGTGGTCGGCCAGGAGCGGAGTGACCATGGTGATGCCCTGCCCGGCTGCGGCAGTGATCAGGTCGGCCGAGGGGTAGTCGGAGTCGAGATAGTGCTCGGCGGGCTTCACCTCGCGCTCGGTGAGGTTCTTCTGGATCGGCTCGGTCGCCTTCACATCGGGCACGGTGGCGTCAGTGGTGTGCACGTCGGTGATCAGGTTCGGTGCCGGGACACGGAGATAGGCTTCGGCTTCGGCTTCGGCTGGAGCGTGACACGTCTCGGTGAGATGGATCTTGTAGCCGCACCAGAAGAGGTCATCACCCTTGGCGGACCAGCGGGCGTCGGGGTCGTAGGGGGAGGCCAGGCGGGTACTGCCGGGCGGGACACCGTCATTGTCGGCGTCCCGCTTGCTGACCACATCCCGTCCCCGGGCATCGACGCGGACGGTGTAGGTCTGCACGAGGACCTGCCTCAGCAGGGCGACCGCCTCGATCTCACGGATCCACACCGGGGCGGTGTCGGACCAGGCCGCCCGGCACAAGGCCAGCGCGTCCTGGCCGAAGACCTGGGCGAGTCGCTCCCGCTTGGTCTTCGACGACGGCATCGTCCAGCCATCGACGCGCGGCCCGTAGCGGTCGGCGAACTCGGCGATGTCGATCACCGCGGCCAGCCAGGACGGTGCCGCCACCGCCAGAGCCTCCAGCGCCGCCCGTACACTTTCCCCGGCCAGTTCAGTGCGGTTCAGGTCACGGACCGCGCTGATCAACACCGGTAGGCCGTTGGCGAGGTTTCCGCTGTGTGCGGTGCCTTTTCCAACGGCCTCCGGTCCGAACCACGCGGGCACCTTTCGATGCACGTAGCTCTCCAGTGACTATCCCGTGGGTGTCGCGGTCGGTTGCCCGGCGTGGATGGCCTGGTGGCAGTCCGCGCAGACCACGAGGGTCTTGCGGCGCCGCTTGGCCATCAGTTGCGCCCACGCGGGCTGTGGTCGCCCCGGTTGGTCGAGGTCGGCGAGCTTGCGGACCTGGTGAGTCTCCACCGGAGCGCGGCGCTGGCACCACTCGCACCACCGCGCCGTGAGCCGGGTGACCAGCTCTTTGCGGCGGACGGTGACCGGAGCTGGCTGACGGTCGACGATGACCGCTGCTTTCTGCCGTCGTAGAGGAATGCCACCGAATCTGGCGATCAGTGGTTTCCTGCCCGGCCGTGACACGCTGGCCTCGAAGCACGTGTATGGCCCGTACGGTGTGTTGACCTTGGCCGTGTACTTGCGGGCCATTTTCGACACCGTCGAGCGGTGCTTGGCGGCGAGTGTCTTGAGCATCGAGGTCAGGGCCACCCAGTGCAGGTAGTCCAGTCTCCCGACGTCGCTGGCGAGCAGGTAGTACTGCGACAGTCCCCGGAACTCGGCGCCGTAGGTGCTGATGATCATAGGGTCATCGCGGGTCATCAGCTCTGTGCGGCGTTCGGGTTTGCCGTGTTTGAGGTACGGGGCGGCCTTGGCCTTGATCACCGTTCGCGGTACGCGTAGCCGGATGTGGCCGTTGACCTTCGGCCGGCATTGGCTGTGCTGGACGGTGATCTCGTAGCCGAGGAATCTCGCCGCACTGGTGCGGGCATGGGTGACCAGTGTCTTGTCCTGACTCAACTCCAGGTTGAGGTCCTCACGCAGGAAGTTGGCCAGGCGTTGCTTGATCTGTTCGGCTTCGGCTTTGGGTCCGGTGAACCCGAGAAGGTGATCGTCGGCGTAGCGGCAGTACCGTAGTCTCCGGTATTGGGGATCGTTTGGGTCCCCGTGGGGATGACCACGTCGTGCTGCGCGCAATTGCCGGACTGCGACTCGGTCCCCGCGCTTTCGGGCGCGGTGGATCGCGTCGGTTTTCCTGGTGTACGCCGGGTTGGGTGCGCGGCGTTTTCCTCGGGTATATTCTGGGATAAGCACTGTCTCGACAAAAGTGTCCAACCGGTCCAAGTAGATGTTGGAAAGGATTGGGGATGCCACACCGCCTTGCGGAGCTCCGCTGAGTGTGGCGTTCCATTCCCAGTCCTCCAGGTATCCGGCTTGAAGCATCTGTTTGATGAGCCGAAGGAACCGGTTATCGTGGATTTTCTCTGAGAGGATCGAGAGCATGACCTCATGGTCAAAGCTTCCGAAACAGTCAGAGATGTCCGCTTCAATGAACCAGGTTGTCCCGCCCCATGTCTCCTCAATTTCGCTCAAGGCGCTGTGGCAGCCACGATGGGGACGGAAACCGTGTGATCGACGGGAGAACTGTGGTTCGTAGTACGCCTCCAGTAGGAGCCGGACCACTTCACCGACAAGTTTGTCCGTCCAGGACGGCAGGCCGAGGGGTCGCAGTTTTCCGTTCTTTTTCGGAATGTAGACCCGCCTCGCGGGTTGGAATCGGTAGCGCTCGTGGCGCATCGCGTCGATGATGCGTCCGATCTTGGCCATGGACATGCCGTCTGCGGTTTCCCCGCAGGCCCCGGGTGTCATCGCCCCATCGTTGGAGTAGATGCGCCCGTAGGCCACAAGATACAAGTCCGGGTTGAACAGTTGTCGATACAGTTCGTTGCACGGCAGGCCACGCCTCCCGCGTTCACGGAGGACCTTCAATACCGTTTCGGCGCTTTGCATTTACGCATACCTCCCGGATTTTGAGTGTCCAGTCACCTAGCCCCGCAGGGTAGGCCGTCGGCGAGGTACTCGCTGATGCGAGCCCTTTTCCGACGACCCCCCACCGAACCGGGCATGCGACTTATCACCGCACCCGGCTCTCCAGCGTCGTTTCCATCGAATCCTGCCGAGCGGAGAGTCCGTTGTGGATTCCGCTGTGGCAGTCACGACAGACGATCAGGGTTTTGCGGCGGCGCGATGCCATCTGCTGTGCCCAGTCAGGCTGTTCAGCCTGACTCCCGGGTCGGAGGTCACTCAGACGCCGAATGTGGTGCACTTCGACTTCCGTTTGCGCCTTGCAGAGTTCGCATCGGCCGGACATAAGCCGGTCGATGAGCTCTGCGGGACGCTTCCTCCATACCGCAGGAAGATCGTCTTTGAGAGTTACCCTCGTGGTCCTTCGGGCCAGTGATACCCCGCCCCAACGGGCAACCAGCGGCTTCTTTCCTTTGCCGCGCTCGACCTTGATCTGCAAGCCCCTTCGGGGTCCAGCAGGTGTCTGCCAGGTGGCACGGTGGCGATTCCAGACCTTGTTGACGCTGATCTTGTTCTTGTGTCCCAGCGTCTTGGCCAGGGAGCGTTCCGTGATCCACCTAAGCAGGCCGAGGCGGTGCCGGTTGTAGGCCAGCTGGTAGTACTCCGCGAGGCCCCGGAACTCTGACTGGAACCGTGTGACGATCCGGAAATCCGAGTCGTGCACGCGCTCCAGTAGGGCAGCAGGTTTCCCGCGGCGCATGTAGGGCCTGCACTTTCCGCGTACGACGTCCATGGGCACTTTCAGACCGATCTGCCCGTTGATAGAGCGATGACCGTTCCGATCGCGCTTGGCATCGTCGTGAAGGACCACAATTTCGTAGCCAAGGAAGCGAGCGACCTGCGTCCGCCCATGGGTAATCAAGGTCTTCGGATCGGAGAGTTCCAGCTTCAACCGGTTCCGCAAGAACTTCCCGATCTTCTCCTTGATGTACTCGGCTTCCCGTCGCGTCCCGGAGAACCCCAGCAACCAATCGTCCGCGTAGCGGACATAGTGCAGCCGCCGGAATCCTGGATCATTGGGATCGTGAGAGGGGAGCCGTTGCAGTTGACGGCGCAACGGCCGTGCTTCCTCCCGCTGTCCACGCTTCTCCAGTTTCCAGGCGGCCTTATGTATCCGCATGTACGGCAGATACGGTTTGCGGCGGGCTCCCTGGTTGAAGACGGGTAAGAGTGTTGTCTCGACGTACTTGTCCAACCGATCCAGGTAGATATTGGAGAGCAAGGGGCTCAG
>NZ_JAEMUX010000160.1 GCF_016598475.1 Streptomyces adelaidensis
AAGGGGCTGGTCGAGCGGGCCAACGGCTACCTGGAGACGTCGTTCCTGCCCGGCAGGGTGTTCACTTCCCCGGCCGACTTCAACACGCAGCTGGCCGGATGGCTTGAGGTCGCCAACCGACGGGTGCACCGCACCCTTCAGGCCCGCCCGGCCGAGCGGTGGGAGGCCGACCGGGCCGCGATGCTGCCGCTGCCGCCGACCGCGCCACCGCGCTGGTGGCAGACCTCGGTGCGGATCGGCCGGGACCACTACATCCGCCTGGACACCTGCGACTACTCCGTCGACCCGGCCGCGATCGGGCGGATCGTGCGGATCGAGGCGGACACCGAAACGGTGCGGGCTCATCTGGACGGCCGTCTGGTCGCCGAGCATGCCCGCTGCTGGGCCCGCCACCAGACGCTGACCGACCCCGACCACGCCGAGGCCGCCACGGCGATGCGGCACCAGTACCGCAAAAGCGGGGCCGTCGCCGCGGCGGTGGAGGTCGCAGCCCCGGATCTGCCGGCCTACGACCGCGTCTTCCATCTGATCGAGGGCGGCGCAGGACAGGAGTAAGAGTCATGGCCACCCGCAGCACCACCACGTCCCGGGACATCGCCGCCGAACTGGCCTTCCTCAGCCGTGCGTTGAAGGCACCAGCGTTGCTGGACGCCGCCGACCGGCTCGCCGAACGCGCCGGGGCGGAGTCCTGGACGCATCAGGAGTATCTGGCCGCCTGCCTGCAGCGCGAGGTCGCCGCCCGCGAGGCCCACGGCGGAGAGGGCCGCATCCGCGCGGCCCGGTTCCCCGCCCGCAAGACCCTGGAGGAGTTCGACTTCCATCACCTGCGCGGGCTGAAGCGGGAGGCGGTGGCCCATCTGGGCACCCTGGACTTCATCACCGGCAAGGAGAACGTGGTCTTCCTCGGCCCGCCCGGCACCGGCAAGACGCACCTGGCCATCGCCCTGGGCATCCGCGCCTGCCAGGCCGGACACCGCGTCGCGTTCGCCACCGCCTCCCAGTGGGTCGACCGCCTGGCCGCCGCCCACACCACCGGAAAACTCCAGGACGAGCTCCTGCGCCTCGCGCGCCTTCCCGTTCTGGTGATCGATGAGGTCGGCTACATCCCGTTCGAACCGGAAGCAGCGAACCTGTTCTTCCAGCTGATCTCCGGCCGCTACGAACGCGCGTCCGTGATCGTGACCAGCAACAAGCCGTTCGGACGCTGGGGAGAGGTCTTCGGCGACGACACCGTCGCCGCCGCCATGATCGACCGCCTCGTCCACCACGCCGATGTGCTCTCCTTGAAGGGAGACTCCTACCGGCTCAAAGACCGAGACATCGGCCGCCCACCGAACGCGGCAACCGGGTGAACAACTGCACACGGGGTCAAAACTCACCGACCCCAAAGGGGTCCAGGTTCAGAGACCGCCGACACCGCTGGAGCAGATGTACGGCGACCGCCGCCCCCGCGGCTACGTCCTCCAGGCCGAGCAGGACCGCTACATCCACGCCACCCGCGACAAGCGGGCGCGGGCTGCCCCGGTGGCGATGCTGTACGAGCAAGCAATCCCGCGCTCAGCCAGGCCGTCGCCCCGCGCCTTCGCTGCGTTCGAGGAGCAGATGACGACCTACGTCGGTGCCTCCGAGCGCGAGGAGAAGTCCTCCGACCTCCTCGACACCTGTGTGTGGGCGCACAACGATCTGTTCCTCGACACCTCGGTGTCAGGGGTACCGTCCCGTCCGTCCGGCGGCCGCCTTCACGGCCGTAGGTGATGAGGGAGGGGAGCGGTTGCGGACCCATCTGCCTGTTCAGGCAGTGACAGCGGCGACCCAGTCGGCAGCTCTCACGAGGATCGGCCCGGTGACCTCGTCGGCGCCGGAGACATACGCCGCCCAGCGAAGTTCGTCGGACGCGAAGAAGGATTCACCCCAGGTGTCCACCCAGGCGCGTGCTGTGTCGCCGCCGGCGCGTCAGGTCCCACCTTCCGGAACATGCGTTCGGGCCGGTCGGCGCGGGCGTAGCGTTTGACGGTACTCAAGGCCACGTCACCACCGAATGTGAGCCAGGGCCGTAACTCACACACCCGGCGGCAAGGTGCCAGGAGGTGGCCGTGAGGAACTCGACCTCACGGCCGTTGCCTCTGTGCGGCCGTCGGGCTACGGAGGGCTTCGGCGATGATCTGCACGAGGTGTCGGCTGTCGAGATCGGCGAGGTCGTGCACCTGAGTGCGGCAGGAGAACCCGTCGGCGAGGATCCGCCGGTCAGGGCTGGTGGATGCCTTGGCGATGATGCCGTCCTGTGCGATCTTCGCGGAGACTTCGTAGTGGCCCTTTTCCATGCCGAAGTTCCCGGCGAGGCCGCAGCATCCCGCGGAGATCTCGACGTCGCAGCCCATGGCTTCCAGGAGCGCCTGATCCGCGTCATATCCCATGACCGCGTAGTGGTGGCAGTGGGGTTGAACGAGGAGTTTCTCTGCTGCTCGCGGCGGTGCCCAGCCGATGGAGGTGACGAACTCGGCGATGGTTTTGACCGAGCGGGAGAGCTCGGCGGCGCGGGGGTCGTCGGGAAGGAGCTCCACGAGGTCCGAGCGCAGTGTGGCGATGCAGCTGGGCTCGATGCCGACGACTGTCCTTCCGTCCCTGACGTGCGGGATCAGGAGGTCGAGTGTCCTGCGGAGCTTGGCCTTGGCGGCGGTGAGCTGGCCCGTGGAGACGAGGGTCAGACCGCAGCACGCACCGGGGCCGGCGATCTCGACGTCGCAGCCGACGGCGGAGAGGACATCGAGGGCGTCCTGCGGAATGTCCGGATTGATGGCATCCGAGAAGGAGTCGACCCAGAGCAGGACCTTGGGCCCGCCTGCCTGTTCTCTGGCGGTCCTTGACCGCTTCCTCCAGCGGAACGGCGTTCGGGGCAGCGTCGGCAGCGAACGGCGGGGGTCGGCTCCCATCATCGTCGTCATGGCTCTGCTGAGCAGCGGGATGCGGCCGGCGAGGTTGAGCAGCGGGGCCAGTGGCGCGGCGAGCCTGAGCCATTGCGGAAGCCTGCCGAGCGTGTAGTGGCTGAGCGGCCGCAGCCGCCCCTTGTACGTCTGGTGGAGGGTCTCGGACTTGAACATGGCCATGTCGATGCCGGTGGGGCAGTCGTTGGCGCAGGCTTTGCAGCTCAGGCACAGGTCAAGGGCATCGTGGACCTCGGGGGAGCTCCAGCCGCGTGTGACGACTCCGCCGTTGAGCATCTCCTGGAGCATCCGCGCACGGCCTCGGGTGGAGTCCTTCTCGTCTCGGGTGGCGGTGTACGAGGGGCACATGAATCCGCCCTGTTCGCGAAGATCGGCCCGGCACTTTCCCACCCCGACGCACCGGTGGACGGCATCGGTGATGTCCCCGCCGTCGTGCGCGAAGGCGAAGCCGTCGGTGGCGCGCAGTGTAAGGGCCTGCGGGCGGCGCAGGTCTGCGTCCAGTGGTGCCGGGCGGACGACGACCCCGGGGTTCATGAGGTCCTCGGGGTCCAGGAGAGCCTTGAACGTCTCCATCGCGCGCAGGGCTTGGGGGCTGTACATGGCGGGCAGCAGCTCGGAGCGGGCGCGCCCGTCTCCGTGCTCGCCGGAGAGGGAGCCGCCGTGCTCGGCGGCCAGGGCCGCGGCGCGTTCGAGGAACCTGCGCATGAGCGTGCTCCCCGCGTCGAGCGGGAAGTCGATGCGGACGTGGACGCATCCGTCGCCGAAGTGGCCGTAGGCCAGCCCGGAGACGTCCTCCTCGGCCATGAGGGCTTCGAGTCCGCGCAGGTAGTCTCCAAGCCTTTCCGGGGGGACGGCGGAATCCTCCCAGCCGGGCCAGGCCTGCTTGCCGTCGGCTGTGCGTCCGGCCAGGCCGGCACCGTCGGCGCGGATCTGCCAGAGCCTGGTCGCCTCGGGGCCTGCGGGCAGGACAACGGCGTCGGCCGAGCCGGAGGAGGCGACGAGTTTCCGCGCCGCCTCAACGGCCTCTTCCGAGCCTGCGCCGCCGACCTCCGCTATCAGCCATCCCCCGCCCGCGGGCAGGGTGGGGACACTGGCGCTGCCGTGCGCCCGGCGGACGACGTCGACGAGCTGTGCGTCCAGACCCTCCAGGGCGAGCGGGTGGAAAGGAAGCAGGTTCGGCACATCGTCCGCGGCAGTGGCCATGTCGCTGTAGCCGAGGACGGCCAGGGCCGGCGCGGGTGCCCGGGTGACGAGCCTGACCGTGGCTTCGAGGAGGATTCCGCAGCTGCCCTCGGTGCCGGTCAGGGCGGCTGCGAGGTTCCGGCCGTTCTCCGGGAGCAGATGCTCCAGGGAGTAGCCGGAGATCTGGCGTCCGAAACGCCCGAACTCGGTGCGCAGTACCGCCAGGTTCTCCGAGACGAAGGAGTCCAGACCGGGCACCACCGCCAGCGTGTCGTTCCCCGAGCCCGCCGTGATGACGTCGCCACGGCCGGTCAGCCAGGTCATGGACACCACGTTGTCAGCCGTGCGCCCGTAGGAGAGGCCGTGCGGACCGCACGCGTTGTTGCCGATCATCCCGCCGATCGTGCAGCGGGTGGCGGTGGAGGGATCGGGGCCGAACCGCAGTCCGAAGGGAAGAGCCGCGTTCTGGAGTGTGCTCAGGACCGCCCCGGGCTGGACCACCGCCGTCGAGGAATCGGGGTCGACCGACAGGACGCGGTTCATGAAGTGAGAGAAGTCGATCACGAGGCCGGGACCCACGGCGTTGCCGGCGCAGGAGGTGCCTCCTCCTCTGACGGTGATGGGAACCCCGTGGGCGCGGGCGATGCGGACCGCGGTGATCACATCGTTCGTCGACCTGGGCGTGAGCACGGCCTGGGGGACGATCCGGTAGTTCGAGGCGTCGGTCGAATAGATCGCTCTGGTCAGGGACGAGCTGTCGACGATGTCGCCGAGGTGGCCGCGCAGGGCGTCGACAAACGCCTCGGCGAACGCCTCGGTGGGAAGCTTCGGATCATCTGCCATGGTCGTGTCCATATCGTGCTGCTCGCTCCTGGGGTCTGCCGGCCGGGTAGCCGTCAGGTCTGCCGGCCGTCATCGGAGGACAAGCTCCCGGGGTGTGTCGCCCGCGGCGTCCCGAAGCAGGCCGGGGTCCAGTCCTTCGGCGGCGAGCGCGGCGATGAGCTGCTCGAGGGCGGACGGAGGCTCAGGGCTGTCGGGCTGTCCCGCGTCTGAGGCAAGGACCAGACGTGACCCTGCCGCCTGAGCGACGGCGGCCAGTCGGGCAGCTGTCATCCCGGGCTGGTGGAAGAGCTGGTAGGCGGTGATCTCGACGTAGGCGCCCCGGTCGGCGAGCTCGGCGATCTCCCGCACCTCCATACCGGGAACCGTGTAGGAGGGGTGCGTGAGCAGGAACCTGCTGATGCCCCGGGCCAGGGCCTGGTCCAGCAGCCACCTGCACTCATCGCCACCGAGATGCCCCGTGCACAGCACAGCGTCGTGCTCGGCGATCAGGTCGAGCACGAGGGCGATGTCCTTGGCGGACGCGTCGTCTGCGGCCAGGACCGGCGGGACGGAGAGCACGGAGCGGCCCAGACGCTCGTCCAGGTCTCCCAGCCGTGGCAGCCTTGCGCTTTCCTGGGTGTGGGCGTCCGCCGTGGGGAACCACACGACCCGGCCGCCCGTGGACAGCGCGGAGAGGACAGCCGCCGGGTTGATCCCGCCGACGGCACGGTTGAGGACGATTCCCCCCACGACGTCCAGACCGGACGACCGACTGAGGGCGCTGGCCCGGCCCACGGTCGATTCGTGGTGGGCCTTCAGGACGAAGCCGCTGTAGCCGGCCGCGGCGTAACTGGCGCCGATCTGGTCGTCGTATCCGATCCGTTCGAGCACGTCGGGGGCGGCATGGACATGAACGTCAAACATGGGGCTGCTCCCTTTCGGGGCGACGGCCCGTCGGCAACGCTCCAGAAAGGAACTCGGTCCGGGATTCCGCGAGCAGGGGGACCTCTGCGCGAAGGCGGCGCAGAGCTGTCAGGTCGAGGTCGGCGAAAGCCGCATCCGGCTCGTCACCGAGGTGTGCGAGGACGCTGCCGTCCGGGCCCAGAACGCGTGAGCCGCCCCAGAACCGGGCCCCGCTGTCCATACCGCAGCGGTTGACGAAGACGACGTAGCACTGGAGCAGCACAGCGGCGTGTTCCAGGATCACCTCCCACGTGCGGCGGATCCTCGCCGGGTCGGCGCCTTCCATGCTGGCCACGGGCACCACCAGCACTTCGGCGCCGCCTTGGGCCGCCAGCCATGGGATGACGGGATGCCACATGTCATTGCAGATGGCCGTGGCGATCCTGGCCGCTCGGAAGCCGGCGGTCCGCAGTTCCGCTCCGGGCTGGAACAACAGGTGTTCGTTCCAGGGCGCGTAGGAAACGGGCTGGAGCTTGCGATGGAGGTGCCGGGTCCCGGTCAGCGGGTCGCCCAGCAGGTAGGCGTTCCAGGGCAGCCCGGAGGCGCTCTTCTCGGCGAAGCCCACTCCGACACCGGCGGACACCAGGCCGGTGAGCCGAGGATCGTCGCCGGCGAAGAGGTCTGTCTCCTGGTACGGAGTGAATCCGTAGCCGCTGACCGAGAGCTCTGAGGTGAGGGCGAGGTCGACCGGGCCGAGGCCGTTGTGCAACTCGGCGATCCTGGCGAGGTTCTCCTCGACCGCGCCGAAGACGGGCGCGGTCTGGAGGAGCCCCACACGCAGCGTGCGGGGCTCCTCCAGACCCGCTGTCACTTCAGTTTGTTGGCGCTGAGCCACTGGCTCGCGACCTCCTCGGGCCTCTTGCCGTCCACGTCGATCTGCGCGTTGAGCTTCTGCAGCTGGGCGGTGGTCAGCAGTTTGCTCACCGGGTCCATCACCGTCTGGACCTTCGGGTACTTCTTCAGGACGCTCCCTCGGACATTCAACGAGAGGTTGTAGGGCGGGAAGTACTTCTTGTCGTCCTTCAGGACGGTCAGCCCGAGGGCGGAGATCCGGCCGTCGGTGGCGAAGACCTCACCGAAGTTGCACGGGTTGCCCTTGGCGACAGCGTTGTAGATCGGGCCTTCGGCCAGCTCCGCGACGTCGCTCTTGGGGAGGCTGAAAGCGTACGCCTTCTGCAGCCCGGGCCACCCGTCGTCGCGGCCGAAGAACTCCGAGGCGCCACAGAAGCCGGCCCTGCCCGGATCCTTCTCGGCGAGCTTGGCGTAGTCGGAGAGCGTGGAGACACCCAGCTTCTTCGCCGTCTCTGTCTTCACCGCGATGGCATACGTGTTGTTCGCCGCCGCCGCCGGGAGCCACACCACGTCGTTCTTGGTCTTGTCCAGAGCGCTGACCTTGTCGTACATGGCCTGGGGGTCGGTGACACTCCCCTGCTGCTGCAGGGCCAGCCAGCCGGTGCCTGTGTACTCCCAGTACATGTCGACGGCGCCGCTGGTCAGCGCGGCACGGACGGCGTTGGTCCCGCTCATGCCGCAGGTGCGCTTGACTTTCGCTCCCTGCGACTCGAGCCGCTGGGCGGTGATCTCGCACAGCAGCAGCTGTTCGGTGAAGTTCTTGGAGGCGACGTTCACGGTGTCCCCCTTGAGAGGGCCGCTCTTCGCGGGGCCGCTGCCCTGCTCGGCGCTGTTGCTGCCGAGAGCGCAGCCGCTGGTGAGCGCGAGGCTCAGCAGACTTGCCGCGGCTACGATGTTTTTGCGCATCCTGAAGCCCTTTCATGGCGCTTGACTGTGTGTGCGTGGGGTTCGGGGGGACAGGGGCCTGTCGATGAATTAGTGGG
>NZ_JAEMUX010000161.1 GCF_016598475.1 Streptomyces adelaidensis
GGGCGGAGGGTCGGCGGGGGTTCCGAGGTGTATGTGCCGATCGCCGTGGGGGCCGGGGGTGGGACCGTCGGCAGTGACCGGGTGCATGTGCTGAAGGTCGGGCCTCGGGACGCGGGGACCGTGGTCGTGTTGGTGCCGGGGATGTTCGGGGCGGCCAATGACTTCCGGTTGCCGGCGCGGGATCTGGTGGCGCGGGTGCCCGGGGTGCAGGTGTGGGCCGTCGACCGGCGGGAGGAGAACCTGGCGGACCGGAGTGGGTTCGGCGGGAGTGGGGCCGCGGGTGGGGATCTCGTCGGGTACTACCTCGACGGGCGGTATCGGGCGTTGGAGCCGGCGGACGCCGGGTTCTTCGGGGGGTGGGGGCTGGCGCGGGCCGTGGAGGATCTGCGGGCCGTCGTGGTGGCGGCCCGGGGCGGTGGGCGGCGGCGGGTCGTGCTCGGGGGGCATTCCTGGGGGGCGACCAGTGCGCTGGCGTACGCGGCCTGGGACTTCGACGGGCGGGCCGGGTACCGGGATCTCGTGGGGCTCGCGGTCGTCGACGGGGGCGTGCGCGGGGCGTTCGAGGGGAACGGGACGCCCGTCCAGGACTCGCCGGAGGAGGTGCGGGAGCGGCTCGCGGCGATCGCCGGCGGGCAGGTCTTCGACCTGACGCTGAGCGGGGTCGGCCTCGGCAGCCGGGCCGAGAGCACACAGATCTGGTACCAGCTCGCCGGGTGGTACGCCCACCACGACCCCGAGGGGCGGTCCGTCCTCCAGGAGCGGGTGCCCGAGGCGCTGCGGGTGCCCTTCCCGGTGACGAACGCCGCGCTGCTGGGGAGCTTCGTCGACGCCGGGTTCGGCTGGCCGAACGACATCAGCGTCCACTCCGGGCACCTCGCCCCCGCGGGCGACGGCGGTGGCGTACGGGGGTGAGTCGATGACGGGATCACGCCGATCGGGCGGGTCGCCGAGGCGTACGCCGGGCCCGTACCGGGGGTGTGGGAGTGGTACTGGCCTGCCCGGCTGTCCGTGGACCTGGACGTGAGTGACGTCTAGGCCGACACCGATCTCGCCCGTTCCCTCGGGCTGCGGCTGCGGCACGCCGCCGGGCTCGACATACCGCTCTACGCCTTCCAGACCAGCTACTCCAAGGGCACCGTCGTCGAGGGCGCCCGGCGGGTCGTCGCCGAGTCCCGCGTCCCGTACGCCGTCTACGAGTCCGACGAGGGCATGAACCACCTCGACCCGCTCTTCGCCGCCCCGGCGCACAACACGGTCACGCACACGCTGGCGGAGTTCCTGGGCCGGGTGGTGGCCGGGCAGCGGTGACACCCGTGCTTGGCCGTGTCGGCCTGGGTGAAGCCGTGGTGGGCGCCGGCGTAGACCGGGGATGGGGTGTAGCCGGCTACACCCCGGGTTCGGGAGCGCGCTCCCTCGTGAGGGACGCCGCCGGACGGGATTGTTGATGTCACGAGGTCGAGCGGACCTCACCGGCTCACTCCCTCCCCCGGCTCAACGCCCCCGAAAGGAAACTCCCATGAAGGCGCTGCTCGGCTCGAAGCCCGTCCTGTGGTTCCTGTTCCTGTTCAACCTCACCGTCGCCGCGGTCGCCCCGTTGGTCGTCGACGGTGCCCAGGGCATAGCCACCGCCGTCGGCATGGGCGTCGTCTCACTGGGTGCGGGCGTCAGCCTTCTCCGAGGCCAGGGCCAGGGCCAGGGCCAGGGCGCGCGGCGCCAGCACGCCTGACGCTCCCGCCCCACAGACCGGGGCCGCCGAAGCGGACGCGGCCCCGTCGCGCCGGGCCCTGTGGGGACGGGGCCCGGCACGAAACAGGAGCGGCAGGCCAGCTCAGAGTGGAACGATCGCCAGCCGGATGCCGAGCCCTATGAGCGCGGCACCCATGACTCGATCGAGCAGTGCCGAGAGCCCGGGTCTCGCGAGCCGGCGGCCCACCCGGGTCAGCAGGAAACTCATCCCCGGATACCACGTCATGAGCACCGCGGCATGAATCACGAGCAGCGCGGCGGCCGCCGGGACGACGGCGTCCTCCGGCCCGATGAACTGGGGAAACACGGTGGTGTAGAAGATCCCCACCTTGGGGTTGAGCAGGTCCCCGATCAGACCGCGGCGGAACCCGCCGAGCGCGGACAGCCCGGGCGCGGACAGCCCGGGCGCGGACAGCCCGGGCGCGAGACCGTCGGGCCGCTGGACCGCAGAGCCGTGCCGGGCCGAGCGCAGGGCCCTCACACCCAGCCAGATCAGGTACGCCGCGCCCGCCAGCCGGAGCGCGTCGTACGCCAGGCGCGAGGTCGCCAGCAAGGTGGCGAGCCCGAGCACGGAGCCTGCCGCCCAGAAGACCTTGCCGAGCGTCAGGCCGACTGTCGCGGCGACGGCGGCACGCTGACCGCCCTGTCGCGCACAGCCGAGGACGACCGTGAGATTGGCACCCGGAGTCGCCGCGAGGACCAGGCACAGCACGACGAAGGACCCCAGCTGGGCCCAGCTGAGCCCTAGCACGTCGGCCCACCGCGACCGGCCGCCCGTCCGAGCGCCGTCACCGGTTCTTCGGGTGACGGCCCGCGCGGCGGCCCAGGCCCGTCCTTGAGGACATCCCCGGCCAGCAGCACACGGAGGCGGCCGCAGGCGCAGCGCTGGTAGCGCACCCAGCCCAGGGAGGTCGAGTGCTTGGAGACGGTGAGGAAGATGCATGTCATGCCGTGAGCGTGATGCAATGAGTAAATGTATTTCAACACTTACGGTGGCAACGCGGCCCTGCTGGCGGCGGCCCTGGCCAACCTCGACGACCGGTGCGACGCCCCTACGGTCGAGGCGTTGCTGGCCGAGCACCGGGTGGCGCGCTGCGATGTGACCGGCCAGCAGCTCCAGCTGCTGCTGGCCTGGCGCCTGCGCCTGTGGGAGGCGTTCGCGGCCCCCACCAGGGCGGAACAGGTCGGTGCCGTCAACCGGCTACTGACCGACGCGGCGGCCCGCCCGTACGTGTCCACACACGACGGCCAGCCGCCGCACCTGCACTACGCCGACGAGAACGCCGACGTCGTCACCCGCGTACGGGCCGCCAGCGCCGCCGGGCTCGCCCTGGTGATCACCGAGACCGATCCCTGCCGTCTCGGACGCTGTGCGGCACCGGGTTGCCGCGCCGTCTTCGTCGACATATCCCGCAACGGCCGCCGCGCGTACTGCTCACGCCTGTGCGCCACACGCGTCCACGTCTCCGCGCACCGCGACCGCAAGCGGCGGGGATAAGTTGGTCCGAGGTCGTCTTCGGCTCCGGCAAGCGGTACTTCGGCTCGACGGACGCCCAGCACCTCCTCGAAGACCTGACGAGGCCGACGAGGCCCACGCGGACGAGCGCGGTCAGTTCAGCTGCCGCAGTCTCCGCCCACGGCTCTCGGCGACCCGCAGCGCGTCGCCGAGCGCCTCGGTCAATCTCTCGGCCAGGAACCGGAGTTCACCGCGTGGCGTGTCGGGCAGCAACTCCCGTGCGTGGTCGAGCAGTTCCGTCCCCATACCGAGCTGAATGGCCTCGGTGGCATCCGCCAGCCGCGACACGGCTCCGCCCTGCTCATCGCTGACCAGGTAACAGGCCTTGCCCCCATCCCCGACCCACGGCAACAGCCGCACCTCTTCCCTCTCCCTCTCCCTCCCGGTCGCCATCAGGCCACCGCCTCCATCCCACGGCTCCAGTACGGATCGGGTACGGCGGCGACGTACGGCCGTACGGCGACGGTGGCGGCGCCGTCGAGGAGGCCATGGATGCCGTAGGGACTGCGGTGGACGGGGAGCGTGGAGTTGGGCGGAGAAGTGGGTACGGAAGGGGCGGGCGGGCGCGTACGGGGGTGCGCGGGGCGGCGATGTAGGCCGGTGGGGTTGAGCGCGAGGCTCACCCAGGCGAGGAGTCGACCGATAAGGTCGGTCACTGTCATCAGCTCCGTTCATGGTGTTGCTGGTGGCCATGCCCCCGGACGGCTTGCTCCCGTCGCGGGGGTTTTCTGCGGCCACTGTAGCCATAGTAGTTGCTGGTGTACTAGGGACTAGCAGGGATCGCACTGATGTCCCAAGTATCGACATGGTGGTGTGGTGATGCAGTTCGTACCTGACATTCCCCGTTGGCGACAGGTCGCCGAAGTCATCCGTGAGCGGATCAGCGACGGGACCTACCAACCACGCACCCGGGTGCCGTCCGTCCAACAGATCATCGCCGAGTTCGGGATCGCGACAGCGACCGCGCAGAAGGTGCTCGCGAACCTGCGCAAGGAAGGCCTGATCTACACCGAACCCGGCCTCGGCTCCTTCGTCGCCCCCCACACCCCCGAAGGGACCTGAGCATGCTCGTGCTCATGCTGTCCGTCATCGTCCTACTCGCACTCGGCGGCTGCGCCTGCGTCTTCTGGACGGCCCGGGGCGACGCCCCCCGCTGGGCGCGAGCCGTGTCCAAGGCGACCCTGCTCGGCGGCGAAGTGGCCCGCGCGGCCAACAGGGGACCCCGCACGCAGCAGGACGGCCAGAGCAACATGGACGGCTAGCCCAACGGCCAGGCGGCTTCGTTCAGATCACTGACCCGCGGGGCGCGTGGATCAAGCCTTGCTGTGCCCGGTGTCAGAGGCTGCTGGCAGCATCAACCGCTATGGACGTCACCCGGGCCACCCCGTCGCGGCCGCGCGATGTCGCCGCGGTCTTCCCTCAGCTGGCGCCGCCGGCACGCACGGCGACCCGGTTGACCGCGCGAAAGCGGGTCTTCGAAGTTGAGCGGTGCAAGCGCCTGACGGCAGGGCGGCCAGGGACGGTGATAGGCAGATTTATTCCGGGCCGGGGTCTGTGACCAGGTCCTTTCCGCGCCGGGAGTGGAACAGATCTGCCAATCTCGCGGCGGCTCCACCGCTCAACTTCGAAGACCCGCGAAAGCTCGGTCGGCGGGCCGCTGTTGTGGCCCACCGACGATCCGTGGCGTACTGCCGCTCTTCGTCAAATGTTCGACGAGTGCGCCGGTGAGTTTCTCGCGGCCGAAGAAAACACCGGCGTCGGCCTCCCCGAACGCGAACAGACCGACATGGTGAACGCGTCGAGGTCGCCGCCCGCCCCGCCAGGGTCCACGTCCGCGACTCCAAGGACACCACCCGTGCCGCACTGGCCGTGGCCCCCACGGCGTGGACCGCGTTCGTCGAGTTCGCAGCACTCTGACAGCGGCAGGGGCCTCAACGGGCGAGTGCTTGCCGAAGGTCTTCCGTGTGTCTCAAGGGGGCCAGAGCCTCAACCCCGCCGTCGGACCGCGGGTTGAGCTTGGGCAGGTCTTCTGGGCTGAGCCGGGCGACGGCGACATTTGGGCAGGTCTTCTGGGCTGAGCCGGGCGACGGCGACATGAAGCGTGGCCTGTCGTCCCGATCGGTCAGTGCAGCGCCCGTCGTGCCGCACCGATGAGACGGTGCGCGTCAGCGTCGTACACGGCGGACTCCCGGAGTGTCTTCCAGGTGCGCAGATACGTGTCCACGCTGGCTTCGTCGTCGATCCACAACTCCGCGTGCCAGTTCTCGACGACCACTTGGCGGTCGTCGTAGACCCAGAAGGCGGTGGCCGGGGGGATCTTGAGCGAAGCGGACAGGGGGATGATCCCCAGCTCCACCGTGTCCAGGCCGATGGCTCCCGCGAGGCGGTCGAGTTGCGCGGCGAGCACGGACGGCGGACAGATCAGGGAGTGAAGGGCGGCTTCCCACAGAATGAGGTGGAACCGCTTTGACGAGTCGTACAGCGCCTCCTGCCGCTTCATACGGGACCGCACCGCCTCCTCGGTGTCGCGCGGCGATCGCTGGAGCTCCGCGTATCTCGTGAAGACTGACCGTGCGTAGTCCGGTGTCTGGAGAATCCCGAAGATCATGGAGGACTCCCAGCCACGGAACACGGAGGCGTCGGCATGGGCGCTCAGGTGGGTGTCCTGGACCGCCTTGTGCCCCGATGCCAGCTGTCGCCGCCATGAGCGGATGTGCGACTCGAAGCCCCTCAAGCGCGCGAGCAGTTCGTCGTACGCCTGTGGGCGGCCGGTTGCATCCGCCCACTTGCGCAGGTCATCGGGCGTGGGCGTCTGCCTGCCGTTCTCCAGTCTGCTGACCTTGGACTTGTTCCACCCGTGCTGCTCGGCGAGCTCCGTGCCGGTGAGCCGGCCCCCAGGGGCGGAGAGCCGGAGTTCGCGCAGTCGTACCCCGAGTGCTTCTCGTGCCTGCTGGTAGTCCGTGCTCACCGGAGCGCACCTGCCTCAGTCCTTGTGCGCGGTCAACCGTGCCGCGAACTCCTCGTACGGGAGGGCATGATGCAGTGCCGCGTCGCGTGTCATGGCGTACCGCAGTACCGCAGCAGGCTCCGTGATCAGCTCGACGCTGACCAGGTTGTCGGCGTCGTCGAAGTTGAGCAGGGCGACCAGTCGGGAGTCGAAGATCCAGAAGTCTTCGGCGGGCAGGCCGAGGCGGTCGGCATCCTCTCGCCGCAGATTGAGGATCTTCTCGCCGACGGCGCTGTTGCGACGCGCGTTGTCGAGCAGATACAGCTGGCCTGCCGTGGGCGGGTTGTCGACGATGCGGACACGCTCGAACCGCTTGCCGAGCGCGGTCTGCTCGCCGCGTTCGGCGCACCACTCCGCGTCCACTCCTTGCCAGTCGACGGGCTCACCACACGTGAACTGGGCGTAAGTATCCGTGAGTTCGTCCGACGCGTATCGGCGGCGCGTCTCCAGACGCCACGCGGTGTGCTCGAACTGTGTGAAGAGTCGGTCGAACTCGTCCAGCCCGATGATGTTCGGCACTCGGACGACCTCCTTCGGGCCGAAGTCGACCAGCAGCTCTCGCGGCACCACGATGGGCACCTCGCCCTCGTTCAGATGCCGGAGCCGGGCGATGTCGTCGGGGTCGGTGAGGGCGGGGCCGTGCACGATGACCTCACCCGTGTCGACGTCTTCATGAATGGAAGGGCACCCGTTGACACCGCTGCCCGTGCCGTTGAAACGCAGTCGTCGGGTCATGATCGTGTCCTCACCTCGGGGAACTGATCTCCCAGGCTTCCACGAGAACAACGCCCCACGCCCGGGCTTCGGTTGGCCCTAATCAGCAACTTTACGCAACTCCCCCGAGGAGGGGAGCAACCACGCGCAACTCTGCTGGCGCCTCGCAACGACTGCTTCCTACCGTCGCGTTCATGGTTGGAGCTCACCAGGCGCGCGATGCCGATCCCTTCGTGACCACCGAGTGTCTGAGATCGGCCCTTTCTCAGGCAGGCGTCTTGCTGCCGTCGTTCGCAGTCGATGCCGGCGCGTCCACTCCTGGGCTCGCGGAGGTTGGGTGGGCACGCGTCGACGTGGCCGTGCGCCGGGCGGGGGCGCTGTGGCGAGGCGGCGGCAGCGGCGGCAGCGGCAGCGGCAGCGGCAGCGGCAGCGGCGGCGGCAGCGGCGGCAGCGGCAGCGGCAGCGGCAGCGGCAGCGGCAGC
>NZ_JAEMUX010000162.1 GCF_016598475.1 Streptomyces adelaidensis
CGGGCACCCCACGCAAGCACTTCCAGCTCTTCGCCGACATCCGCCCCGCCAAGAGCTTCCCCGGCGCCAAGGCCATCTGCGACAGCTCCGACCTGGTCATCGTCCGCGAGAACACCGAGGGCCTCTACGCAGACCGCAACACCCACGCGGGAACGGGCGAGTTCAGCCCGGTCGAGGGTGTGGCCATCGCGATGGGCATCATCACCCGTACGGCCACCGAACGCGTCGCCCGGGTCGCCTTCGACCTGGCCCGCTCCCGCCGCAAGAAGCTCACGATCGTCCACAAGGCCAACGTCCTCAAACTCACCACCGGCCTGTTCCGCACGGTCTGCCAGGAAGTCGCCCAGGAGTACCCGGACGTCACGGTCGACGACTTCCACATCGACGCCATGACCGTCCATCTGGTGCGCCGCGCCCAGGACTTCGACGTCATCGTCACCGAGAACATGTTCGGCGACATCCTCTCCGACCTGGCCGGCGAGATCAGCGGCTCCCTGGGCACCGCCCCCTCCCTCAACGCCTCCGCCGACCGAGCCATGGCCCAGGCCTCCCACGGCTCCGCCCCCGACATCGCCGGACAGAACCTCGCCAACCCCGTAGCCATGATCCTCTCCGGCGCGATGCTCTTCGAATGGCTGGGAGCCAAGCACGGCGACACCACCCTGACCGCCACCGCGAAGCTCAACCATCACCACAACCCCCACCACAACTGACACCCACCCGGGGCGGCCGCGATCCGGCCCCCCGACGCCCCGCGGCCGCGATCCGCCCGGGAGCGGCACGCCGTGGTGCGTCGCAGTTCGACGCCCCGCGGCCGCGATCCGGCCGGGAGCGGGCCGTGGTGGTGCGTCGCAGTTCGCCGCTTACCAGTGCGCACCCCAGCTCCACCGTGGCAGCAGACAGCAGTACGTCCGACCGGCGGCGAACTCGACGCACCACCACGGCCCCGACCACCCACCAACCCCTGGCGAGCCCCGTCGACCCACCACCCCCTCACGCCCCCACCCTCACGCCCCCACCCTCACGCCCCCACCCACCCGCACCCACCAACCGCACCGCCTCCCACCGAGCGCCGACCCGCCCCACGGCGCACGCTGGAGTCGTGGGACCGCATCCCCGGCGAGGAGGCCCCGTGAACAGTTACCGCCCCGTGAACAGCTACCGCTACCCCCCCATCGCCGAGCACGGCATGGTCGGCGACCTGCAGACGGCCGCGCTGATCTCCTCCGAAGGAACGGTCGACTGGTGGTGCACCCCCCGCTTCGACTCGCCCAGCGTCTTCGCCTCGCTCCTGGACAGCGAGGCCGGCGGCTACTGCCGGCTCGCCGCGGACCTCCCCGCCGGAACCGACGCGACGGTCCGCCAGCTGTACCTCTCCGACACCGCCGTCCTCGTCAACCGCTTCCTGACCCCCGACGGCGTCGGCGAGGTCGCCGACTTCATGGCGCCGATCACGGGCATCGCCGCCACCGACCGGCACCGCCTGATCAGGGTCGCCCGGGTGGTCCGGGGCAGCATGCCCTTCGCCCTCACCTGCCGCCCCCGCTTCGACTACGGACGCGCCGCACACACCCTCACCCGAGCCGGCGACCGCGCGGCGGTCTTCCACGGCCCGGCCACGGACCTGCACCTCCAGGCCACCGGCCCCCTCACCTTCGAGACCGACGGCAGCGACGGCAGCGACGGCAATAACGGCAACGACATCACCGCCCGCTTCCGGCTCGCCGCCGGCGAGATGGCCGCCGTCGTGCTGACCAGTGTCTCCAGCGGAGGCGCCGCCCCGACCGCCCCGGACCTGGACGCCGTCGCCGGCGAGCTGGAGGCCTGCCGCACCTTCTGGCACAGCTGGCTCCGCTCCTCCACCTACCGGGGCCGCTGGCGGGACATCGTCAACCGCGCGGCGATCACGCTGAAGCTGCTCACCTACGCCCCGACCGGAGCCCCCATCGCCGCCGCCACCATGGGACTGCCCGAGCAGATCGGCGGTGAACGCAACTGGGACTACCGGTACACCTGGGTCCGCGACGCCTCCCTGTCGGTCCGGGCCCTGATCGACCTGGGCTTCGAGGAGGAGGCGCAGGCTTTCCGCCGCTGGCTGCGGGACCGTATCGAGGCGGGCGGCTCCGCCTCCGGCGACCCGCTCCAGATCATGTACCGGGTGGACGGCGACCCCCACCTCACCGAAGAGGTCCTCGACCACCTCGAGGGCTACTCGGGCTCGGCCCCCGTACGGGCGGGCAACGCGGCGGCCGACCAGCTCCAGCTCGACATCTACGGCGAGGCCGCGGACGCCCTCGCCGTGGGCGGCGACATGGGCGCCATCCGGGGGTGGAAGGCGTTCAGGGACGTACTGGACTGGCTGGTCGACCACTGGGACCGCCCCGACGAAGGCATCTGGGAGACCCGCGGCGGCCGCCGCGACTTCACGTACAGCCGGCTGATGACCTGGGTCGCCTTCGACCGCGGCGTCCGTCTGGCGACCACCTTCTCCCGGCCCGCCGATATCGCCCGCTGGACCGAGGTCCGGGACGCGGCATTCGAACAGATTGCCGAACGCGGTTGGAACGACAAGCGCCAGGCGTTCGTGCAGCACTACGACACGGACGTCCTGGACGCGTCGCTCCTGCTCATGCCCCGGGTCGGCTTCCTCTCCCCCCGGGACCCGGCATGGCTCAGCACCCTCGACGCCATGGACGAGGAACTGGTCAGCGACAGCCTGGTCTACCGGTACGACCCCGCGGCGTCCCCCGACGGCCTGCGCGGCTCCGAGGGCACCTTCAACCTCTGCAGCTTCCTCTACGTCGAGGCCCTGGCCCGGTCCGGCAGAGTCCACCAGGCGCGCTACGCCTTCGACAAAATGCTCAGCTACGCCAACCATGTCGGCCTCTTCGCCGAGGAGATCGGCCCGTCGGGCGAGCAACTGGGCAACTTCCCCCAGGCGTTCACCCATCTCGCCCTGATCGCCGCGGCCATGGCGCTCGACGAACAACTCGACAGCGCGGAGTCCCGTCCGGGCACGGCCGACGGCCGCCCCCACGCCGATCGCCCCCACCCTGGCCGCCTCCACGCCGATCGCCCCCACCCCGGCAGGGCCGGCACCGGTGGCTGACACGGGAACGCCGAGCCACCCGTCGACCACGGCGCGACGGGTGCTCGCCCCGCTCGCCCTGGCCCAGTTCATCTGCAGCTTCGCCGGCTCGAACATGAACGTGATGATCAACGACATCAGCACGGACCTCGACACCACCGTCCAGGGCGTGCAGGTCGCGATCACCGTCTTCCTGCTGGTCATGGCCGCGCTGATGATCCCGGGCGGCAAACTGACCGACCGCTACGGCCGCAAACGCTGCTTCCTGGCCGGTCTCTCGATCTACGGCGTCGGCGCGCTGCTGAGCGCCGCGGCGCCCGGCCTCGGCGTCCTGATCCTCGGCAACTCGATCCTCGAAGGCATCGGAACGGCCCTGCTCATCCCGCCCGTTTACATCCTCACCACGCTCCTGTTCCGGGACCTGACCTCCCGGGCGCGCGCCTTCGGCGTCGTCATGGCGCTCGGCGGCATCGGCGCGGCGGCGGGCCCGCTGATCGGCGGACTCATCACCTCCGCACTCAGCTGGCGTGCCGCCTTCGTGTTCCAGGCCCTGGTCATCGCCGTGATCATCATGCTGAGCAGGCACCTCGACGATCCTCTGCCACCGGATCCGACCCGCCCCTTCGACACCGGCGGCGCCATCCTCTCGGCGGCGGGCCTGATCCTCCTGGTCATGGGCATCCTGGCCGCCGACGACAACGTATGGCTGATGATCGGCCTGCTCGTGCTGGGCGCACTCACCCTCGCCTGGTTCGTACGGTCCCTACGCGTGCGGGAGGCGGCCGGCAAGGAACCTCTGCTGTCCACCAGTCTGTTCCGCGACCGCACCTCCAACCTCGGCCTCGTCACCCAGAACGTGCAGTGGCTGCTGCTCATGGGGACGTCCTTCACCGTCGCGACCTACCTCCAGGTGGTGCGCGGATACGACGCCATCGAGACCGGGGTCGTCTTCACGGCCGCCACCCTCGGCCTGCTCGCCTCCTCCCTGGCGGCGGAACGCCTCGCGAGACGGCGCCCGCAGCGCACCCTCGTCATCACCGGCTTCGTCGTCGCCATCGCCGGCGTGATCGTCCTCATCGCCCTGGTCCACGCCGTCGACAGCGCCTGGGGTTTCGTTCCGGGACTCCTGCTGATCGGACTGGGGCTCGGCGTGATGCTCACCCCGTCGGTCAACATCGTGCAGTCGAGCTTCCCGGAGGAGCGCCAGGGCGAGATCTCCGGCCTCTCGCGCAGCGTGTCCAACCTCGGCTCCTCCCTCGGCACGGCCGTCGCCGGCACGATCCTCGTCGCCGGCCTCACCAGAGGCGCCTACGCCGCCGCCATGATCACCATCGCCGCCATCGGCCTGATCGGCCTCGCCGCCGCCGTACGCCTGCCACGGGGCCGGGATCCCACGGCGGATGACACGCGGAGTGGGGGAGGACCGTAAGGACGGGAAGGGCGGTGAAGCGCCGCACGGCGCGGCGCGGGTCGGCCGTCCGGATCTCGTCGGCCGCCGCCAGGGCATCGGTGATGCGGGTGAGGACGGTCCGGCGTCGGGCCGGCCGTCCACCACACGGCGAAGGGCGACCGACGCCTACGGGCCGCGGCCCGGTCCCGGAAGGCCGACGACACCATGGTCATCGACCACGAGAAGTGCCCACGCGCCCGCGCCCCCGCCCGCACGGCCGGACGAAGGCGGCGCGCGGCGGCCTCCGGCCGAACCGTCAGCCGGTCGAGGGTCAGTCGCTGCCGGTGAGTTCGCCGGTGAGTGTCCGGTGCATGCGGGCGCTGGGCTCGTTCAGGCCGGTGATCTCGACGGTCTTGCCGCGCTGGGCGTACTTCGTCTCGATGGCGTCCAGGGCGGCGACGGACGAGGCGTCCCAGATGTGGGCGGCGGAGAGGTCGATGACGACCTTGTCGGGGTCGGTGGCGTAGGCGAAGCGGCCGACGAGGTCGTTGGAGGAGGCGAAGAACAGTGCGCCGGTGACCCGGTAGACCGTGGTGGCGTGGTCGGGGTCGGTGACGGCGGTGACGTCGGCGAGGTGGGCGACGCGCTTGGCGAAGATGACCATCGCGGTGATCGAGCCGACGACGACACCGATGGCGAGGTTGTGGGTGGTGACCACGCACGCGACGGTGATCACCATGACGCCGATCTCGCCGGCGGGCATCCGCTTCAGCGTCTTCGGGGAGACCGAGTGCCAGTCGAAGGTCGCGAACGACACCATGACCATGACGGCGACCAGCACCGCCATGGGGATGTCGGACACGACCGGCCCGAAGACGACGCACAGCAGCATCAGGAACGCGCCCGCCAGGAAGGTGGACAGCCGGGTGCGGGCGCCGGACACCCGTACGTTGATCATCGTCTGGCCGATCATGGCGCAGCCGCCCATGCCGCCGAAGAAACCGGTGACGATGTTGGCGATGCCCTGGCCGACGGACTCGCGGGTCTTGGAGGAGCGGGTGTCGGTGATGTCGTCGACGAGTTTGGCCGTCATCAGCGACTCCATCAGGCCGACCAGCGCCATGGCGAGCGCGTAGGGGGCGACGGTGGTGAGGGTGTCCATGGTGAACGGCACGTCCGGCAGGCCCGGCACGGGCAGTGAGGACGGCAGGGCGCCCTTGTCGCCCACGGTCGGCACCGCGATCCCGGCGGCGACCGTGATGACGGTGAGGATGACGATGGACACCAGCGGCGCGGGCACGACCCGGCTGACCCTGGGGAAGAACACCATCAGGGCCAGACCGGCGGCGACCAGCGGATAGACGGCCCACGGCACGTCCGTCAGCTCCGGCACCTGCGCCATGAAGATCAGGATCGCGAGGGAGTTGACGAAGCCGACCATCACACTGCGCGGCACGAACCGCATCAGCCTGGCCACGCCGAGTGCGCCGAGGACGATCTGGAAGACGCCGGCCAGGATGACGGCCGCGACGAGGTAGCCGAAGCCGTGTTCGCGGTTGAGCGGGGCGATGACCAGGGCGACGGCGCCGGTCGCCGCCGAGATCATGGCGGGCCGGCCGCCGACGACGGCGATGGTGACGGCCATCGTGAACGAGGCGAACAGACCGATCGCCGGCTCGACCCCGGCGATGATCGAGAAGGAGATCGCCTCCGGGATCAGTGCCAGGGCGACCACGAGCCCGGCCAGCACCTCGGTGCGCAGCACCTTCGGGTCGGACAGCCAGGACGGACGGCGCCAGCCGCGCGGCCAGGCGGCGGGGGACGGTGCGGAGGAGGACAAGACGAGGGAACCTGTCGTGCTCGGGCACGTCCGGCATCGGGGCGGGCGCGCGGAGGGTGGGCGAGCGGTGGGGCGAGAGGTGGGGAGGAGGGTGAGGAGGAGGGCGCGAGAACGGACACGACAGGCCGCCGACCCAGCAACGGAGTGCAACTCTACCCTAACGTTAGGGTAGGGATCGGTGTCCGCCCGCCGCGGGCGCGACCGCGACAGAGGCGAGGAAAGGCCCGCGTGAGCAGCGAGCACATGCAGATCGGCGAGGTCGCCGTACGGACCGAGCTGTCGCTGCGCACCATCCGGCACTACGAGGAGACCGGCCTCGTCATGCCCTCCGCCCGTTCCCAGGGCGGCTTCCGCCTCTACACGGAGGCCGACGTCGCCCGTCTGGTGGTGATCCGCCGGATGAAGCCGCTCGGCTTCACCCTGGACGAGATGCGCGCCCTGCTCGACGCCACCGACCGCCTCGACTCGGGCGAGGAACTGCCGTCCGGGGAACGCGCGGAACTGCTGGAGCGGCTACGCGGCTTCGAACGGGCCACCCACCAACGGTTAACGGATCTGCGCACCCAGCTGGCCCGGGCACAGGAGTTCGCCGCCACGCTGGCGGAGCGCCTCCCCCGGTCCCCCACTCCTTGACGCGTCCACGACGGAACCCGGGGTGTGATCTTTCCGTCTTCCTCGGCGGCCGCCCTTAATCACCGTCTAGCAATCGACTAAAAAATTGATACATATACCCATGCGGGTGTTCTCGCGAACAACCCGCAGAATCACGGACTCCGTAAGGCGTCAACCACGGGCGAGACTCTGGGCCGTGGCGGGTGTCGCGGTCCTCGGTTTCCTCATCACGCTGGAGATCTCCGTACGTCGCTACGGCCTGCCAGGGCCGCTGACCAACCAGGTGCAGGAGGTGATATCG
>NZ_JAEMUX010000163.1 GCF_016598475.1 Streptomyces adelaidensis
GCGGGTGCGGGTGCGGGTGCGGGTGCGGGTGCGGGTGCCGGGGGCTCCGGGAGGCTGTCGCCGCCGGTCGTCGCGGCGGCCCCGTGGACCGCCGACACCCCCTACTCCGACGCGCTGCGCACCGGCAGGGGCCCGCTGTTCCTGCGGCGGGCCGACGGCTGGCTGCTCCCGCTGGAGGTGGAGCGGTGGTGCGCGGACGCCGATCCGGTCGACCTGTCCGTGCTGGACCGGTGCGAGGGCGCCGTGCTCGACATCGGCTGCGGGCCCGGACGGCTGGTCACGGAACTCGCCGCGCGGGGACGGCGGGTCCTCGGCATCGACATCAGCGAGGCCGCCGTCGCCCGGACCGTACGGCGGTCGGGGCGTGGCTCGCACGGGCGCCGGTCGCACGGGGCGCGATCCGAGGCGGGGCCCGCGCTGTGCCGCTCCGTCTTCGAGCCGGTCCCGGGCGAGGGCCGCTGGGGCACCGCCCTCCTCATGGACGGCAACATCGGCATCGGCGGGGACCCGCGTGCCCTGCTCGACCGGCTGGCCCGGCTGCTCGTGCCCGGCGGACTGCTGATCGCCGAGACCGCCGCCGTGGACGTCGACGAACGCGCCGACGTCCACCTCGTCCGGCACACCGACGCCCGGGACACCGCCGGCGCCCCGTTCCCCTGGGCGCGCCTGGGCACCCGCGCACTGCTCCGCCACGCCGGGCGGGCCGGCTGGCGGGCCGACGATCAGTGGGCCACCGGCGGCCGTTGCTTCGTCGCCCTGCGCAGCCGCAGTACGAGCAGCAGCGCCGAGCAGCCGAACAGTACGGCGGTGACCAGCAGCCAGCGGGCGAGGAAGCCGTCCGCCGACAGTGCGGTGGCGGACTCGTAGCGTTCCGCCACGCGCCCGCTGATCAGCGGGAACCACACCAGCAGAAGCAGCCCGGACAGGGCCGCCGGGACGCGGACGTACCCCGTCCACTCGCGGCGGCCCACAGCTCCGAGCCCGCCGGTGACGACCCGGTCCACCGCCGCGTACACAGGCAGCAGGACGAGGTCGTGCAGGACCGCCGCCCCCACGAACCACAGCGCCACGCCGAACCAGTCGTCCGCGAGCAGCCGTACGCCGGCGTATCCGGCGAGTGCGAACGAGAGGGCGAGCAGCAGCAGTTGCAGGGGGCTGCCCAGCGCGATCCGCACCGAAGTCCTGTGTGCCGTCATTGTCCTCAGCCGTCCCATCACAGCTCCCCGAAGGTCATGCGGGCCACCCACTTGGTGTTCAGGACGCCGGGCGCCGCCGGGACGATGATCCGTGCCGGGTATCCGTGATCGGGGGTCAGCGGTTCGCCGTTGACGTCCAGCGCGAGCAGGGAGCGCGGGTCTCGGACCTGGTTGGCGCGCAGGGCGGCCCGGCGGAACGCGCCGCGCCGCTGGAGGGACTCGACGAGTACGTCGGGGGGCGCGTCGCCCGGGTGACCGACCAGCTCCGCGAGGTCGCGCAGGCGTACGCCCCGCCACCACTGGTCGGAGGTGGACCACCCCTCGACGCACGCGATGGGCAACGCGGCGCTGTGCAGCGGCATTCGCAGCAGCTCGGCGCGGCTCAGCCGGACGGTTCGCGAGGGGCCGGTGACGACGAGCCGCCACGCCTCCTCGCTGGTCTCCGCCGCGGCGATCCCCCGGGACGCGGCCGTCTTGTTGATCTGGAAGCCGTTCGGCCCACTGCCCGGCTCGGCGCCGCCGTGGGGCGCGAGGAGGGCCGTACGCCGTAGCGGGCCGTCGAAGTTCTGGCCCACCGACGTCCCGAACAGCAGCAGTGAGCCGCCCCCGACCAGCCACACGGCGCCGCGCCGGGAGACCGTGGGCTCGGCGGGGTCCGGGGCGACCAGCGAGGGCTCGGGCTCGGGCGGGGCGTCCCCGGAGCGAGCCTCGCGGAGCTGCCGCAGATTGCGCAGGGCGGCCGGTGTCTTCAGTACGGCGTGCGCGAGGAACGCCGCGAAGAAGACCCACGCCCCGTAGAAGTGCAGCGGGTAGAAGGAGCCGGGGAAGAGGTAGTCGAGCTGGATGTTGAGCACGCCCGTCACGAACTCGAACAGCGCGCCCCCGACCAGCAGGAGCAGCGAGATCCGCTCCAGGGCGTGGGCGAGGGAGCGCGCGGGCGGCAGCTGGAAGAGGCGGGGCACGACCGACCACAGCTTGGCCAGCAGGACGGGGACCAGGGTGATCCCGAGTGTGACGTGGACGCCCTGGTTGAGGCGGTACAGCCAGTGCGGGCCGGTCGGCCAGGAGAACAGGTAGAAGCCGAGGATCCCCTTGTCCGGGGTCTTGTCGTTCACCGGCGACAGGTCCGGGTTGTAGGAGGCGTACGACAGCAGCCCCGTCACGAACAGCACCGTGATCCCGGCGAGCAGCACCACGCCGAGCAGTGAGGTGAACCAGGGGCCACGCAGCGGACTTCGCCAGAAGCCGGGCGAGGAGGGCGAGGAGGGCAAGGAGGGGGAGCGTGCCATGGCCCCGACGTTAGGCCCGGGTCCCCTGGTCGGAGCGGGTGCGACTCATGACGAAACGCTGACGTCCGCGCCTGTCGGAGGTCCGGCGGCCGCCGTCCGGCCTAGCGTTGCCGAGCGTGAACCGCGATCTCCGCCGCGACCTGTACGCCGTCGCGGCCGCCGCCCTGCTCGTGGTGGCCGCCGCGCTGACCGGCGTCGCCATCAAGCGCGCCGATGACGTCCTGCACGTCGGCTGGCCTCCCCTCTACGCCAACTGGCTGCCCCACACCGGCCCCGGCACCCCTGCCGCGATCGCCGTCGCCGTCGCCGTCGTGGCGTACGGCCCGTCACTGGCCGCCCGGCTGCCCTGGCGCCCGCTGCTGTGGACCTCCTGGGGCGGCGCCATGGCCTGGACCTGGTCCCTCGCCCTCGTCGACGGCTGGGAGCGCGGGGTCGCCCGCCGGCTGACGACGAGATACGAGTACCTCCAGGTCATCGACCGCTTCGACGACATCCCCGCCACGCTGCGGGACTTCACCCACCACATCCTGCTCGGCACCCCCGACCAGTGGCCCCCGCATGTCGCCGGCCACCCGCCGGGCGCCACCCTCACCTTCGTCCTCCTCGACCGGATCGGGCTGGGCGGCGGAGCGTGGGCGGGCTCCTTCGTCATCACCGTCGGGGCGGCCACCGCGGTGGCAGTACTCGTCACCGTACGGACCCTCGCGGGCGGGGCGCTCGCCCGTCGCGCCGCACCGTTCCTCGTCCTGGCCCCGGCGGCGGTATGGGCGGGCACCTCGGCGGACGGCTACTTCGCGGCGGTCGCCGCCTGGGCCGTGGCGTTCCTCGCCCTCGCGGCGACAGGCCACCGGCCACGAGCCACCGCCCTCGCCTCCGGCCTCCTCTTCGGCCTCACCGTCTACCTCTCCTACGGCCTCACCCTCTTCGCCCTGATGGCCGCCGCCGTCCTGCTGCTCGGCTCCCGGCGCCTGCGGATCCTGCCGTACGCGATCGCCGGATTCCTCGTCGTCCCGGTGGCGTTCACCGCGCTGGGCTTCGACTGGTGGGAGGCGTACCACCTCCTGGTCGACCGCTACCACCAGGGCGCCGGCGGCTTCCGCCCATACGGCTACTGGGTGTGGGCCAACCTCGCCTGCACGGTGCTGATGGTGGGCCCGGCGACGGTGGCCGGCCTGCGGCGCACGGGAGCCGTCCTCGCCCGGCAACACACATCCCCCGAACGCCGCCTGGCCCTGCTCCTGTGCGCGGCCCTGCTCATGCTCCTCGCCGCCGACCTCTCCGGAATGAGCAAGGCCGAAACGGAACGAATCTGGCTCCCCTTCGCCCTCTGGCTCCCCGCGACCGCCGCCTTCCTGGACCACCCCCGCCCCTGGCTGGCCGCCCAGGCGACCCTGGCCCTCCTCCTCAACCACCTGCTCCTGACCGGCTGGTGAGAGCTCAGCGCCCTACCAGGTGGACGAGCCCTTCGATGGAGCGCAGGAGTGCCCTCAGGGCAGGGTCCGGGGTCGGTGTGGTGACGAGCAACAGCACCTGGACCGCCGGGTGTTCGGGAGCGTAGAGGTCGTCTTCGCCGTCGTCGCCGGGGATCGGGTTGGGCTGGATCTCGATCCGCGCGTCGAGGCTTTCGGCGAGGTGGTAGACGCCCCGGTACTCGCTGTCGCGCTCGGTGAAGACCGGCCCGAGGCGGTCACCGACGAGCCGTGCCGGCTCACCGGCGGTGTGGGCGCTGGTGCCGTAGGTGTGGTGGTCGCTCATGGTGCGCCAGAGCCTATGCCGCCGAGGGTGACGGGGTGGGTGCTCGACCGGTTGGGCGCGTTCGAAGCGGGCGTCCCTGGAGGGGGAAGCGACCGCTGTTGTCAGTGGCGGGTGATACGAAGCAGGGATGGACCGGACACCTGCATTCGAACACCTGCTGACCCTGATCGGGGATCGTTCCGCCGCCTTGCGCACCGCCGTCGCGGGCGCGCCCGATGCGGAGGTCCGCGTGCCCAGCTGCCCCGAGTGGTCGCTCCGCGACCTTGTCGAGCACCTTGCCGAGGTGCACCGGTTCTGGGCGGCGGCGGTCGCGGCCGGCCCCAGCGAGGAGCCCCCGGCCGTGGAGCCGGCCGGTGACGCGCCGGCAGTCGGGCTGCTGGCCCGTTCGACCGCTGCCACCGAGGAGCTGATCGCCGCGCTGCGCGCCGCCGGGCCGGCGGTGGGCTGCTGGACCTGGTGGGGTGGCTCCGGCGTGCCGATGACGAGCGGTGCCGTGGCTCGCCATCAGGTTCAGGAGGCCGCTGTGCACGCCTTCGACGCGCAGCTGGCCGCCGGAACTCCCCAGCCGGTGCCCGCCGTTGTCGCGCTCGACGGCATCGCCGAGTTCATCGGCGTCAGCCACGGCACCGCCGGCCCCTGGCCGCACGAGCCGGTCCGGATCGGCATTCACGCCGCCGAGGGCCAGTCATGGCTGGTCGAGCTGACCGCGTCGGGATCGCGCCTCGTCGACGGCCGGCACGAGACGGCCGCCGGCCTGCACGGATCGGCGAGCGATCTGCTGCTCACCCTGCACGGCCGCCTCCCCCTCGACAGCCTGCGAAGCGAGGGCGACCTCGCCACCCTGGAGAACTTCCTCAGTCGGCCCGACCTCAGCTGACGTCGGTATTGAGGCGAACGCGTGGCGGTGGCGGTGGCGCAGGTCACGGGCGGTATGCGCCGCGGTTGTGGTAGGTGACCTTTTTGGCGGGGAGTTTGGTGGGGGTGAAGAGTTGGTCGACGGTGACGAAGTGGAAGCCGCGGGCCTTGAGGGCCTTGATGATGCCTGGTACCGCGTCGACCGTGGTCTTGTGGATGTCGTGCAGGAGGACGATGTCGCCGGGCCTGGTCTCGGCGTTGACGGTTTTCACGATCCTGGCGGCGTCGCGGTACTTCCAGTCGAGGGTGTCGACGCTCCAGTGCACCAGCGGTCGACCGGCGGCGTTGCGGACGGCCAAGTTGTGGGCGCCGTAGGGGGCACGGAAGGTGGTGGGGTTCTTGCCGGTCGCCTTCTTGACCGCGGCGTCCGTGCGGGAGAGCTGCGACTTGATCTTGGCGGTGCTGAGCTTGGTCAGGTTGGCGTGGTCCCAGCTGTGGTTGCCTATCTGATGGCCGGCGAGCGCCGCGGTGCGTACCGTCGACGGGTTCTTCTGGACGTTCTGGCCGACGACGTAGAAGGTCGCTCTGACGTCCCGTTCCTTCAGGACGCGCAGCAGTCGCTGGGTGTCGGCGACCGGCCCGTCGTCGAAGGTGAGGGCGACGCACTTCACCTTGCGGCAGTCGACGGCCAGGGGTGCGGCGGAGACGGACGTGGTGGTGCCGGCCAGCGTGGTGCCGCACAGGGCGGCGGTGATGGCTGAGGTGACGAGGCGTCGGTGCATCGGGTCCTCCAAGGGCAGCGGGCTTGCCTTGTAGGACGAACGCCAACTGCACTTGGATGCCCGCGAGTTCGATAAGCCTCCGTTCCGCTTTCGGACGGATTCGGACCAGGTTCGGACCAGGTTCAGACCAGTTCGGGCTGGGGTTGCTGTTGCCGCGTCGGCGCGGGCTTCGGTTCCCACAGTTGTGTGGTCCGTACGTAGTGGTGGATCACCGAGGTCATCGCCAGAATGAGCAGTGGCCCGAACATCCACCGGTGTTCGGCCATCTCCGTCGACAGATAGCGATACGACACCAGCAGCGAGGCGAAGACCGTCGCGCCGTGGGCGACCAGCCGGGTTCCTGATCGGTCCCAGCCGCGTGCGAAGGAGCGCAGAGCCGCCTCGATCGTGAGCGCGAACACCACACCGGCCACGAGATCCACGCCGTAGTGGTAGCCGAAACCCAGCGTGGCGCCGAGCGTGGCGACCAGCCAGAACGCGCCCGCGAACCGCAGGACCCGTGGGCCCTTGCGGGAATGGATGAAGATCGCGGTCGCCCACGCCGTGTGCAGGCTGGGCATGCAGTTGCGCGGGGTGCTCTCGTCGAACGGCATCTGTCGCGGCACGTCGGCCGGCGGTGTGACCGGCCACAGGTCGGCCACCGCCCAGTGCCCGCTGGGGGGCGTTTCCGGCCACAGGTTGGCCGACGCCCAGTACTCGCTGCCCGAGCCGTAGGCGAAGATCGGTCCGACCACGGGGTAGATCATGTAGATGGCCGGCCTGAGAAGGCCTATGGCCATGAAGGTGCGCACCAGGTGATGGGGCGGGAAGCGGCGTTCGACCGCGACATCGCGCAGTTGGTAGAGCGCGACGATGACCGCGGCCACCGCGAGCTGGACATAGACCCAGTCGAGAAGATGGACGCCGATCGGACCGGTGGCCGTGACCATCCGGCCCACCAGCCATGACGGGTCGCCCAGCGCGTGATCGGCGGACGCCACGTACTGGTCGAGCACCGTCGGGCGGGTCCTCGACGTGATGAGCAGCCAGGTGTCGCCGGTCTTACGGCCGGCCACGAGCAGCAGGGCCAGCCCGACGCCCTTCAGCAGCAGGACTCGTTCCCGGCCGGTGCGGCGAGTGAGGGCGATGACGCCGTAGCCCAGGAACACCCACAACGCGCCGTTGCCGAAGCACATCCTGGCGTCGGTCGCCCACCGCAGCAGCAAGAAGGCGGCGTCGATGCCGATCGCGATCCCCGTCGCGATGAACCGTTGCCGCCAGGGGAGAACCACCATCATCAATGCCATGGCCGCGTAGAGCAGCGGCCCCGATCTGG
>NZ_JAEMUX010000164.1 GCF_016598475.1 Streptomyces adelaidensis
CCCTGCGACTTCACGATGCACACCGCTCATTGGCGGAGGTGGAGGGCGCGTTGTGGACGATGTCCCAATGCTCCACGACCTTGGCCGCCTGGATGCCGTTGGCGAAGCCGGGGTCGTGCGGGCAGTCCGGGTCGGCTAGGTAGTGGTCGAACGCGGTGACGTCCTTGTCCACGAACACCTGCGTGCACATGTCCGTGACGAGCTGCTTGTTGAGCGCGGTGGCGCGTACGGGGGGCCGACTGGCTCACCCGTGGGGAGCTGTGTGTGGAGACCATGTCGTAGCCCCTGGCCGTGGTCGTCGGTACTTCCTGAGTGGTGTCCCAGTGTTCGGCGATCTTGCCGCCGGACAGGCGGTACAGGTCCAGGACCGAGTAGCCCCTGGTGCCCGGTTCGAGGACCAGGTTGCTGTGGACGGCGACGAGGTCGCCCTCCGCGATGACGCGCTTGACCGAGACGTGCGAGTCCGGGTAGGCCGCGTTCTGCTTGCTGAGGAGTCGCACAGTCCTGCTGGACCGTCGGCTATGCGGGGATCGTGTGCTGGACGAAGCCGGCGCTGAGGTAGGCGTCGATGGCCGACAGATCATGCCGGTTGTACAGCCGCTCCGCTGGCCGGACTCACGCCTGAGGGTGCGCGTGTCCTGGACTGTGCGATTCGGGTGCATCTCGACAGCCTCCGGCGGTACGTCCTGGAGCCGCTGGGAGCCCAGCGGCTCGAACAGGTGGCTATGGGCATGAAGGCGCTGCGCGACTACGAGGGATGAGACGCTCCTCTGGCGTGGGGTGACGGGGTGGCAGGGTGCTCCAGAATGCGCTCGATGGGTGCGCACAACGGACTCCCGTGCTGGCAATGGTGGCTTGGGCGGGCGTCGTGGAGATGCCTTCTCGTCCGGAGGCGCGGTGTCGCCCACAGGTGAGCAGTGCGGGATGGCCACCTGCGCCGTGCGGTGACGTGCGGGCAGCAGATTGAGGGGCTGCGGGCCATGGGCCCCGGGGTCGGTTCTAGTGGCGTGTGCGTACTAGGTGGTCGTCTTGGGGCTGAGCGGGAGCACGCCGACTTCACGGGTCTGGAAGTCGAGCGCAGCGTAGGTGCCGGACGGCCCGCGCTCGTCGCCTGACCGCGGCATCGCCTACCGCGATCGCGGTAGGCGATGGACGTATGTCGCGGGCGTGGTCACGTGACGGACTCGCAGCAGTCCCGAATACAACCCCGCCCCACCTTCGACAGTTGACGCCTCCCTCAGCCCCTGCCTATTGTCCTGTAAAACGAAACTCTATTCCTGAAAAAGGGGACGCGCGATGGCGATCACCGGCCTCGGCCACACTGGATTCTGGGTGCACGACCTCGCCACCATGCGTGACTTCTACACGCGTGTTCTGGGCCTGACGGTGACCGACGAGGACGACGAACGTGGCATCGTCTTTCTCTCCTCCTGTCCCGAGGAGGAGCATCACGAGTTCGTCCTCCAGCGCGGTCGCACTGCCATGCAGGGGGCCAAGCTCACGCATCAGGTGTCGTGGCGCGTGGACTCACTGGAGACGGTCATCGACTTCCACCACCGGTTCCGCGACGAAGGCATCGAGGTGCAGCAGGAAGTCACCCACGGCAACGCCATAGGCATCTACTTCTTCGACCCCGAGGGCAACCGCAACGAGGTGTACCTGCGGGTGGATCGCGATGTACGGCAGCCCTTCCGCAAGACCCTCAACCTCGATCAGAGCCCCGCCGACGTATTCGCCGAGGCCGAGCGGCTGCTGACCGACGGCGGCCCCGCCTACCAGCCGGTCCACTAGCCCGACGTGCCCCGCCCTCGCCGCCGACCGATGGAGCCCCGCCCATGAGCGAGCCACTGACACCACCTCAGGAAGCCCGCTGCAGAACCCGCTCAAGCGCCTCGATGGATGAGCTGGACGCACTAGTGGTCGGCGTAGGCCCACGGGGCTCACAGCGGCCCATCTGCTCGGCTCGTTAGGCGTACGTGTCCTGCTGGCCGAGCCCAACCGACGACCAGGAACGACGCCAAGGCGATTGGCCTGCAGGCGAGTCGCTGCGCACCCAGTAGTCGGTCGGCTTTCTCGCAGGCCCGTTCACGCCCTCGAACCCTCAACAGTTCGCTTCGGGCTCTTGTTTGAGTCTTCAAGCTCATTTCGGTGAAGGGGCTTCTCTTCGCCTGGACCTCTTTGGAGTTGTCATGTCTGTTGCCTCTGACGCACTCGCCGTCCGTCGTGGTCCGCTCGTTGTCGCGGGAGGTGTGCTCGCGGCCATAGTGGTGGCCTCCGTGGCGGACGCGGTGCTCGCCCTCATCGCGCTGGCCGCAGGCGCGCCGGACGACTTCACGCCGCTGAAGGCGTCCTCGTACATCTTCCTCACGGCCGTCGGTGTCGTGGCCGGCGCCGTCGGCTGGGCGATCGTGCGCAAGGTCTCCAAGGACCCCCGGACACTGGTGCGCAGACTGGTGCCGACTGTCGTCGTGGTGTCCTTTGTCCCCGACTTCCTGCTGTTCGGTAACGGCGGCGCGCTCGGCGTCGGGGCACTGCTTCTGATGCACGTCACGGTCGCGACGGTCGCGGTGTTCACCTACCGCAAGGTCATGCCCCTGTCGTGACAGTTCGAGATGCCGCGTTTACGCAGGTAGGCGCGAAGCCGCGGAGCTGTCTCACGACGTCAGGGCCGGGACCGCAGCACTGATCCCAGCCCTGACGCAGTCGGCCGTCATGGCGTGGTGATCGACATCAGAGTGGCACTGACGTCCCACAGTCGGCTGGCCAGTTCGCGGTCGCGGGCCTGCGCAGTGGAGGGTGCCGTCTTGCGCTCCTCGCAGTACTCGCCGGGCTGCCAGGCGGTGCCGGGGGTGCCATCAGCGCCGGACCAGCTGGTCGGCGCCCTTGTCCGGGCTGATCGTGAACAGGTTCTTTATGACCGTAGTGTGGTGGACGTACCGCATGAAAGAGCGGTATCGCTCGGGAAGTTGGAGGCCGTGACACCGGGGTGGAACGCAACGTGGATGCCCTGCGCGTGGTAGCGACGGTGCAGTCCCCGGGTGAACACGACTTGTTCGTGACGGCCGCGGTCTTGGTCTGCGCCTGGCCCACGAGGACGACTCCCTGGCCCCTGTTGCCTGGCTGCGCCGGGGCCGATGCCGTTGCTGGCGCCGAGCTCTCCCGGTCCGGGACCGCCGGTGCGCGCGGATCGATCGCATCGCCAAGGCCGCGAAGACTAGCAAGGAACGTCTCTCGGCCTACTCCCACAGGAAGGAAGTCCTCTGCCGGTTCGCCGCGGAACAGGAGCTGGCCGCAGTGGCCGAGTCGGCCCGCCTGGACCCGCCGCACCTGCCCTGGTACTGCCCAGGGACGTTGATCAACCTGGTGATGGGCGGGTTACCGCCGGTTGCGGTGTGGGGGCGGTGGTGATTGTAGTGATGGAGCAAGGCCGGCAGGGCTTTGCGACGGGCTGATTCGCTGGAGCAGAAGCGTCCCAGGGCCCAGCCGTCGGCCAGGGTGCGGGTAGGGTCGGCCGAGCGGCGAGGTCCCTGCTGGGCAGGGCCTTTTCCGCTCGGCCTCCCTCCGAACCGGACGGGCCCGATTTCCGGGCATCCGGCTCTCCAGTGAGGTTTTCTCAGAGCGCGTCCCCCTCGTGATAGACACCGACCCGGGCATAGACGACGCCTTCGCGATCACTCTCGCCGCCCGCAGTCCCCACGTAGATCTCCGTGCCATCACCACCGTGTTCGGGAACGCGGCCGTAGACCAGACCACACGCAACGCCCTGAGAGTGCTTGCGATGTGCGGCCGCGACGACGTACGAGTGGCCAGGGGAGCCGAATGCCCACTCGTATACCCGCACCCACACCGCGCCGAATACGCCCACGGCAACGACGGCCTTGGGGGAGCATCAGACTCGCTCCCCGCCCCGCAACGGACCGAGCAGGCCCGCCCCGCCGTGAAGTAATGGCCGGCGTCCTGAAAACCGCACAGACCCCCGTGACGATCGCGGCGATCGGGCCCATGACCAACATCGCTCTGCTCCTGGCCGTGTACCCGGAGCTCTGCCCTCGCATCGGCCGCCTCGTGGTAATGGGCGGGGCGGCTTCAGGCGGCAACGTCAGCGCGACTGCGGAATTCAACGTGTGGAGCGACCCCGAGGCAGCGCGACGCGTCCTCGTCGAATCGGACGTGCCGACGACCCTGGTGCCCATCGACCTGACACACCGTGCCTGGGTGGACGACCGCTGGCTCAAGACCCTCGCCGCTTCCGGCCCCACCGGGGCCTCCCTGGTCTCCGTCTCCGCCCCGTACCGCACCCATTACCAGCGGGAACTCGGCCTGGACGGCCTCGTCCTGCATGATGCGGTCGCCGTTGCCGAAGCGATCTGGCCCGGCACGCTGAAGTGCCGACGGCTGGCGGCCGATGTCGTGTGCGACTCCGCAGCGGCACGCGGCGCAACCGTCATCGACACCCGCTCCGGATACGAGGATGAACGGACCGGACGCGAGATCGATGTGGCGCTCGACGCCGACATCGACGCACTTCGCGACCTCCTCCTCGACAAGCTGAGCGGCGGTCTTTGCTGACTCCGGCCCCAACCATGCGCTGACCCGGCTATCCAGGGACACCCCCTGGCTGTGGCCACACGCCGCCGCGGTCGGCCCGCATCGTTCCATTCGCTTCGGTCGAGGCATCTGTACAGCCCTCAGCCGCCTCCGCTACGTTGATGATCAGAATCGGGCTCGTCGACGCGTTGGTGGCTGGGTGGCGCGTCTCCTCGACGTGCCCGATGGAGACGTCAATGTACTACCGCTCCCTGCTGCGCGTTGCCGGCGTGGGCTTCTTCCCCTTGGGATTCCTTGCCCGCCTGCCATACGCAACCTCAGCCCTCTCCACCCTCATCCTGCTCCAGGCATCGACCCACAGCTACGCCTTCGCCGGACTCGCCAGCGCGGCCCAGAGCATCGCCATCGCCATAGGCGGCCCCCTGATCGGGGCCCTGGCCGACCGCTACGGCCACCGGTCCGTTGGTATCGCCGCCGCGATCGCCAACTTCGCAGCCTGGGCCGCCCTCCTGGCCGCGAGCCACGGCAGCCGGGAGAGCATGTTCGCCGCAGCCGCTCTCGTGGGCCTCACCCAGCCCCAGGTCGGCCCCCTCGTACGCGTGCACTGGTCACGACTGATTCGCTCGCGCAACGAACACAACTTGCTGTCCACTGCCCTTTCCTATGAAGCGTCAGTCGATGAGATGAGCTTCGTCGCCGGGCCCGCGCTTGTCGGGTTGCTCGCGGCGGTCAGCCCTCTCGCCCCCGCCATGGTGACCATGTCCCTCATCGCAGCAAGCACATTCCCCTTCGCCTTGCTCTACGCCCACCGCACCACGGAGCAGCACCTCTCGATGGCTCAGGAGAAGCCACGGCTGCCGCGTCGCCCTCTGGCTGTGATGTTTCTGGCGATGGTCGCGATGGGGGCGGTCTTCGGCGCGGTCCAGACGGCCGTCACTGTGTACGCCGACACGATCGACGAGCCCGGCGTCTCGGGGCTCTTGTACGCCGAGTTCGGCATCGGCAGTGCCCTGGCCGGCTTCGCCTACGCCTGGCTCCCGCAGCGGTTCTCCCTGCGCGCCCGCTACGTCTCGTTCGCCGCGGCACTCTTCGTCGGCATGCTGGTCCTCTTCTTCGGCACACAACTGGCCTCGCTGCCTGCGGCCGTCGCGTTGGCAAGCTTCACCGTCGCTCCCTACATGATCAGCCTGTACGCCTTGACCGAACGGCTCGCGCCCGCTGAGCGGGCAGCGATCGCCATGACCATCCTTTGCGCCGGAGGCCCCCTCGGAACAGCAGGCGGACAAGCCGTCTCCGGCAGCCTCGCGGAAACCCACGGTGCCGATGGCGCCCTCCTAGTTGCTCTCATTGTCGCAACAGGAGCATTCCTCCTCGCACTTTCCGCATTCCTGGCCGACCGACAGCGCAACATCTGGATCATCGACGCCGTGCCCTCGGAGAACCTGTTGGACCAAGAACTTTCCGAACAGCCGCAGAACGCCCATTGAGCGTGGGGTGACACACTCTCAAGTGCTGTGAGGTGTATGCGGTCGGCGCATCTATGCCGACCGCACACACCCCTGTGAGCTTCACAGCTTCGCGGGACGTGACTCGGGGTCCGGGGAATTAGAAGCCGTATCTCAACCGAACGTGATCGCTTGATTTCTGCTGGTCAGGCATGGTCTGGCTCCGCATGAGGGAAGCATCCGGCGTCTTGTTTCCGCTCCGTGAGCGAGGGGTGCGCGATGGCGTCGGTGCTGGGAATGCTGGAGGAGCGAGAGACGGCGGCCCGTGTGCGGGTGGAAGAGCTGCGGGAGGAAGTCGCCCGGTTGACTGGGGTGTTGGAGGCCGCCGAGATCGAGCTGGGCCGGCGGATGATCGCGCGGGAAGAGCTGGTCGAGGCCCTGGCAGCCTCGGCTGCCGAGACTACCGCCGAGACCGAGACCGAGACCGAGGCGGAGCGGAAGACCGTGCCTCCGCCCGCGCCGGTGCCGGGCTCGATCGTGCCACCTTGGCGCGAAGGACTGCCGGTGACGGTGCTGGCGCCGGACTGCCAGCGGATCCTGGAGGTGCTCGACGAACGGCAGCCGGCGGGCCAGGGACCGCTCAAGGCCGGGGAGATCGCGGTGGGGCTGGGCCTGGGGACGACGCCGGCGAAGGTCGAGGGGGTGCGCTCGAAGGCCAGGCGCCTGGCGGAGCGCGGGTGGCTCCTGCTGGAGGCGTCGGGGGCCTTCAGTGCCGGCCGGCGGCCCGTGGCCGGGCCAGACGCCGCCCCATCCGCGTGACCATCGACCACCGGATCATCGCCTCACTGCCGGCCGGCAACGTCTCGTAGTCCCGGGTCAGCCCGCGCGAATGCATCAACCACGCGAAGGTGCGCTCCACCACCCAGCGCCTCGGCAGCACCACGAACCCCTCCATATCGTCGGCGCGCTTGACGACCTGAAGGGTGAGCGCGAGTTTCTGCCGGCACCAGTCGACCAGGCCGCCGGTGTAACCGCCGTCGGCCCAGACCAGGCAGACGTCACGGTGCAGGCGGCGCAGCCGGGTCAGCAGGCCCACCGCGGCATCCCTGTCCCCGACGTTTGCGGCGGTCACCGCGACGACCAGCAGCAGACCGAGGCAGTCGGTCACGATGTGCTGCTTG
>NZ_JAEMUX010000165.1 GCF_016598475.1 Streptomyces adelaidensis
GACTGTTGGGCCGTTCCGACGAGTGAGACTTTAGCGGATTCCTGGCTCCCGAGCTAATCGGGGGCTGCGTCCTTTCGAACGCGGATTCCTCATTTCGCAAATACACATGCCAAGGGCACGACGACGGATCGTCGATTGTTGGTGTTTACCTGCGGAATGGCTGTCCGGGGACCGACCGAGGGTCGGCGCTCACGTCGGACAACTCGGAGAACACTACGTAGGGGCTCGGGGTGTGTCAACTCGCTGCCGACCGGTCCCCCCCTGCGGCGTAGCCTGGCCCGCATGACTACGCGTACGTGTCACCAGTACTGGTGGGCCGCCTGACGGCGGCCGTGCTCACGTATGCACTTTGACGGCCGCCGCATCGGCGGCCGTTCCCGTATCTCCCTCCAGAGGATCGGCCGGCCGGTGGCGGCGGTCCTGACCAGGAGGTGGAGAGATGACACGGGTCTTCAGCGGGGTCAAGCCGACGGGGCATCTGACGCTAGGGAACTACCTGGGGGCCGTACGGCGGTGGGCCGAGGTGGACCAGCACCGTACGGATGCCCTGTTCTGCGTGGTCGATCTGCATGCGCTGACCGTGGACCACGATCCGGCGCGGGTACGCAGACTCAGCCGGCAGGCGGCGTCGCTGTTGCTGGCGTCGGGCTTGGATCCGGAGCTGTGCACCGTCTTCGTACAGAGTCATGTGGATGAGCACTCGCGGCTGTCGTATCTGCTGGAGTGTGTGGCCACCGATGGTGAGATGCGGCGGATGATCCAGTACAAGGAGAAGGCGGCGCGGGAGCGGGAGCGGGGTGGGAGTGTCCGGCTGTCGCTGCTGACGTATCCCGTGCTGATGGCGGCGGACATCCTGGCGTACGGGACCGACGAGGTGCCGGTGGGGGACGACCAGACGCAGCATGTGGAGCTGACGCGGGATCTGGCGGTGCGGTTCAACCAGCGGTACGGGCACACGTTCGTGGTGCCGAAGGCTACCCCGCCGAGGGTCGGGGCCCGGGTGATGAACCTGCAGGAGCCGACTTCGAAGATGGGGAAGACGGACGACGTCGGGCCAGGGATCGTCTATCTGCTGGACGAGCCCGAGGCGGTGCGGAAGAAGATCATGCGGGCTGTGACCGACAGTGGGCGGGATGTCGTCTACGACCGGGAGGGGCGGCCGGGGCTCGCGAATCTGCTGGAGATCCTCGCGGCCTGTGAGGGTGGGAACCCCGAGGACCTGAGCGGTGTATATGAGTCGTACGGGGCCTTGAAGAAGGACACGGCGGAGGCTGTGGTCGAGCTCCTCAGGCCCGTGCAGGAGAGGCACAAGGAGTTGTGCGCGGATCCAGCGTATGTGGAGGGGGTGCTGCGGTTGGGTGCGGAGAAGGCCAGAGAGATGGCTCGGCCGAGGGTGGATGCGGCGTATCGGGCGATCGGGCTGCTGGCCGGCTGACCGCGGGCGACGTCAGCCGGTGTTGCCGGAGGCCAGCTGGCGGCTGCGGTCCCGGGCGGCTTCCAGTGCGGCGATCAGTGCGGCGCGTACCCCGTGGTTCTCGAGTTCGCGGATGGCGCTGATCGTCGTGCCGGCCGGTGAGGTGACGTTCTCGCGGAGTTTGACGGGGTGTTCGCCGCTGTCGCGGAGCATCGTGGCCGCGCCGATGGCGGACTGGACGATGAGGTCGTGGGCCTTGTCGCGGGGCAGGCCGAGGAGGATGCCCGCGTCGGTCATGGCTTCGACCAGGTAGAAGAAGTACGCCGGGCCGGAGCCGGAGAGGGCGGTGCAGGCGTCCTGCTGGGACTCGGGGACACGGAGTGTCTTGCCTACGGCGCCGAAGATCTCCTCGGCGTGCGCGAGATCGGCCTCGCTGGCGTGGCTGCCGGCGGAGATGACGGACATGGCCTCGTCGACGAGGGCGGGGGTGTTCGTCATGACGCGGACGACAGGGGTGCCTGCGGCCAGGCGCTCTTCGAAGAAGGAGGTGGGGATGCCCGCCGCGCCGCTGATGACCAGGCGGTCGGCGGGGGTGTGCGGGGCGAGTTCGTCGAGGAGGGTGGCCATGTCCTGGGGCTTGACCGTGAGGATGAGCGTGTCGGCGGTCTTCGCGGCCTCCGCGTTGGTGACCGCGGTGACGCCGTAGCGAGTGCGGAGTTCCTCGGCGCGTTCGGGGCGGCGGGTGGTGACCAGGAGGTCGGCGGGAGCCCAGCCGGCTCGGATCATGCCGCTGAGCAGGGCCTCGCCGATCTTGCCGGTGCCGAGGACTGCGACTTTCTGGGTCATGGTGCGGGTGCCCTCCGGGGTGCGTCGTCCTGGGGTCATCCTCGCACTGGGGATGGGGGTTCGGCTCAGGTGTCCGGTGGGCGGGACGTCGGGGGGCGTGGGTCGGCCGGTGGGTGGTGGACGGCTGCGGTCGTCATGTCGTCCGGCGCTTCAGCGTGGCCGCGCCCAGGGTGAGGACCAGCAGGGCGCAGCCCGCGACGATCGCCACGTCCCGTACGAAGACGGCGGTCATGTCGGGGTGGAGGAGGACCTCGTTCATGCCGTCGACCGCGTAGGACATGGGGAGGACGTTGGAGATGGCCTCAAGGGCGGGGTGCATGTCGGGGCGCGGGGTGAACAGGCCGCAGAGGAGGAGCTGGGGGAAGATCACGGCCGGCATGAACTGCACGGCCTGGTACTCGGAGGAGGCGAAGGCCGAGACGAAGAGGCCGAGGGCGGTGCCCAGCAGGGCGTCGAGGAGGGCGACGATCAGGAGGAGCCAGGGTGAGCCGATGACGTCCAGGTCCAGGAACCAGACGGCGAGACCCGTGGCGAGGGCGGACTGGATGATCGCCAGGGTGCCGAAGGCCAGGGCGTAGCCGGCGATCAGGTCTCCCTTGCCGAGGGGCATGGCGAGGAGGCGTTCCAGGGTGCCTGAGGTGCGTTCGCGCAGGGTCGCGATCGAGGTCACCAGGAACATGGTGATCAGCGGGAAGATCCCGAGGAGTGAGGCGCCGATGGAGTCGAAGACGTGTGGGCTGCCGTCGAAGACGTAGCGGAGCAGGAACAGCATCACGCACGGGATGAGGACCAGCAGGGCGATCGTGCGGGGGTCGTGGCCGAGTTGGCGGAGGACTCGGGTGGCTGTGGCTGTTGTGCGGGAGTAGGTGAGGGCCCTCGCGTCGGTGTGCTTCGTCGTGGTCATCGCGTCGTCTCCTCTTGGTGCGCCGCGGTGGTGGGGGTCGTGGTTGCTGTCGCCTTCGCCTTGTCGACCAGGTGGAGGAAGGCCGCTTCGACGGTTTCGGAGTGGGTGCGGGTGCGGAGGGCCTCGGGGGTGTCGTCGGCGAGGATCTCGCCCTCGCGCATGAGGAGGAGGCGGTGGCAGCGCTCGGCCTCGTCCATGACGTGGGAGGAGATCAGGAGGGTTGCCCCGCGTTCGGCGGCGATGGTGTGGAAGAGGGTCCACAGTTCGCGGCGGAGGACTGGGTCCAGGCCGACGGTGGGTTCGTCGAGGACCAGGAGTTCCGGGGTGCCGAGGAGGGCTACGGCCAGGGAGACGCGGCTGCGTTGGCCGCCGGAGAGGTTGCCGGCGAGGGCGTCGGCGTGGGTGGTGAGGTCTACGTCGGCGATGGCCCGGGTGACGTTCTCGTGGCGGCGGTCGGCGGCGGTGCGGCCGGGGTCGAGGATCGCGGCGAAGTAGGCGAGGTTCTGGCGGACCGTCAGGTCGTCGTAGACCGAGGGGGCCTGGGTGACGTAGCCGATGCGGGAGCGGAGGGTGGCGTGGCCTGCGGGGTGACCCAGGACGTTCAGGGTGCCGGTGGCCTTGGCCTGGGTTCCGACGACCGCTCGCATCAGGGTGGATTTGCCGCAGCCGGAGGGGCCGAGGAGGCCGGTGATCTGGCCGTGGGGGACGGCGAAGTCGAGGTCGCGGAGGACGGTGCGGGGGCCTCGGGTGACGGTGAGGGCTTGGGCGTGGATCGCGGGGGCGGGGGGCCGGGGAGGGGGTTCCGCCGAAGCATAATTCATCATGTGATGAATATTGCGCAGGGTTGGCGGAGTCGTCAAGAGAGGGGCAGCGCGGTGGAGGTGGCGAGGGGGCGCGGGCGCTCGACGGGGTGAACGGAGGGCGGGATTCCGGCGCGTGCGCTCCTGTTGCCGAGTGATGGCCGAGGGAAAGGGGTGCCGACGGTGCTTACTTTGGGTGACAATTGGTTGCAGAGCGCGTTCGCGGCTTTGTGTTGTCGCCGGGGTGATGTGTGGCGGTCTCCCGTGGTGAGTTCTCGTGATCACCGTTGGATTCATCCCTTGGCTCGGGACCGCGCATCTCCTGTCGGGCTTTCTGTCGGGCATTCCTGTCGACCCTCGGCTGCCGGAGGTGCGTGTCCATGCGTCACGCCTCGCGTACACGTCCACGTCCACGTCCACGTCCACATCCCCGTCCACGTCCACATCCGCGGTCATTTCGAGCGCGGCACGGACCAGGGCCCCGGTCTCGGTCCTGGCCTCGGTCTCGGCGTCCGGGGCCGCCTGTTGTTCGGAAGTCGGGGGCCTCCTTGTGGCGGGGGGAGTTGGCCGCGTCGCTCGTGGTGTTTCTGGTGGCGTTGCCGTTGTGTGTCGGGGTCGCGGTGGCTTCGGGGGTGCCCGCGGAGTTGGGGCTGGTCACCGGGATCGTCGGCGGGCTGGTGGTCGGGTTGTTGCCCGGGAGCAGTCTGCAGGTGAGCGGGCCGGCGGCCGGGCTGACCGTGCTGGTGTACGAGGCCGTGCGGGCGTACGGGTTGCCGGCGCTGGGAGTGCTGGTGTGCGGGGCCGGGGTGGTGCAGCTGGGGTTGGGGGCGTTGCGGCTGGGGCGGTGGTTCCGGGCCGTGTCGGTGGCCGTGGTGCGGGGGATGCTCGCCGGGATCGGGCTGGTGCTGGTGGCGGGGCAGGTGTACGCCCTGGGGGACGTGGCCTCGCCCGGTGCCGGCGGGATCGGGAAGCTCGCGGGGCTCGTCTCGTTGCCCGGTGCGGTGGATCCGGTCGCGTTCGCGGTCGGGGGCGCCGTCGTGGTCGTACTGCTGGTGTGGCCGCGGTGGCGGTGGGGGGCGCGCTTCGTGCCCGGGCCGTTGGTGGCCGTCGGGGGTGCGGCCCTGGTGACCGCGATGTTCGACCCGGGGGTGCGGCGGGTCGAGGTGCGGGGGCTGTGGGAGGCCGTGCGGGTGCCGTCGGTCGATGAGCTGGGGTTACTCGCGGAGGTGGGGGTGGTCGGGACTGTTCTCGCCTTCGCGCTGATCGCTTCCGCCGAGTCGTTGTTCAGTGCGGCGGCCGTGGATCAGCTGCATGACGGGCCGCGGACCGATTTCGACCGGGAGTTGGTCGCCCAGGGGGCCGGGAACGTCGTGTGCGGGGCGCTCGGGGCGCTGCCGATGACCGCGGTGATCGTACGGAGCGCGGCGAATGTGCGGGCGGGGGCGCGGACCAAGGCCTCGCGAGTGTTGCACGGGGTGTGGTTGCTGGTGTTCGCGGCGCTGCTGCCCGGGGTGCTCGGGGCGATTCCCGTGGCGGCGCTGGCCGGGCTGCTGGTGCATGCGGGGCTGAAGCTCGTGCCCGTACGGGAGTTGGGGGTGTTGTGGCGGGGGCGGGAGCGCGGGGAGGTGGTCGTGCCGGCCGTGACCGCCTTGGCGATCCTGGCCTGGAATCTGTTCGAGGGCGTGCTCGTGGGGCTCGCGTTGGCCGTGGCGAAGAGCGCGTGGGACATCAGCCATGTGCACGTCGAGACCGAGGACCGGGGGGAGGCGGGGGTCGTCGTGCGGGTGGTGGGGAACGCGACGTTCCTGCGGTTGCCGAAGTTGCTGGACGCGTTGGAGGGGGTGCCTCGGGAGCGGGGGGTGCGGCTGGAGCTGGGCGGGTTGCGGCATGTGGATCATGCGTGTGCGGTGGCTTTGGAGGCTTGGGGGGCGGGGTGGGTCGTGGATGAGGAGAAGGAGATGGAGACGGAGGAGGGGGTGTCGGGGGTGTAGTGGGCCGCCATTGAGGGAGGGGGCCGGGAGGGTGGGTTCAGGGGCGGAGGGCCAGGAGGAGGTCCACGTCGTAGGTCTCTTCGATGGTTTCGGTGGGGAAGAGCTCGCGGAGGTGGGCTCGTTCCTCGGTGAGGAATGCGGTGGTAGCCGCTTCGCCCAGGACCAGGAACGACGAGTGGCTGGCGATGTTGGCGAGGTGGGTGTCCAGGGAGACTCGGCGGCTCCAGCGGACCTGGCGGCGGGTGAAGTCAAGACGGCCCGCGGTGTCGGTGAGGGCGGCGGGGGCGCCTGAGCCGCTCTTCTCGATCGGGACGTCGGGGTCGACGTCGAGGAAGCGGTGGATACGGGTGGTGGCGTCGGCGATCCAGGGGATGTCGACGGCGTCGATGTTCCACCAGAGGGCGAGTGTGCCGCCGGGGCGGAGTACGCGGAGGGCCTCCGGGACCGAGCGGGTGGGGTCGGTCCAGTGCCAGGACTGGGCGTACGTCAGGAAGTCGAGGGAGGCGGTGGCTACGGGGAGGGCGTTGCCGTCGCCTCGGACGAGGGGGATGTGGGGGTGGGTGCGGTGGAACTGGGTGGCCATGCCGGTGCCGGGTTCCACGGCGAGTACGTGGGCCCCTCGGGTGTGGAGGAGGGTGGTGGATATGCCGGTGCCGGCGCCTACGTCGACGGTGCGGGCGCCTTGGAGGGGGCGGGTGGAGAGGTGGTCGATGGTGTCGAGGAGGGCGGGTGGGTAGGAGGGGCGGTTTGCCGCGTATTGGGCTGCGGCGGTGTTGAAGGAGTGGGCTCGGGTGGAGTGGTGTTGGCTGCGGGAGGTGGTCATGGGGGACATGGTGGCCTGGTGGGGTGGGGCTGGGGAGGGGGTTTTCGCCCCCGCCGCCCCTACCCGTCCCATCCCCGGGGGGCCCCCCCCGCCCCCCCCCCGAACAAAAAGCCCGGGGGGGGATTATAGGGGGCCCCG
>NZ_JAEMUX010000166.1 GCF_016598475.1 Streptomyces adelaidensis
AAGGAGAAGGAGAAGGAGAAGGAGAAGGAGAAGGGGAAGGAGAAGGGGAAGGAGAAGGGGAGGGGGGAAGGGAGGGCCCTAAAACCGCGTCAGGCGGTCGGCCGCCCCATCGCCCGGTACGTCCACCCCGCCCGGCGCCAGAGCTCGGGATCCAGCGCGTTGCGCCCGTCCAGCACGAGCCGCGTCGACGCCACCTCGCCCAGCGCCGCCGGGTCCAGCTCACGGAACTCGCGCCACTCGGTGAGGTGCAGCACGATGTCGGCGCCGCTCACGGCCTTGATCGTGGAGTCGGCGTACCCGAGCGTCGGGAAGAGCCGCCGGGCGTTGTCCATGCCCTTGGGGTCGTAGACGGTGACCTGGCCGCCCTGGAGGTGGATCTGCCCGGCCACGTTGAGGGCGGGCGAGTCGCGTACGTCGTCGGAGTCGGGCTTGAAGGTGGCGCCGAGCACGGCGACCCGCTTGCCCAGGAAGGACCCGCCGCCCAGCGCCTGCCGGGCCAGCTCCACCATCTGCCCACGCTGGCGCATGTTGATGGAGTCGATCTCGCGCAGGAAGGTCAGGGCCTGGTCGGCGCCCAGCTCACCGGCGCGCGCCATGAACGCCCGGATGTCCTTCGGCAGACACCCGCCGCCGAACCCGATGCCGGCCCGCAGGAACTTCTTGCCGATCCGGTCGTCGTACCCGATGGCCTCCGCCAGCTTGGCGACATCGCCCCCGGCGGCCTCGCACACCTCGGCCATGGCGTTGATGAAGGAGATCTTGGTGGCGAGAAAGGAGTTCGCGGAGGTCTTCACCAGCTCGGCGGTCGGGAAGTCGGTGACGATGAAGGGCGAGCCCTCGCCGACCGGCGTCGCGTACACCTCCCGCAGCAGCTTCTCGGCGCGCTCGCTGCGCACGCCCACCACGATGCGGTCGGGGTGCAGCGTGTCGTTCACGGCGAAGCCCTCACGCAGGAACTCCGGGTTCCAGGCCATTTCGACGTCCGCCCCGGCGGGCGCGTGCTCGGCGACATAGGCGGCCAGCCGGTCGGCGGACCCGACGGGCACGGTCGACTTGCCGACGACGAGGGCCGGGCCCGTCAGATGCGGGGCGAGCGAGGCGAAGGCCGCGTCCACGTACGACATGTCGCAGGCGTACTCGCCGTGCCGCTGCGGAGTGTTCACGCAGACGAAGTGGATGTCACCGAAGGCCGCGACCTCGGCGTAGTCGGTCGTGAAGCGCAGCCGCCCGCTGGACCCCTCGATCCCGGCGACATGCTTGCGCAGCAGCTCCTCGAGGCCCGGCTCGTACATCGGGACCTCGCCCCGCCGGAGCATGTCGATCTTCTCCTCGACGACATCCAGCCCGAGCACCTCGAACCCCAGCTCGGCCATGGCCGCGGCATGTGTCGCGCCTAGGTAGCCGGTGCCGATCACAGTGATCTTGAGGGCCATGGAGTGCTCCTGGGATGTCCGGCCGTGAGGTCAAAGATGCTCTGGTTGTGCGCTGCCTGAGCATAGTCGGGGCGTGTTCGAGCCCTTCACCGGGCAGTTTCCCTCTGTCGCCAAGCTCACGTCTCTGTCGCGGGCGCGGGCCTCTAAAATCAGTGTTACTTAACGGTAGTTAGCATCGGGAGCGTGAGAGACCTTGGCCGGATCGGCTGATTTCGACCTGTACCGCCCGTCCGAGGAGCACGACATGCTCCGCGACGCGATCCGTGCGCTCGCCGAGGCGAAGATCGCTCCCCATGCGGCCGCCGTGGACGAGGAGGCCCGCTTCCCGCAGGAGGCGCTCGACGCGCTCGTCGCCAACGACCTGCACGCCGTGCACGTCCCCGAGGAGTACGGCGGCGCCGGCGCCGACGCGCTCGCCACGGTCATCGTGATCGAGGAGGTCGCCCGCGCCTGCGTCTCCTCCTCCCTCATCCCGGCCGTCAACAAGCTCGGCTCGCTCCCGGTGATCCTCTCCGGCTCCGAGGACCTGAAGAAGAAGTACCTGGGCCCGCTCGCCAAGGGCGACGCGATGTTCTCGTACTGCCTCTCCGAGCCGGACGCCGGCTCCGACGCGGCCGGTATGAAGACCCGTGCGGTCCGCGACGGCGACCACTTCATCCTCAACGGTGTGAAGCGCTGGATCACCAACGCGGGCGTGAGTGACTACTACACGGTCATGGCGGTCACGGACCCGGAGAAGCGTTCGAAGGGCATCTCCGCCTTCGTTGTCGAGAAGTCCGACGAAGGCGTCTCCTTCGGCGCCCCGGAGAAGAAGCTCGGCATCAAGGGCTCCCCGACCCGCGAGGTCTACCTCGACAACGTCCGCATCCCCGCCGACCGCATGATCGGCGAGGAGGGCACCGGCTTCGCCACGGCGATGCAGACCCTGGACCACACCCGCATCACCATCGCCGCCCAGGCCCTCGGCGTCGCCCAGGGCGCCCTCGACTACGCCAAGGGCTACGTCCAGGAGCGCAAGCAGTTCGGCAAGCCGATCGGCGACTTCCAGGGCATCCAGTTCATGCTCGCCGACATGGCCATGAAGGTCGAGGCCGCCCGCGCCCTGACGTACCAGGCGGCGGCGAAGTCCGAACGCGGCGACAAGGACCTCACCTTCCAGGGCGCCGCCGCCAAGTGCTTCGCCTCCGACGTCGCCATGGAGGTCACCACGGACGCCGTCCAGCTCCTCGGCGGCTACGGCTACACCCGCGACTACCCGGTCGAGCGCATGATGCGCGACGCGAAGATCACGCAAATTTATGAAGGCACGAACCAGGTCCAGCGGATCGTCATGGCGAGGAACCTTCCCTAGCGGGGCACGGACAGTAGCGGGGCACGAACGACACAGCCCCCGGCGTGCTGCCGGGGGCTGTTGCCGTACGGGGATCAGGCGGCCTCCGCCGCCTCCTGGACAGTCACTGTCCGGCCACCCGGGCGGCCGTCGTGCCGTCGTCGTCCTGGCGGAGGACGACGCGGAGATGCCGGGCGCGCCAGAGGATCAGCAGCCACGCGGACGGCAACTGAAGGGTGAGCAGTGCGAAGCCCGCCGTGACGAAGGCGTCGTCGACCGGCACGGCGGCGCCGTCCCGCCACGCGGAGAGGCCGCCCCACAGCAGCAGAACCAGCAGGTAGACGCCTCCGTCGAGCAGCGGGAGGCGCCAGACCGGCATGGGGGCGGTGAAGCGGCGCGTCAGGGTCAGGGCGAGCGTGGTCACGGCCAGGAAGACGTAGGACACGGGGTTCGCCGCCCAGAACGACACCCAGGACCCGACGTTGTCCGCGGCCACTGACCAGGCGAGGTCGACCACAGCTCCGGTCAGCCAGGATCCGATGGCGACGATCAGCGCGTAGGAGACAGCGCTGCGCCAGGTGACAGTCATGTCACGCTCTCCCGTTGGTGGGCCGATGGACCACCGCGCGGCGGTCCGCTTGCAGGGACAGTGTCCCCCTTCCGCCGCGGATCGCAGGCGTCGGGGCTTGCTACGGCGGTGGCGGCCCCCGCGAGGTGCGTGGGAGCCGCCGTGGGTGTGAGCCGGGGGTTTCCTACTTGTAGCGGCCCGTGTAACCGGTCAGGTTGGCCAGCTGGCATCCGGCCGGGCCCGACCCGGACAGGCACCAGGGGCTGGCGGCCTTGCGCTTGTACACGTCGGTCACCCGGCCGCCGTTGTAGATGTAGATGTAGTGGCTGGGCATCTTCCGGTGGTTTCCGGAGCGGATCTCCCAGTTGCCGTTCGAGCGGATCTTGAACTGCAGGGCGCCGTCGATCGCGTTGGGCAGTTTCTTGCTGCAGAACGGGTTGGTGGCGTGCGTCACCATGCGGATGTCCACGTAACCCGAGCCGCTGCCGAGCTTGCGGACCTGCATCTTGCTGCCGGACGCGGTCCGCTTGGCCACGACCTTGCCGGTCTTCTTGTTGTACACGTGCGTGGCGCCGACGCTTGTGTGCCCCTGGACCTTCTTGCTCTTCCAGGTGATCACCGCGTTGGCGGCCGTGCGATAGCTGGAACTGCGCCAGTTGAAGCCGCGGTTGTCGCCACCGAAGGCGTAGCCCTTGCCGTAGGTGCACACGGCCTTTCCGGCCATCAGCGGGGCATCCAGCCGCTTCTGCGCGATGAACGTCTCCCACGTCAGGGTCGTGGTGGTCGCCGCCGCGGCGGCCTCCGCCCGCGCCGTGGCCGTGGTGCGCATCGCCGTGAGGTCCGACTGGCCCTTCTTGGGAGCGGGCACGGTCACCTGCAGACCGAAGGTGCGGGCCTGTGCGGTGTCGCCGACCAGCTGCGGCACGATCTGGTACTGGTACTTCGCGCCCGGCGCCACCGTGGTGTCGCGGAAGCCTGTCGATCCGGCCGGCAACTCGGCGAGCACGGTGTCGCCGCGGACCACGGTGTAGCGGGCCTTGGCGGAGTACGACTTCCACGCCAGATCCACGAAGCGGGGGTTCGCGGCGCTGATGGCCCCCTCGGACGCCATGGAGCTGTCCACGACGGCGGTCTGTCCCGACGGCGCGGTGCGCACACTGAAGCCCTCGGTCTTCGCGGTCGCGGCCGGCGCGGCCGTGCCGGTCACGTCCCGGTAGGAGGTCGTCTCCAGGCCGAAGGCGGCCTTCACTGCGGCGGCCTTCGAGGCGGCGGGCTCGGCGGCGGCGGTGCCGGACGCGGTGGTGACCGTCGCGCCGAGCAGGGCGAGCGGCAGGACCGAGACGGCGGCCAGGCGGGATATGGGCATGGCGTTACGCAACGGTGCTCTCCATTGTTCGGGTGCTTGAGAAACCGAACGTAGTTGCGAGCTGCGCTTTGTCGCTATTGCCCGTTGGGGAGGTGAACGAAAGGGCGGTGTCGGCCGACGGCCGTGGCCTCGCCGCTACTTCTCCTCCGGCTCCTTCAGTATCGGCGCGACGATGCCGGACACTTCCTTCTCGGTCACGGTGCTCTGCAGAGCTCCGGCGATCCTGCCCTCGCGGTCGATGAACAGGGTGAAAGGAAGGATCTGCGGGTTCACCATGCCGGGCGGCAGCTTCAGGAACTGCTTGCCGTCCGGGTCGTGCAGGCTCGGATAGGTGAGGCCGAGCTCCCGCTGGAAGTCGAGGCCGAGCTTCCGGTCGGTGTCGCTGGTGACGCCCAGTACCTGAAGGCCCTGGTCGGCCAACTTGCGCTGCGTCCGCTCCAGGGCGGGTGACTCCTTGCGGCAGGGGGCGCAGGTGGAGGCCCAGGCGTTCACGACGACGACCTTGCCGCGGTAGTCGGACAGGCGCACCGGCTCGCCGTCGACGGTCGTGCCTGCGAAGTCGGGGGCATCGGCCCGGTCGGCCACCGGGAAGCTCTTGAACGGTGACGCCTGCGACTGCTCCGGGTCCGACAGCGACAGCGGTTCGGTCGTCGCACAGCCGGACAGCGCGAGGCAGGCCGAGACCGCGTACACGACCACTCGGGAGGTCGCCTTCGTCGTCGCCACGCTGTACCCCAACTCCCTTGACCCGAACCCGCGTCCGTACAGCTTAGGCGGCTGCGACGCAGGCGAACTCATGAGTGGGCGGGATCGTCCGGGACCTCGCGACAGGCCCTACGGGACGTCCGCGAGGGAAAGGCACTCGTTGCTCTGCCTGATGGATTTCACGACGGCGGAGAGGCCGACCAGGACGGAGTCGGGCGCTGCCTGACCGTCGGTCAGCTGAACCTCGACGGACGGTTCGCGGCCGTAGGTCATCAGTACTTCCCGGCCGTCCCTGTCCTTGCTCGTGCGCCACACCCAGTCGACGCCGTCGACCTGGGCACACGCGTCCTCGGTGGCCTTGAGCCTGGGGAAGCCACAGCGGGCGACGACGGCTCCGTCACCCCACACCGCGGCGCCCTCGGTGCTGGTGTCCGCCCGGTCCAGCCCGGCCAGCCGGTCGGGGTAGTGCTCGCTGATCCGGGCGCAGGCCGGATCGTCGGCCATGGGCGCGGCGGCGAAGCTGAAGGAGGGTTCGGAGAGCAGGCGCACGGTGATCACCGCGGTGGTGGCGAGTGCGATGGCGCCGATGGTCAGGCCGGCGATTCGGCTGCTGCGGGACATGACGGGATCGTACGGGGTGGGTGTGGACGTCCCTCAGGGCCGCCCGTGGCGGCTCACTTGCCCTTCGGGGAGGTGCTCTCGGGGGAGGTGTCCTTGGAGGAGGTGTCCTTCGGGGCCCCTCCCCAAGAGACATGGTGAACAGACGTGCCGACGGCCTATGTTCGAGCCGCGAGTTGCCGTCGGGGGACGGTTCACCCTCCGCGCCTCGCGCCCAACTCCCCTAATCCTGCTGTTTCCCAAGGGATGGATGGTTCACATGCGGATGAGTGTCAGGGCTCTGGCCATCACGGGTGTCGTCGCGGCGGCCGTGACCGCGGGTTCGCCGGTGACCGCGAACGCCGCGGAGACCGGTGCGCAGGCCTACAACAACGTGCGCCTGGTGAAGGTGTGGGGCAACATCGGCGGCAAGGACATCTGTATGACCATGGCCGGCAAGAAGAACAACGGCGCCCCGGCCAAGATCGCCAAGTGCGGCGGTGACACCACGCAGAAGTGGACGCTCAAGCGCATCAGCAGCTCCAGCGAGTTCTACACCGTCAAGAACACGAAGTCGGGTAAATGCCTGGGCGTCTCCAAGAAGACGAACGGCACGGTCGTCACCCAGCGGACCTGTAAGACCTCGGACAAGAAGCAGCAGTGGGGTCTGGGCGGCAGTCTGATCATCAGCCGGTACGCCGGGAACAAGGTGATCACGGCCGAGAAGAACAAGTCCGGTCTGAATCTGACGATCACCACGATGGGCGACAGCGACAGCAAGCGCGCGAAGCAGGAGTGGGGCACCGACTGAGGAACCCTCCGTA